>CAMLHT010000021.1 GCA_946479895.1 uncultured Gemmatimonadota bacterium | reverse complement strand
TCTCTCTCAACGATTCAAGCTAGGCACCATTGGAGGCCTTCAAGATGCGGTTCAACGGACTGGCGCTCATCGCGAGCGCGGTTGTTCTCGGGGCATGCGGCGGCGGCGACAAGACCGCGACCACCACGGATTCTGCGGCGACGGCGACCACGCCGTCGACCCCCGCGGCGACCACCCCGGCGACCGGCACGGTTGCCAAGGCGCCGGCCACCGGCAAGACGATCGAAGTGAAGATGACCGGCGACGGCACCAACTATAAGTTCGAGCCCGCCGACATCACGATCAACGCCGGCGATAACGTGAAGTGGACGATGGTCTCCGGCGGCCCGCACAACGTCGCCTTCGATCCGGCCGAGATCCAGGCCGCTGCCAAGCCGCAGCTGATGGCGAACATGGACAACCAGATGTCCGAGCTCTCCGGCCCGCTTCTCTCGAACGTCGGCGAGACCTACGAGATCTCCTTCGCCAACGTTCCCCCGGGCAAGTACAACTATCACTGCACGCCGCACCTCGCGATGAACATGCGGGGCACGATCACCGTCAAGTAAGTCCGACGGGTCGAATACCGGAGCGGGGCCGCCTTCACTGGCGGCCCCGCTCTGCTTTTGCGCCTGCCCCCGCCCAGCACTCGAGGCGAATCTCGCGTAGCAAGGTTGTTCCGGTCGTGCTCTTCACCCAGGCCGCCCCCTTTACATGAAGCGACTCACCAGTCGACTCCGCGTCGCCCTTCCCGTTCTTGCCCTGCCCTTCGCGCTCTCCGTGGCGCCCGCGCAACGCAGCGGTGGGGTCGTCAACCTCTCGTCCAACCCCGTCCTCTCCCCGTTCCGGTTCCGCAACATCGGTCCCGCGAGCATGGGCGGCCGCATCGACGACATCGAAGTCAGCGAGTCCGATCCCAACACGATCTTCATCGGCTACGCCGTCGGTGGCGTGTGGAAGTCGGTGAACAACGGCGTCTCCTTCGAGCCCGTCTTCGACGAGCAGAGCTCGGCCTCCATCGGCGACATCGCCATTCATCCGACGAACCCGGACATCGTGTACGTCGGCACGGGCGAGCCGAACAACCGCCAGAGCGCGTCGTTCGGCGACGGGATCTACAAGACCACCGATGGCGGCAAGACCTGGAAGCACATCGGCCTGCGCGAGACGCAGTCGATCGCCCGCATCGTGATCGACCCGAAGAATCCGGAAGTCGTGTACGTCGCCGCCGTTGGCCACCTCTTCGGTCCCAACAAGGAGCGCGGCATCTACAAGTCGACGAACGGCGGCGCGACGTGGACGCTCGTGAAGTTCATCGACGAGGATACCGGCTTCAACGACATCGCCATCGATCACTCGAACCCGAACATCCTGTATGCCGCCAGCTACCAGCGCCGGCGGACGCCGGTCTGGATGAACGGCGGCGGGCCGGGGAGCGGTGTCTGGAAATCGGAGAACGCTGGAGCGACGTGGACGAAGGTCACCGGCTTCGGGATCCCGGCCGACATGACGATGGGCCGGATCGCACTCGGGGTGTCGCGCTCCAGCCCGGGCACGGTCTACGCGCAGATTCAGGTCGGCCCGAGCAACACGGTCGAAGCGACGACGGGTCGCGGCGGACGTGGCGCCGGTGGTGGCGCCCCGGTCAACCCTGAAGTGACACCGCCGGGCGCGGCGCAGCGCGCCGCCGACTCGGTGTCGGCTGTTCGCGCGGGCGCGACCCCACAGGCCGCCGGCCAGCTTGCCCAGGCAGTCGCGGGCTTCGCCGGTCGAGGCGGACGTGGAGGCTACGACCCCGCGGACAACGCCAACACGAGCGCCTGCAACAACGGCGCGCCCGGAGCGCGCGCTTCCACCTCGGCTCCCAACGCGGCCGAAGGTGGCGTCTACCGCTCCGACGACCGCGGGCGCACCTGGCGCATCGTGAGCAACTGCAACTCGCGCCCGATGTACTTCAGCCAGCTGCGCGTGGATCCGACGAACCCGAATACGGTCTACGTCGCCGGCCTGCCATGGGCGAAGTCCACTGATGGCGGAAAGACGTTCGCGACGCTGGACGAAGCCGGAGGCAATGGCGAGCCGGGTCACGTCGACCAGCACGCCATGTGGATCGATCCGCGCAACCCGAAGCACATCCTGATCGGGAATGACGGTGGCCTGAACATCTCGTGGGATCAGGGCAGGAGCTGGGACTACGTCAACACGATGACGACCTCGCTCGCCTACTGGGTATCGGCCGACATGCGCCGGCCCTACTTCGTCTACACCGGCCTCCAGGACAACGGCAGCTGGGGCGGTCCGAGCTCGAAGCGCTCGGGCGCCATCTACAACTCGGACTGGTTCGGCATCGGCGGCGGCGACGGATTCCAGACCGCGGTGAATCCGGACTTCCCGTGGATCGTCTACACCGAATCACAGGACGGCGCCACGCAGCGCTATGACCTGAAGGAAGGCACGTCGCGCAGCATTCGCCCGTCATCGGGCGGAGCGGGCGGCGGGCGTGGCGGCGGAGCACGGAACGTCCTCAACGCCCAGCCGGGCGATCAGTATCGCTTCAACTGGAACACGCCGTTCATCCTCTCGCCGCACGATCCCAACATCGTCTGGCTCGGCGGCAACCGGCTGTTCAAGTCGTACAACCGCGGCGACACCTGGACGGCGAGCGACGATCTCACGAAGAACATCGACCGTCGCACGGTCGGCGTGATGGGCGTCCCCGGCGATCGCACGATGATCTCCAAGGCCGACGGCATCGTCCACTACAGCACCATCATCTCGGTCAACGAATCGCCGGTGCAGCCGGGCGTCGTCTGGGCAGGCACGGATGACGGCAACGTTCAGGTCAGCCAGGACGGCGGCAAGACGTTCACCGAGGTCGGAAAGAACATCGGCGGCCTCCCGGCGAACCACCGCTACTGGATCTCGCGCATCGAGGCTTCGCACTTCGACGCGGGGACGGCGTACGTCTCGGTCGACGGGCATCGGAGCGATGACCTGAAGCCGTACATCTTCAGGACGACCGATTACGGACGTACCTGGACGAGCGTCGCCGGCAACCTGCCGGCGTCGGGCAACGTCCAGACGATTCGCGAGGACCTGAAGAATCCGAATCTCCTCTTCGCGGGCACGGAGTTCGGACTCTACGTCACCCTCGATCAGGGAAAGAGCTGGGAGAAGTTCATGAACGATCTCCCGACGGTGCGCACGGACGAGGTGCTCATCCACCCGCGCGACGGTGACCTGATCGTCGCCACGCACGGCCGCGGGATCTTCATCGCCGACGACATCACCGCTCTCCAGCAGTTCACCCCGGCCGTCCAGTCGGCCGAGGCCGTGCTGTTCGAGATTCGCCCGGCCGTGAACTACGTCCGGGACATGACGGGCAACATGCAGACTGGCGGACAGCGCGACTGGTCCGCGCCGAGCGCACCGCGCGGGACGGCCATCAGCTACTACCTGAAGACCGCGGCACCCGGACCGGTGACCCTGACCGTGACCGACGCCTGCGGTGGAGTGCAGACGCTCACGGCCACGAACCGCGCGGGCATCAACCGCGTGCAGTTCCCCGCCGGCGGCGGTGGTGGCGGCGGCCGCGGAGGATTCGGCAACCTCGCCAACCTTCCCAACCTCACCGGAGCCGCGCGCGACTCGGCCATCGCGACGCTGGTGGCCAGCGGCGGTGTCCAGGCCCTCGGCGGATTCGGTGGCGGCGGTGGCCGTGCAGGTGCGGCCCCGGGCGCCGGGACGGGCTGTAACGCGGGTGCCCAGGCCGGCGGTGGTCGTGGTGGCCGCGGCGGCGGTGGCGCACCAATGACACCCGGCTGGTACACGGCGAAGCTGTCGGTAAACGGGCGGGACTACACCAGGACGTTCCAGGTCCTGGAGGACAAGTGGGCCAACGACCGCTGGGCCGTCGACCGATAGGCCTTCGGGATACCTCAGGCGCCCCGGGGCCGTTCGCTCCGGGGCGTCCTGCATTCAGGGCACAGTGGCCCGTGCTGTGCCTAGATCACCGGTAGCATGGCGCCTACGAATCCCGACAGGAAAGCCGAATTTCGCGTTCCCGAGCCAGCCTGGCTGAGCAGCCGGGCGCGCAACGCCGCGCGCCGTCCGCTGGTCATCGGGACCATTGCGGCAATCGTCGTCGCGCTGGCGGCCCTGTCGCTCGTGCTCGCGCCGAAGAATCGTCGCGCCATGGGCCCGACGGCCACCGTCGACGCTATCCGCATCGACACCCTGGCGCTCATCCAGGCCTTGTCGCGGGCAGGCACACGCGTCACGAGCGCCGAATCGGCCCTCGTGGTCGTTCGCCGCGAAGTGGCCTCGTACAACGCCGAACCGAAGATCGACAGCGTTTCGCCCGCGCTCATCGCGCGCCACGACTCGCTGACCAACATCCTCACCGAGCTTTCGTCTTTGATCGGCAAGACGGAGACGGTTCCGCTTCCGTCGTCCTACCGTTCGCTCGCCGCTTCGCCGGCGCTGGTCTCCAACGGCCGGGTTTCCGCCCTCCTCGATTCGCTGGCCGACGTGGAGCGAGAGAGGGACGCGATCGGCTCGGCAGGCGGCGCCGACCCGATGTTCGTCGCCCTGACGTCGCGCGCAACCGACATCGGGCGCGCGATCGAGACCATAGCCGCGGAACGCCGGGACTCGCTGCGCGCGGAAATCAACCGCATCGCGACGCCCACTCGCCAGGTGGCGCAGGCCCGCGCCTCCGCGCCCGACACGATGCCCTGGGTCGCCGAGCGTGACTCGGCCCGGTCGGCGGTGGCTCTGGCCAATGCCGATCTCGAGAACGCCAGGGCGGCTCTCGAGCTCCGCGAGCAGGAGCTCCAGCGGGCGCAGGAAATCAGCGCGATCTCGGCCAGCCCGATGATGATGGTGCTGGCGGCCGCGATCTTCGGCATCGTGTTCGGATTCGCGGGCTCGCTTCAGTCAGAGCTGCGGAAGCCGACGGTGGCGGACGCCGCGGAGATCGAACGGGTGACTGGAACGAGGGTCATGGCGACCGTCGTCCCATCCTCCGGACGCGCGGAGTACGATCGCCGTCGCGCCGATCGTCTCGCGCCCGGCTACCTCGATCCAAAGGCCGACTCGTACCAGCTGGCGTACCTGCACATCGAACAGTCCGCGGCGACGCCGGATGTGATTCCGGTCCTGGGCGACGATCCCGACATCTCCGCCATCGTGGCGATGAACATCGCCGCGATCGCCGCCGAGGACGCGCTCTCGGTACTCGTGATCGACGCGGCGGGACGGAGTGACGCCATCCGGTCGCTGCTTCCCTTCTCGGCCTCCGGCGACCTGGCGGACCTGCTGGGTGGCATCGGGACGTGGGTGGACGCGACCGCTCACGTGGCCGTCGGCCGCGACCGCACCATCGACGTCGTCACGGGAGTCAAATCCGCGGCGCCAGGCGGTCTCATCGACCTGATCCAGCGCGAGCGTTCGCGTCTCGGGCGCCATTACGACACCGTCCTCGTCATCGGGAATCTCGACCTCGTTCCCGCGATCGCGGAAAACCCGTTCGTGGAAGGGACTGTGCTCACGGCAACGGCGGGCAGAACCCGGGTGGGGCAGCTCGCCGACGTCACCCGCGCGCTGAGGGAAAGGAGCCGCCAGGTGTTCGGCGTTGTTCTCTGGGACGGCCCGCCGCCTCGGCTCACGGCCCGGCCGAAGCGCACCGGCGGCGGCCAGCGAAAGGCCCCCGGAGCCCCGGTTCGAGCGCCACAGCCCGCCGCAAGTTGAACCCGGCGTCGTTGATATCTTCAACGACTACCGGAGATGAAGACATGGCGGAGCTGATCCTCGACCTGCGCAACGAGCCCAGGCACAGGGCCTATGGGACATTGCATGCGCACGTCGCCCACGTCCTGGCGGACATCACGGACGAGATCGCGGCAATGGCGACCATCTCGTCCCTGGTTCACCACGCCTTCGGGCACCTGTGGACCGGCTTCTACCGGGTCGTGGACCGCGACCTTCTCCGCGTCGGTCCGTACCAGGGCACCATGGGCTGTCTCGAGATCCGCTTCGGTCAGGGGGTCTGCGGCACGTCAGCGGCGGAGCGTCGCTCCATCGTCGTTCCGGACGTCTCGCGGTTTCCCGGTCACATCGCGTGCGATGCCCGGTCCCGCTCCGAGATCGTCGTCCCCGTGCTCGACGGCACCGGACGGCTGATAGCCGTTTTCGACGTCGACTCGACGCAGGTGGACCGCTTCGACGAGGAGGACCGGCGGGGCCTCGAGGCGATCATGACCTGGTTCACCCGTATCTCCATCGCGGGATAGAATCGGTATCTTTCGGTCTCGTTTCCCTCGCCTGCTGCCTCGATGCCCTCTTCCGGTTACTCCGATCGGATCAATCATGCGCTCGCCTTCGCGGCGAAGCATCATGATCGGCAGGTGCACAAGGGCACACGCCAGCCGTACGGCACGCACGCGGCGAACGTCGCGATCATCCTGACGCGCTACGACCGCGACGACGACACCGTCATCGCCGGCATTCTGCAGGACGTCGTGGCGGACTGTGTGAACGACCGCTTCACTCCCGACATGCTCGACCAGCGCATCGGCGAGAAGTTCGGGAAGGACGTGCTGCGGTCCGTGGTGTCGATCACCCTCCACCGCGTGGATGCGGACGGGGTCGACTTTTCACACGACGAGCGCCGCCAGAATCTTCTCGAGCGCCTGGATGCCGCGGACGAGCGTGCGCGCTGGGTGCTCGCCGCCGACGCCCTTCACGCCGTCGGCGCAACCCTGGCGAACCTGCGGCGGACCATCGATGCCGACTCCGTGTGGAGCCAGCTCCCGCTCGGAAAGGAGGAAACGGCCCGCTGGTATCGCTCGCTCTGCGAGCGGTTCCGCGAGGTCGGCTTCGATGCCGGGATCGTCGACGAGCTGGCGCGCGCCGTCGACGAGCTGAGTCTGAGGGCTTCGGCCTAGACTCCGGCCGTTCGGGGCACGTCGCTCCCGTAGTGGCTGGCGACGTAATCCTCGAGAATCGACAGGAATTCGGGAACGATCCTGTCCCCCTTGAGCGTGGTGGAGAGCCTGCCGTCGACGTACACCGGCGCCTTCGGCTCCTCGAAAGTTCCGGGAAGCGAGATGCCGATGTTCGCGTGCTTCGACTCGCCCGGCCCGTTCACGACGCAACCCATGACCGCCACGCGCATGGTCTCGACGCCCGGGTACCGGCCCCGCCACTCCGGCATCCGTTCCGCGATGTAGCCCTGGATGTCCTCGGCCATGTGCTGGAAGAAGGTCGAGGTGGTGCGTCCACACCCCGGACAGGCCGTCACCTGCGGCGAGAAGCTCCGCAGGCCGAGCGACTGCAGGATCTGCTGCGCGACGGCGACTTCCTCGGTGCGATCACCGCCGGGGCGCGGCGTGAGCGACACGCGGATCGTGTCGCCGATGCCGTCGGCGAGCAGGATGGACAGGCCAGCGGTACTGGCGATGATCCCCTTCCGCCCGAGTCCCGCCTCGGTGAGGCCGAGGTGAAGCGGGTAATCGCAGCGGACCGCGAGACGACGATAGACCTCCACGAGGTCGGCCACGGTCGAGACTTTCGCGGAGATGATGATCCGGTCGTGGGCGAGCCCGATCTCTTCGGCGAGCGTGGCGGAGCGCAGGGCGCTGGCCAGCATCGCCTCCATGTACACGTCGTGCGCGTCGAGCGGCTCGGCGCGGCGGGAATTCTCGTCCATCATCTCGGTGAGGAGGTCCTGGTCGAGCGATCCCCAGTTCACCCCGATGCGCACCGGCTTGTCGTTCGCGATCGCGATCTCCACGATCGTCTTGAAGTTCTCGTCGCGGCGCTTGCCGCCGACGTTGCCCGGATTGATGCGGTACTTGGCCAGCGCCCGCGCGCACTCGGGATACTTCGCGAGCAGGAGATGGCCGTTGTAGTGGAAATCGCCGATGACGGGAACGTCGCAGCCCTGATCCGACAGCCGCCGCACGATCTCCGGCACGGCTGCGGCCGACTCCTCGTTGTTCACGGTCACGCGGACCAGTTGCGATCCGGCGGCAGCGAGGGCCGCGACCTGGGCGACCGTGCCCGGGACGTCCGCCGTGTCCGTGTTGGTCATGGACTGCACGACGACGGGGTGAGCGGAGCCGATCTGGACGGCTCCAACTCGGGTCGTGACGGTGCGTCGACGAGGGGTGTATGACATTGGTATTGAGGAGCTTAGGCTCGAAACAAGATACACAGAAGGGGGGCCTCCGGCCCCCCTTCTGTGACGCCGAGGCTGGTGGAGCGTATGAGGGGATAGCAGGACAGGTCGGACAAAACCCTTCATATGGAGTCGTCCATGTCACGGAAGATGTTGGCGGTAGCTGCCCTTGCGCTGATGGCACCGATTGCGATGGCGCAGGCCCAGCTCAGCTTTGGTATCGCAGCCGGCGCGTCGGTCCCGAGCGGCAACCTCGACGGCCTTCAGACGGGGTATCACGTCATGGCCACCGCCGGCGTTCACCCGCCGCTCGCTCCCGTCGGCTTTCGTGTCGACGGCATGTTCAACGAGTTCAACTTCGACTCGCCGTCCACCGAGAAGTTCCGCATCATGGGCCTGAACGCGAATGCGGTGCTCAGCATGCCCGGCGCGGTCGTTCTCTCGCCCTACGCGATCGGCGGCGTCGGCATGTACAACTCGAAGTCCACAATCGCCGCGGCTGAATCGTCGAACGATTTCGGCGTGAACCTCGGGGCCGGCATCAAGTTCGGTCTCGCCGGCTTCTCGGCCTTCGGCGAAGTCCGCTGGCACAACATCATGGCCGACAACGGCACGGGTGGCACGACGAACGTGCGCTTCATCCCGATCACGTTCGGCATCATGTTCTGAGGCTGGACGGAAAAAGCGGCTCGCGTGAAGACGCGAGCCGCTTTTTTTTTGCGCGCAGGCCTAACCCTGAAGCGCGGCCTTCGCGTTCCTGATCTGGTCAGCGATGGCGCGGGGCCCCGTTCCCCCCGGCACGTCGCGGTGCGTGAGCGAGGCCGCCGGCGAGAGCGCGTCGACGACGTCGGGCCCGAACAGCTTGTGCGCGCCTCCGAAATCCGCGGGCGTGAGCGCGCCCAGCTCGCAACCCCGCTCTTCAGCGAGGCGCACGAGGTGCCCGACCGCCGAGTGCGAATCCCGGAAGGTGGCACCCTTCCGCACCAGGTAGTCCGCGAGATCCGTCGCCATCATCGTGGACGACAGCGCCGCCGACATGCGGTCCGGCTGGAACTTCGACTCGGCAAGCGCCCCACCGAAAGCCGGCAGGACGAGCGTGATCGTGTCCACGGCGTCGAACAGGACGCGCTTGTCGTCCTGCAGGTCCTTGTTGTAGCTGCTGGGCAGGCCCTTGAGCAGGGCAAGGAGGGCCGTGAGATCACCAAGGAGCCGCGCCGCCGAGCCGCGGGCGATCTCCAGGGCGTCCGGGTTCCGCTTCTGCGGCATCATGCTCGAGCCCGACGTGAACTTCTCTCCGAACCTGACGAACCCGAATTCCGACGACCCATAGATGATCAGGTCCTCGGCGAAGCGCGACAGGTGGGTCGCCACCATCGTGCAGGCGAAGAGGATCTCCGCCACGAAATCGCGGTCGCTGACCGCGTCGATCGAATTCTGCGAGATCGCGCCGAAACCGAGGCTTCCCTGAAGCAGGACCCTCGAGATCGGGTACGCGGAACCGGCCGCGGCGCCCGAGCCAAGCGGAAGTACGGCGGCGCCGGCGCGCGCCGCGCGGAGGCGGGCCCGGTCGCGCTCGAGCGGCCAGAAGTGGGAAAGCATCCAGTGCGCCGCCGAGACCGGGATGGCGCGCTGCATGTGCGTGTACGACGGCATCACCGTGCCTTCGAGGGCGACGGCGTGCGTCAGGATGATCTGCTGGAACTGCTTGATCGCCTCTTCGACACGAAGCGTGGCATCCATCGACCACAGCCGGGTGGCGGTCGCCACCTGGTCGTTGCGGCTCCGGCCCGTATGCAGCTTGGGCGCGACGTCGCCGGCTTCCTCGTGCAGAAGTCGGTCGATCATCGTGTGCACGTCCTCGTCGGACGCGATCGGCTGCTCGCCGCCCATGAGGCGCCGCTCGACGGCATCGAGCCCGCGCTCGAGGCGCGTGCACTCCTCGAGCGTGAGCACGCCGGCGCCGTAAAGCGCCATCGCCCAGGCCTTCGACGCGCGAACGTCGTACGGCCAGAGCCGGAAGTCGGTACCGATCGAATTGTTCAGCGCGTCGAAGGCCGGGGCGGACCCGTCACTGAAGCGACCGCCCCAGAGCTTGTGCGACACGCGCGCGGGCTGCGGCGTGGCGGCGGCTGTCATGCGATCGCCAGCTCCTTCTTCGCCGGCTCGGCCGCCTCGGCCTCGCCGTCCTTCTTCATCGGAAGGACGGCGGCATCGGCCGCCGCCGCTTCCTGGTCCTTGAGCGCGCGAACGCGGTTCGGGAGGCTGAAGAGCCGGATGAATCCGGCGGCATCGCTCTGCTGATAGACGTCGTCCTCGCCGAAGGTGACGAAGCGCTCGTCGTAGAGGGCGTGCGCGCTCTGGCGGCTCGTGACGGAGACGGAGCCCTTGAAGAGGCGGAGTCCGACTTCGCCCGTGACGCGCTCCTGGGTGACGTTGACGAAGGCGTCGAGCGCCTCGCGCTCGGTCGTCCACCACCGGCCCTCGTACACCAGGTCGGCGTACCGCGGAGCCATCGCATCCTTGGCGGCCAGCGTGCGCCGGTCGAGCACGAGCTGCTCGAGCTCCGAGTGCGCCGTGTAGAGCAGCGTTCCACCCGGCGTCTCGTACACGCCGCGCGACTTCATGCCCACCAGCCGGTCCTCGACGAGGTCGATGACGCCGACGCCATGCCGGCCGCCGATGGTGTTGAGCAGCTGGAGGAGCGCGACCGGGTTCAGGCGCTTGCCGTTGACGGACACGGGCGTGCCCTTCTCGAAGCCGATGACCACGACCTCCGACTCGTTCGGCGTGTCGGCGACCGGCGTCGTGAGCATGAACAGGTCCTTGGGGGGCTCGGCGGCCGGATTCTCGAGCACGCCGCCCTCATGGGAGAGGTGCCAGATGTTCGCGTCGCGCGAGTAGATCTTTTCCTTCGTCGCGGCAACCGGGACGTTGTGCTTCGCGGCGTAGGCGATGGCGTCCTCGCGGCTGCGGATGTCCCACACGCGCCAGGGCGCGATGACGGGAAGCTCCGGAGCGAAGGCGGCATAGGTCAGCTCGAAGCGGACCTGGTCGTTGCCCTTGCCGGTGCAGCCGTGCGCGAGCGCGTCGGCGCCCACCATCCGGGCGACCTCGACCTGCCGCTTCGCGATGAGCGGGCGCGCCATTGAAGTACCGAGCAGGTACTTCCGCCCGTAGATCGCGCCGGCGCGGAGCGTCGGATAGATGAAGTCCGTGATGAATTCCTCACGGAGGTCCTCGATGTAGCACTCGTCGGCACCCGAGGCGAGCGCCTTCTGGCGGACGCCTTCGAGCTCGGCGCCCTGGCCGACGTCACCGGCGACGCAGATGACCCGCGCATCGTAGTGCTCCTTGAGCCACGGCACGATGATCGAGGTGTCGAGACCGCCTGAGTAGGCGAGGGCAATTGTGCGGGGCATGGCTTGGCTCCGATGGTTGAATATGCAGACGCACTGCATATTTAATCAGGAACCACCTCTACGTCAACAGTCGGCCGACGCTGCGATTCCGGCTCCGGCGCAGGCTATTCGGCGAGCCGCCGAAGACGATCCGAAAGGGCCAGCCGGGACTCCTCCGACCGGCAGATGATCAGGATGGTGTTCTCGCCGGCGACGGTCCCGAGAACCTCCGGCCAGTCCTCCGCGTCGATCGCCTCCGCAATCGGCTGGGCTCCGCTGGCAACCGTGCGGAGGACCAGCAGCTCCCGGACCCCGTCCACGCTCTCGAATAACTGAGGTAAAAGGGCCTCCAGAGAGGGTTTATCCTCATCCGCCAGCACGTCTGGCTGAACGTACCTGGGGCCGGAGGCCGTGTGTGCCCGGACAATCCCGAGCTCCCGCAGGTCGCGGGACAGCGTCGCCTGGGTGACCCGCTGGCCAGCCTTCTCGAGAAGCCGTCGCAGCTCCTCCTGATTGGCCACCTCGTGAGCCGCGATGAGCTCGAGGATGGCCTTCTGTCGGACGGGCTTGGAGGTCATCGAAGGACCCGCCGCGCCGCCTCGCCCACCATCCGCTTGCGAGTCAGGGATTGACCCAGAAGCCATGTATTATTATGCATTCGTCTGTGAATACTATCCCTGTCGGCGTACTTGGCGCCAGCGGCTATGCCGGCCGCGAGCTTTGCTCGCTGCTGTTGCAGCACCCGCGCTTTAAGCTGGCATTCGCGACCGCAAACAACCAGCGGGGCGAATCGTTCAGCGCGGCCGGCAGGACCATCGAGTTCATCGACGGAGAATCGGCCGACCTCTCCGCCGCCGCGATGGTCTTCAGCGCCCTGCCCCACGGGGCCTCCGTCGAGTGGGTCAACCGGGCGGCCCAGGCGGGCGCGAGGGTCGTGGACCTCTCATCGGATCTGCGGCCGGGCAACGGCGTCACGGACGTTCCATATGGAATGCCGGAGCTCGATCGCACGGGGATCGATACGGCGGCGATCGTCGCCAATCCTGGATGCTACCCGACGGCCATCCTGCTTGGCATCGCTCCGCTGATCCGGGCCGGCCTCGTCGCTCCGGGCGGACAGATCATCGCGAACGCGGCCAGCGGCGTCACGGGCGCCGGCAACTCGCCGCGGCGCGACATGCTGTTCGCCGAGGTGAGCGGTGACTACCGCGCGTACGGCGTCGGGAACGGGCATCGCCATGTCCCGGAGATGAAGGCGTCGATCGCGGCGATCGGCGGCAAGGCGTCGCTGCTCTTCACGCCGCACCTGCTGCCGGTGGCGCGCGGGATCCTGGCGACCATCACCGTTCCGCTCTCGCAGCCGCTCTCCGATCCGCTGCTGCCGTTCCGCGAGGCGTACGCGAAGGAGCCGCTCGTCGAAGTCGTTGCCAATCCGCCCTCGCTCCACGAGGTCGTCCGTCGCGGCGTGGTGCGGATCAGCGCGGTCTCGCCGGTGGGTACGGACCAGCCGACGCTGCTCGTGTTCTCGGCGATCGACAACCTGCTCAAGGGCGCGGCGAGCCAGGCGCTCCAGAACGCGAATCTCATGTTCGGCTTGCCCGAGACGGCGGGAGTCCCATCGTGACCAGGGTGATCAAGGTCGGTGGCCGGCCGCAGGGTGACCCGTCCCTTCCGACGCTGGTCGCGCAATCCTGCGAGCAGTCGCCGGGAGCGACGATGATCGTCCATGGTGGCGGCGACGAGATCAGCGCGCTCCAGAAGGCGTTCGGCATCACGCCGTCGTTCGTCGACGGGCGGCGCGTGACGACCGACGCCGACATCGACATCGTGCGGATGGCGCTGTCGGGCGTCTCGAACAAGCGGCTCGTCGCGGCGCTCGCCTCGCACGGGGTGAACGCCATCGGGCTGTCGGGCGAGGACGGCGCGCTCATCGAGGCGCGGCCGATCGACCGCGACAAGCTCGGTCACGTGGGCTCGCCGACGCGCATCAACACCGAGTTCCTGAAGGGCCTTCTGGCCGCGGGCTTCGTCCCCGTCATTTCGCCGGTTTCCCGCGGCGTGGGCGGCACGTCGAGCATGACGCTCAACGTGAACGGCGACGATGCGGCCGCGGCAATCGCCGTCGACGTCGGGGCGGATGAGCTGCTCCTGGTGGTGGACGTCGAGGGCGTCATGCAGGACGGCGCCGTGATCGGCGAAGTGGACGCCGCGCGCGCGCAACGCATGCTGGACGACGGCTCCGCGTCCGGCGGCATGCGCGCCAAGCTGCAGGCAGCGGTCATGGCGGCGAATGCCGGCGTGCCGCGTGTACGGATCGGCAACATCAGCGCGATCACGAATTCCAACCTGGGCACTTTCGTCAGAGGTGTAGCATGACCGTCGCCATGATGTCTTCCGTGACCGATCCCGTGACCGGCGCCTCGCCCGTGGACGCGCTGATGGGGACGTACAAGCGCGCTCCCATCGAGCTGGTGGCGGGCGAAGGCGTGCACCTCATCGACCGCGACGGCAACCGCTATCTCGATTTCGTCAGCGGCATCGCCGTCAATGCCCTCGGGTACGGGGACGAAGGGCTGCGGAAAGCCCTGCACGACGCGGCCGAGGGCCTCATTCACACGTCAAACCTCTACCGGACCGGGCCGGGCGAGGAGCTCGCGCGGGCGCTGATCGAGGACTCGTTCGCATCGCGGGTGTTCTTCTGCAACTCCGGCGCGGAAGCGAACGAGGGCGCGTTCAAGTTCGCGCGCCGGTGGGGGCGCGAGCGGGGAGCGGCGAAGCACGAGATCGTCGCGCTGCGCGGCGCCTTCCACGGCCGGCTGTTCGGGACGCTGGCGGCGACCGATCGGCCCGGGTATCGGCAGCCGTTCCGCCCCCTCGCCGGCGGGATCTCGATCTGCGAGCGGGACATCGACGACCTGGCGATCGTGCTCAAGCAGGAGACGACCGCTGCCGTCATCGTCGAGCCGGTGCAGGGCGAGGGCGGGGTGTGCGTGATGGACCCCGGATTCCTGCGCGAGCTTCGCGCGCTCTGCACCGAGCGCGAGATCGCGCTCATCTTCGACGAGATCCAGTGCGGCCTCGGCCGCACGGGAACCAAGTACGCCTACGAGCATTCGGGCGTCGAGCCCGACATGCTCACCCTCGCGAAGCCGATCGCCGGCGGCCTGCCCATGGGGGCGATCCTGACGACCGAGGACATCGCCCGCACGATCAAGCCCGGCGATCACGGGACGACGTTCGGGGGAGGACCGTTCGTCGCCTCCGTCGCGCTGCACGTGGTCCGGCGCCTCACCGATCCGCAGATGCTCGCCCACGTCACGCAGACGGGCGCCTGGATGGGCCATCAGCTCAACCAGATGGCCGTTCGGTCGGGGCGCATCCGGGCGGTGCGCGGAGCGGGATTCATGTGGGGCATCGACGTCATGGGCACTGCCGCCCACGTCGTCTCCGAGGCGCTCGGCGCGGGCCTGCTCGTCTGCAGCGCCGGCGAGTACACCGTGCGCCTGCTGCCCCCGCTGGTCGCGACTCGGGAGGACATCGCGCGGGGCCTCGAGATCCTCGAAGGCATTCTCGAATGAGCGAGGACATCTTCATTCGCCGGGCCCGCATCGCCGACGCGACGGCGATATCGGAGCTCAACAACCGGTTCGCGGACCAGGCGCTGATGCTGCGGAGGTCGCCGGAGATGATCTCCCTGGCGATCGACGACTACGTCGTCGCGGTCAACGATCGCGGGCACATCCTCGCCTGTGGCGCGATCAAGGAGTATTCGCCGTCGGTGGCCGAAGTCGCCGCGATCGCCGTCGCCCCCGAAGCGCACGGGAAGGGCCTCGGCCGCCAGGTGGTGGCCGCCGTCGAGCAGCTCGCGCTCAAGCGCGGGATCAGCGATGTGTTCGCCCTGACCCTTCAGCCGGATTTCTTCCAGGCCATCGGCTACACGCGCGTCGATCGCGCGCGCTATCCCGAGAAGATCCGCCGCGACTGCCTGGGCTGCGCGCGGCGCTTCGCCTGCAACGAGATCTGCTTCGCCCGCCGCCTGCGGGCAGATCAGAAGGAAGTGAAGACGGCATCCACCGAAGTGATTCCGTTCAGGATCCGCGCGGCCTGACCGCCGCCACATTACGATTCGATGAAAGAGGTGCCGAAACCGGCACCTCTTTTCTTTTTTGCGAAACCCTGATCCGGGGGTGGCGTAACAGAAGGCGCTCCTGAATCGCGCGATGACAGACGGTAGTCGCAGCTACCTCCTTTGGGTCCCAGGCAACGGATTCGCGGGAACGGGCCTCTAACCCCTGTCCCGGTCTCCTCCACCACTCGATCCCCCACCTCATGTCGGCATGCCGAACGGCATTCGCGGTGCTCGGCCTTTTCGTACTCTCGAGCGCTGCCATCGCGCAGGACCCCAACTCGCAGCCGCCGGCACCCGGGCTACCCGCGACCATCAACGTCTTCCTCGACTGCCATAGTTGCGAGTTCGACTACCTGCGGACCGAGATACCGTACGTGAACTGGGTCCGCGACCGCACCGACTCCGACGTCCACCTGCTCGTCACGACTCAGGGCACCGGGGGAGGCGGAGACGAGTACGTGCTGAACTTCATCGGGCAGCGGGGCTTCGCTCGCATGGTGGATACGCTCAAGTACGTCGCTTCCGTCGATGCCACTGCCGACGACAGGCGGCGGGGGTACACGCGCGTCATCAAGACGGGCCTGGTTCCGTTTCTGGCGCGGACGGGTGTCGCGAGCCGCCTGACCGTCACGGTGGCCGCGCCCAGCGCGACGGCCGCCGCCGCCGCCGCCCCACAGCGCGACCCCTGGCACGCGTGGGTATTCACCGTTTCCGGCAACGGATTCACGAATGGCGAGAAGTCATACAAGTTCATCAACGGCTACTTCTACAGTCAGGCCGCCCGCACGACCGAGGCCTGGAAGTCGATCATCGGTGGTGACTTTTCCTACGATCAGTCCGATGCGACGGTGGAGCTGGGCAACGCGGCGGGCAACGCCGACACCACCTATACGACCATCAAGCGGAACTGGTCGACCTACGGCACCCAGCTCAAAAGCCTGAATTCCCACTGGTCGGCCGGAGTGACGGCCTCGCTCGGCTCGAACACGTACTCGAACCAGAAGCGATACGCGCGGGCAAAGGCCGCCGTCGAGTACAACCTCTTTCCATACAAGGAATCGACCCGCCGGCAGCTCCGCTTCCAGTACGGTGCCGGAATGGCGTCGTATGCGTACGAGGACACGACCATCTACTTCAAGCTGAAGCAGACCGTGCCGATTCATTACGCCGCCGTCACCGTGTCGCAGCGACAGCCGTGGGGCAGCCTGAGCTCGAACCTCTCGCACAACGCGCTGCTGAACGATGCCTCACAGCGAAGCACGCGCATCAACGCGAACGCCAACATACGCATCGTGAAGGGCCTCAGCTTCTTCATGGGAGGGTCGTACAGCTGGATCCACGACCAGCTCTATCTTCGCAAGGGGTCGGCAACGACGACGAGCGTCCTGCTCCGGCAGCAGGCCCTCAAGACGTCGTACTCCTACTATGGAAATGTCGGCCTGAACTACACATTCGGCTCGATCTTCAACAACATCGTGAATCCCCGGTTCGGCGGAAACGACACGTTCTAGGAAGGCCCAGCCTGCAAGGCACGGCCCGCCGGAAACAGGCGGGCCGTTTCTTTTTTCCGGGATCCAGGCAGATTCACGGGAATGACGCCACCGAAAAGAGCGGGCCTCGGCCTGCTGCGCGCATTCGACCAGGTTCGCTACGGTGACGCGAACATCCTGAACCTCCGCGAGTCGTTGCCGACGGCATCGGACGCGGCAAGGCGGGCGGAGACCTGGGTGCGCCAGAAGCAGGTCGAGGGTGTCTCGGAAGTGCTGATCATCACGGGGCGCGGGAACAACAGCGAAGGAGGCATCTCGCCCGTTCGTGAAGCTGTCGCGCGGACCATCGCCTCGCTCAGGCGCCGAAACGTCATCGAGCGCTACGAGGAGCATACTCCGGGCTCCTTCAGCCTGTCGCTTGCCCCCATCACCGCGATGATCGACGCGCCGCGCCGCCGACGCGAGCGGGAGGCCCCGGAAGCCACCACGCCATCGCTCGCGCGCCTCAGCGAAGGCAATCGACGTATGCTTCGGGACCTGGCGGAGCGCTCACTCGAGGCGCTGGGCATCAAGCAGACCGATGAATTCCTCGAGGCCGAGATGGAGCGACAGCTCAAGGCGCTTCACTCGGCCGTCGGCAGCGATCCAGGCAGCGAGACCCGGCTGCGGGGAGCGTTGCGCGCGGCGCTCGACCAGATCCCCTGACCCCACGACAGATGACCAGATCGTTCACCCTCGCCGTACTCCTCGTCGCCATCACCACCGCGAACACCGCGGCGCAGTCAGCCATGACGGGATATTCCCCTGTGGGGCGGGAATCCCAGCGCCGCGTGGAGGCGGACGCCATCGCGCGGCCCAGTCAGGATTCCGCGGCCGCGTTCGCGAAGGTCCTGTCGCGGGAAGCGCATGTCGCGGGCACTCCGGCGCAGGCGCGCACGAGGGACTTCGTCATCGACAAGATGAAATCCTGGGGGCTCGAGACCGAAAGCCGCGAATACTCGGTCTGGATGCCGCACCCGACGGTCGTGCAGGTATCGCGCGTCCGGCCGAATCCGCGGACGCTCGACCTGCGCGAGCCTGCGCTGGCTCTCGACCCCACGAGTGCGCTTCCCCAGTACCCGACGGTGAACGGGTCGAGCGGGCAGGGCGACGTCACGGCGGACGTCGTATACGTCAACTACGGCCTCATCGAGGACTATGCGCAGCTCGACTCGATGGGCGTGAGCGTGAAGGGCCGGATCGCCATCGCGCGGTACGGGCGATCCTTCCGCGGCATCAAGGCGCGCGAAGCCGAGGCGCACGGCGCGGTCGCGCTGATCATGTACAGCGATCCGCGCGATGACGGCTTCGTCGTGGGTGATGTCTTTCCCGAAGGGCCGATGCGGCCCGCCGGCGGCGTCCAGCGAGGGAGCGTCTTCAACGGCAACGGGGATCCGTCGACGCCGGGCTATCCGAGCATCGCCGGCGCCCGGCGCGTTCCGGAATCCGAATCAGGTGTCCCGAAGATTCCCGTCGTCCCGATGAGCTACGGAAATGCGGCAGAGCTCATGCGCGATCTTCGCGGGAAGGACGTTCCCGCCGCGTGGCAGGGGGGCATGCCTTTCCATTACCACATTGGCCCCGGGCCGGTCCGCGCGCGCGTGGTGGTGCGTGACGATCGCGCGACGAAGCCCTTCAAGCCCATCTACAACACGCTCGCGACGATTCGCGGCTCCACGTTCCCCGATGAGCTGGTGATCATCGGCGCCCACCGTGACGGCTGGGGACCGGGGGCTGCCGACAACGTCAGCGGGACGGTGAGCGTGATGGAGGCCGCCCGCTCCATCGCGGCCATGGCTCGAGCGGGAAGTCCGCCGCGCAGGACGGTCATCTTCGCGACGTGGGACGCCGAGGAATGGGGTCTCGTCGGCTCGACGGAATTCGTCGAGCAGGATTCACTGCGGCTCCAGTCGGGCGCCGTGGCCTATCTCAATCAGGACGTCGCCGCGTCCGGCAGCTCGTTCGGCGCCGGCGGATCGCCCTCCCTGCGCGCCATGCTGCGCGATGTCCTGCGCGGTGTTCCGGATCCCGCCGGGCCGACCGTGATGGACCGCTGGAGGGGCGCCTCGAGCACGGCGGATCCGGCGATGGGCGATCCTGGCGGCGGATCGGATTTCGCCGGCTTCTACAACCATCTCGGCATTCCGATCCTGGAGTGGGGATTCGGAGGCCGCGGCGGCGTCTATCACTCGCAGTACGACGACTGGTACTGGATGACGAAGTTCGGCGATCCCGGATTCCGGTATCACGCGACGGCCGCGCGGATCTCGGCGGCGACGATCCTCAGGCTCGCCAATGCGGACGTCCTGCCCTTCGACTACGCGGAATTCGCCCGGACGATGAAGCGCTACCTCCCACCCATCGACAAGGAGCTCGCGAACCGGGGATGGGCGACTTCGACCGCGGCAATCGTCTCGTCACTCGACCAGATGGAGGCCGCCGCGACGAGCTTCGCGGAAGCACGCGACCGCGCGCTGGCCGACGCGATGCCGGCGGCGACCGCGCAGCGCGTCAACGCCTCCCTGATGAGGGTCGAGCGCGAGCTGACTCGCCCGTCGGGCCTCCGCACGAGGCCGTGGTTTCGTGGACTCATCTACGCCGCCGACGAGGACAACGGCTACGCCAACATGCCGCTGCCTTCGATCAACGAGGCGATCCGCGCGGGAAGCCGCGATCTCACCGCCGCCGAGATAGCGGATCTCGCGCAACGCTTCACGAACGCGACCAGGGCGATCGATGCGGCGAGGGAAGCCCTGGGGAATCGCTCGGAGCCACTGCAGCGCCGGTGAGCACGCTCCGCTCGAGGGCGTAAGTCCGCCCCAGCCAGACGCCCAGTGCCAGGATCGCCACCGCAATCGCGGTGGCGATGGCGATCCGGACTTCGCGACGCTCCAGCACTGGCCGTCGTTCGGAGATCGCGACGTAGCTGGCGCTCGTCCTCGCGAGCATGGCTCCGGGCCGAGGCGTCTGCCGCCGCCATGCGACGTGGCGACGAAACACCGGCTTGGCCGGTGACTGGCGGCGGCTCCACCCGGACGGACTCGGAGCTTCCGGCACGATCACCTCGGCCTCCGGGGCGGAAGGCCCATCCTGCGTCCGTGACGCGAGCATGGCAGGAGGCGCACGATTCACATCGACCACTCCGAGACTCACGACGGGAGTCGGTGCCCTCAACGAATCCGTGTCGTGCGACGACCCGGCCCGACACACGCAGCCGACCGCGGGCGCGAGATCCACGAGCAGCCGCTCCTCACCGAGGAGCAGCTGAGCGATCCCGATCGACAAGTCGATGTCGGAGGGCTGGGCGAGGCGAAAGGCAGCCTCCTCCCACAGGCGCTGCGCGTCCGGCAGGCCGGCGGCGGAGGAAAAATGCCGTCGCCGGTCGGGCGGGATGATATCCTCGAATACCGTTGGCTGCGCGGCGATGTCTATCCCACGTGCACTGATCGCCAGCAGGAGCTCGGTCGGTGTCACTCGCTGGTCGATGCTGGCGTCGTCCGCGCCGGGGCACGCGCCCGCGTAGGTGATGTGAATCGGCTCGGATCCCGCGTGCGCGCGCAGGTACAGCGCGGTAGCGACGGCAGGCGTGGCCAGCCACATGATGGTTTGTTCCAGCTTTGCCGCGTGCTGGCCGAGCCGCTCGGCAACGCGAGGACAGGAGCAGTGGATGGCCGGCCGGTTTTCCCGTGACGCGCAGCGCGAGATCACTTCCCCGGCGAGGAGCTCGTCGCCCCAGCTCACGGGGATAACGGTCTCGAATCCCCAGCGATGACAGGCGTGCGCGAGCTGCACTGCGCTCGCGGGTCGCGCAGCGGCGACGGCATCCGCACCGAGTATCAGGACCGAATGCAGATTGGCAACTCCCCCCGGTCTGCGTGGCCGGACATCGCCTGGCGCCCGAGATCGACATCGCGCAGCCGCAAAAACGTCCGGTTACCACGCGAGAAGGGGCGGGTGCAACAGAGAAGCCGTCCCGGGGATTGTCAACCCCGGCCCGGACATTGCAACCCCCGGCTCATCCCCCGGAGGTGGAGGAGAAGCCGTGCCGGATGTCATACCCAGCGCGCTCGCGAGGCTGACTGACGAGCAACGCGATGCACTCGTGCCCTACGCGGCGAGGGCCGCATGGCCGTCGGGCTTCATGATCTATCAGCGCGGCGCCCCGGCCGATGGCCTGTTCGTCGTCACGCGGGGTCGCGTCGTCATGCGCAGCCGCGTGCGCGCCGGACGCTCGTTCGTCCCCGCGATCGCGACGCGGAACGAGTGCTTCGGGTCCGAAGGACTTCACGCCAACGACTGCTATGTGACGGATGCGCGAGCGGAGGAGGAGACGGAGACGCTGTTCCTCAGCACGACCTCCTTTCGCGCCTTCGTCCGCGAGCAGCCGCAACAGGCCATCGCGCTCATCGGGCAGCTGATGGCCGAGCGTTCGGCCCTCCTCGACAAGCTCCGCGAGCTCACTACGCTGAGCGTCGAGCAGCGCATCGTCGCGACCTTCGCCCGCTATGCGCACACGGACATCTTCACCGGGGCGGATGGCAGAATCACCCTCTCGCCCCAGCAGTATCGGCTTCTCTGCGAGCTGGTCGGAGCGACGAGAGAGTCGGTGTCGCTGGTCCTGTCGCGCCTCACGGCAGACGGACTTGTCGAACGGCGGGGCACGACCATGGTGCTCCCTTCCCTGTCGGTCATCACCGAGCGAGCCGCCTCGGCTGCCCCTGAGGTGGACCTGGCTCTCTCCATGCAGGCTTCCCAGGTGCCGGCACCGGAACAGGCAGTCCACTAGATCGCGGCATCGCCAACGGGCGATGTATTTTCCCGCGACGAAGATGGATTGCACAATCATGTCGTCGTCGCGTCAATGATACCGCTGATTCTCGGGTCCGCGGCGGTGCTCGGCCTTGCCGGCCGCATCTACCGCCGGGCGCTGACGCGAGCGCTCGACGCGCGCTTCGACCGCGGCCCGGACGGAGTGATTCGTGGGGCTGAAACCATCAGCCTTCCCGGCAGCAACGGCGCCGCGGTTCTCCTCGTGCATGGTGGCGGAGATACGCCGCAAACCCTGGGTCACCTGGCGAGGGCGTTTCACGACGCCGGGTACACGGTCGTCGCGCCCCTCCTGCCCGGCCACGGCCGCGACCTCGAGGCGTTCGACCGCCATGGGGCCGATGAATGGTACGCCGAGGTCAGGACCCAGTTCGACCGACTTCGGACGTCACACGGATGGGTTGGCGTCGTCGGCCTGTCGATGGGAGGCGCCCTGTCGGCGCGACTCGCGGCCGAGACCCGGCAAGTCGATGCCCTCGTCCTGGTCTCACCTTACCTCTCGATGCCCCCGGTCGGGCGACTCCTGGCCAGGACGTCGCCTGTCTGGGGGCTGTTCGTGCCGGTGGTCAGCACGTCGAGCGATCGCTCGGTTCTCGATCCGGCGGCGCGGGCGACGAGCCTGGCGTATGGGGCCATGACGCGGCGCACCCTGCGCGGGCTTCTCCAGACTGCGGCTCGTGGATTCGCCGCGCTTCCGGACATCGCGACGCCGACGCTGGTGATACAGTCGACGACCGACAATCGCGTGGCGTCGTCAGCGACGGAGCGGGCGTTCGAGCGCATCGGCGCCCCCGACAAGCGTCTCGAGTGGGTGGAAGGCGCAGGTCACGTCATCACGGTGGACTTCGGCTGGGAGCGCGTCGCCGCGCGGGCCCTGAGCTGGATGGAGTCGCACCGGCCGGAAAAAAGAACCGGGGCGTCGAGGAGACGCCCCGGCACTGCAACCGCGCGGGATTAGTCCTGGCCGCCGACGCGCTCGACGATCGAGCCTCCCATCTCCCGGAGCGCCTCGACGCCCTCGGTGACGGCAGCCTGCGCCTGCTGCGCGACCTGCTTGGCAACGCTCGTCACACGCTGAATCGG
>CAMLHT010000020.1 GCA_946479895.1 uncultured Gemmatimonadota bacterium | reverse complement strand
CTCCGCTCCGCGGCGCCGCGCCTGGGGACGCCTGGGCCGGGGCGGCTCGGCGCCACCCACCCGGAGCCCGCCCACCCAACCCACCACCCAGCTCACCACCAGCTCCACCGATCCACCGACTCATCGATCCACCCCCCCCAAAGGCGGGCACAGCCCTTGCCTTTTGCGGGGTCGCAGGCGCGCCCATATCACGCTTCCACCTCGACTTGCGCCCATTTCTCGACCGTTTCGCCAACCGGACCAAAGCGAAGCTCCTGAGTGTTCAGGAGTATTTCACGCTGGCCATCAAGTCCCTGCGGTTCATCTTCGCGCGGCCGTTCTACGCGCAGGACACGATCCAGCAGATGGACGAGATCGGCGTGAAGTCGCTGGGCATCGTGCTGCTCACCGGTTTCTTCACCGGCATGGTGCTGGCGCTCCAGTCGTCGGTCCAGCTCAAGATCTTCGGGGCGACGATGTACATCGGGACGCTGGTGACGGCGTCCATGATCCGCGAGCTGGGGCCGGTCCTCGCGGGGCTGATGGTCGCCGGACGGGTGGGGTCGGGCATCGCGGCGCAGATCGGCTCCATGCGGGTGACCGAGCAGATCGACGCCCTCAACACCCTCGGCACCGACCCGATCAAGAAGCTGGTCACGCCGCGGGTCGTCGCCGCGCTGATCATGCTGCCGATCCTGACCGTCATCAACGACTTCGTCGGGATCCTCGGCGGGAACGTGATCGCCACGCTGCTGGTGGGCCTGCCGCCCTCGCAGTACTGGCGGACGGTCTGGGACGCGATCGCGGGAGGCGGCTTCACGTTCCGCTACATCCCCAACGACTTCATCATGGGGCTGACGAAGCCGTTCGTGTTCGGCGGGCTCATCTCGATCACGGCGTGCTACTTCGGGCTGAACACGACCGGCGGCACGGAGGGTGTGGGCATCTCGACCACCCGCACGGTCGTCGCCTCGAGCGTCATGATCCTGATCGTGGACTACTTCATCACGCAGGTCCTCCTGTCGGTGCTGGCCTATGGCTGAGAAGCGCCAGGTTCCCGATCGCCGCACCGAGGAGGGCCGCCGTGGTCCCCGGCCGACTCACGTCCGCCAGGCCATCCGCTCGGAGCTCGAGAGCGAGCCGGCCGGCATCGCCGCCACCGACCGGCCGCCGGTCGTCTCGCTCCAGAACGTCTCGCTGTCGTTCGACCGCCCCATTCTCAGGAACGTGTCCTTCGACGCGCACGTCGGGGAGACGATCGTCATCGTCGGCGAGTCCGGCACCGGCAAGTCCACGACCCTCAAGCTCATCCTGCGCCTGCTCGTTCCCGACGAGGGTCGCGTGCTGATCGACGGCGAGGACATCACGGACTTCACCTTCGAGGAGGCGCTCGAGATCCGCCAGAAGATGGGCATGGTCTTCCAGGGCGCCGCGCTCTTCGACTCGATGACCGTCTTCGAGAACGTCGCCTATCCGCTGCGCGAGCACACCGACCTCGACGAGGACGAGATCGAGGCGCGCGTGCGCGAGAAGCTGGAGTTCGTGGACCTCGACCCGGACCAGGTGATGCAGCAGTATCCGTCGGAGCTGTCCGGCGGCATGCGGAAGCGGGTCGGCATCGCGCGGGGGATGGCGAACAACCCGGAGATCATGCTCTATGACGAGCCGACGTCCGGGCTCGATCCGCTGACGACGGCGACGATCACGAAGCTCATCATCAAGCTCCAGCGGGAGCTGAACGTGACGAGCGTCGTCGTGTCGCACGACATCCGGTCGGTCTTCCGGATGGCGAGCAAGGTGGCGCTGCTGAGCGACCAACGTATCTGCTTTTTCGGAACGCCGGAGGAGATGTCCGGATCCGACGACCCGTACATCCGCGACTTCCTCGGCGGGCTCTGACCAATGAAACGCTCTTCGTTCATCACCTGGGACCAACTGAAGGTCGGGAGCCTCATCCTGGTCGCGCTGGTGGTGCTCGGCATCGCCCTCTACAAGCTGGGCAAGGCCGTGAACCTGTTCTCCAAGCGGTACGAGCTCACGGCCCTCCTGAAGGAGGCCGGCGGACTGCGGATCGGCGGCAGCGTGATGGTGGCCGGCCAGCTGGCGGGGACGATCAAGGAGATCGAGCTGCTTCCGGTGGACAACGACACCCTGCGTAACGTGCGGATCGTCGTCGGCATCGATCAGAAGCTCCAGGACCAGGTGCGCGGCGACTCGCGCGCGCGGGTGAAGACGCTGGGCCTGCTCGGCGACAAGATCATCGACATCTCGCCGGGAACCCCGCGCGCGATGCCGCTCCAGAACGGCGACACCCTGCGCGTGCAGGCCTCGCTCGACTACGAGGAGATCCTGACCAAGGCCGCGTCGGCGGTGGACGACGTCGTGGGCCTCACGAAGGACATGCGGCAGCTCACCTCATCGCTGGTGTCCGGCAAGGGCACCGTCGGCCAGCTGCTGACCAACCCGGCCCTCTACAACCAGCTCGAGAGCACGCTCGGCCGGACGAACGCGCTGCTGTTCCGCGTGCAGAACTCGCGCGGGACCCTCGCGCGCTTCCTCGACGACCCGCGGCTCTACGACGAGATGGTGGGGGCGATCGGCGGCGTCGACTCGATGCTCGTGGCCATGCGCTCGCGGAATGGCTCCATCGGGCGCCTGCTGACGGACACCACGCTCTACACCCAGGGCGTCTCGACGATGCAGCACATGGCAGCGATCGCGGCGAACGCCGACACGCTGATGAAGGGCATCGCGGCAGGCCGCGGGATGGCGGGCAAGATGCTGACGGACGACGAGCTGTACACGTCGCTCCAGAAGCTGGTCAACGACTTCTCGGCGCTCGTCGCGGACATCCGTAAGGATCCGTCGCGGTACACGAAGGGATTGGTGAATCTGAAGGTCTTCTAGGATTCGAGGGGTTGGTTCGCGCGATCCGCGAGCCAACCCCTCTTTCACGTCGCCGCGATAGGTTTGGAACCGTCCAGGATCCCAACCTGATCGTCCCGATGCCGGCCACCCTCGTCCTCGTCCTCGCGCTCATCGGCATTTCCTTCGCCGGGCCGCTGGTGCGCCTCTCGACCGCGCATCCGCTGACCATCGCGATCTGGCGGCTGGCGTTCTCCCTCGTGATCATCGCCGTGTTCCTCGTCGGGACGGGGAGCTGGCGGCAGTGGAAGAGGCTCGACCGGCGCGGGGTGGCGATCGCCGTCGCAGCGGGGGCGATGCTCGCGCTCCACTTCTGGACCTGGAACGCGTCGATCGGCCTCACCACCGTCGCCGCCTCGGTCGTCCTCGTGAACCTCCAGCCGGCCATCGTCGCGATCCTTTCCGTGACCTGGCTGCACGAGCCGCCCACCCGCCAGCAGTGGCTGGGCATCGCCATCGCCATGGCCGGCGCGCTCGTGATCGCGCTCCCCGACTTCACCACTTCCGGCTCCCTCCTCACCAGCCGGGCGCTCCTCGGCGACCTGCTGGCCTTCCTCGGCGCGATCACGGCCGCCATCTACTTCGTGATCGGCCGGCGGCTGCGCGCCACCCTGGACCTGTGGCCCTACGTCTCGCTGGTATACGGCAGCTGCCTGGTGGTCCTGATCGGCCTGGCGCTCGCCGTCCACGCGCCGGTGATGGGGCAGCCGCCGCGCGAGATGCTGATCTTTGCCGCGCTGGCCATCGGGCCGATGCTGTTCGGGCACACGGGGCTCAACTGGGCGCTCAAGTACCTGCCCGCGTACGTCGTCAACCTCACGCTGCTCGGAGAGCCGGTGGGCGCGACGATCATCGCCGCGCTGCTTCCCGGAATCCGGGAGATCCCCACGGCGATCACGCTCGCCGGTGGCGCGCTGATCCTCGCCGGCATCTACGTGACCGCCCGGCGACCGGCGATGGTGGCGGCCACCGCCGATTAGCTTGCAGGGGTGAGCACGAACAGGACTTTCGAGCTGGACGTCGCCGTCACGCGCGGCAACGATGTCGAATCGGTGCACCGGGTGCACGCTGCCGTGATCGGCGCCGACGGGATCCTCATGGGCGGGGCGCGCGACACGCGCTTTCTCACCCACTGGCGGTCGTGCGCGAAGCCGTTCCAGGTCATGCCGCTGCTCCAGTCGGGCGCGTTCGACGACCTGGCCTGGGGGAACGACGAGCTGGCACTGGCGGTCGCCTCGCACGGCGGTGAGCCCGAGCACGTGGCGATCGCGACGCGCATGCTCGCCGACATCGGCCTCGAGGAAGGCGACCTCGCCTGCGGACCGCACGAGCCGATGGCGCCCCGCGGCCAGAAGATCCTTCGCGAATCGGGCGCCCGGCCCACGCGCCTGCACAACAACTGCTCCGGCAAGCACTCGGCGATGCTCGCCCGGGCCCACGTCGCCGGATGGAAGACCGCGGGATACGAGAAGCCGGAGCACCCGGTCCAGCAGGGGTGCCTGGAGTCCGTCGCGCGATGGGCGGGGCTGGCGCCGGCGGAGCTGGGCCGCGCGGTGGATGGCTGCGGCGTGGTCGAGTTCTCCTCACCGCTCGAGTCCATGGCGCGCGCCTGGTCGCGCCTCGCGGTTTCCATGGAAGACGACGACCATGCGCGCCGGATCCACACCGCGCTCCGCGCGCGGCCCATGCTCTTCGGGGGCAGCGACCGCTTCGACTCGATCATGATCGAGGAGACGGACGGAAAGGTCATCGCGAAGGTGGGCGCCGAGGGTGTGCACGCGGCGGCGATCCCGGAGCAGGGCATCGGCGTCGTGATCAAGGTCGAGGACGGGGCGCAGCGAGCGCAGTTCCCGGCAATCCTGCGGGCGCTCCAGTATCTCGACGCGCTTCCGGCCACGCTGCCGCAGCGGCTGGAAGACTTCCGTCGCAAGGCGATCCGCAATACCCGCGGCGAATGCGTCGGCGAAGTCCGGCCGGTCGCCTGAAGGCGGGCTCGATTGATCCGGCACGCGTGACAATGACGACGCAGATCCCCCGCGACGCGCACAGCTTGACGGCGCTCGATGACGCGACCCGCCGCCTGGTGGGCGTCGCCGCCATCGTCGCCGCCGGGAGCGAGGCCGAAGTCCGCGACGCGCTCGCCGGAGCCGAGGAGCACGTGCCGCACCCGTGGATCGAGGAGCTCTTGCTGCAGACCTACCTGTTCGCCGGATTCCCCCGCGCCCTCAATGCGTTTCGCGAATGGCGCCGTCGCGTGCCGGCGCCGGCCGATCCGGTCGCCCCCGAGCCGGACGTGGCGTCATGGACCGCGCAGGGGCGCGCGACCTGCCGCGCGGTGTACGGCCGCATGTACGCCAAGCTTCGCGAGAACATCGAGCAGCTCCATCCCGCGCTCGACTCCTGGATGATCGTCGAGGGCTACGGAAAGGTGCTTTCCCGCCCGGGGCTCGACCTGCCGCGCCGGGAGCTCTGCATCGTCGCGGCCTGTGTTGCGTCGGGGCAGGACCGGCAGTTGCATTCCCACCTGCATGGCGCGCTCAACGTGGGCGTCGCGCCGGCGGTGGTTCGGGACGCTCTCGAATCGCTGCGCCGGATCGTTCCGGCGGAGCGATCCACCGCGGCGCTCCTGCTCTTCGCTCGTGTGACCGGGAAATAGCATGTTCATCGACAGGGTCGTCGTGAAGGTCAAGGCGGGTGACGGTGGTTCGGGCATCGCCTCGTTCCGCCGCGAGAAGTTCGTCCCGCTCGGCGGGCCCGATGGCGGCGACGGCGGCCGGGGCGGGCACGTGATCGTGCGTGGCGACGACAACCTCGCGACGCTGCTCGACTACACCTACCGCGATTCCTGGTCCGCCGAGAACGGCGCGCATGGATCCGGCAGCAACAAGAGCGGGAAGTCCGGCGCGGACCTCATCATGCCCGTTCCGCCGGGCACGGTCATCCGCGACCTCGACAGCGGTGAGCTGCTCGGCGAGATCGTCGAGGCCGGGCAGGAGATCCGCATCGCGAAGGGCGGCCGCGGCGGCAAGGGCAACTCGCACTTCGCCACCCCGACGCATCAGACGCCCCTCGAGTACCAGCCCGGTGAGGACGGCGTCGCCAGGAACGTCGAGCTCGAGCTCAAGCTCATCGCCGACGTCGGGCTCGTGGGGCAGCCGAACGCGGGCAAGTCCACGCTGCTCTCGGTCATTTCCGCCGCACGGCCCAAGATCGCCGACTATCCGTTCACGACCCTCGCGCCGAACCTGGGCGTCGTGCAGATGAGCGGCGGGCGCACCTTCGTCGTCGCCGACATCCCGGGCATCATCGAGGGCGCGCACGAAGGCAAGGGCCTGGGCCTCCAGTTCCTTCGCCACATCGAGCGCACGCGGTTGCTCGCCTTCCTGGTTCCGGTCGATTCCATGGACTGGCAGGCGGAGTTCGACCAGCTCCGGGCCGAGATCGAGGCTTACTCGACCGAGCTGGCGCAGAAGCCGTACTGCGTGGTCTTCTCGAAGATGGACCTGATGGGCGACGATCCTCCGCCGCCGATCGAGGCGCCCGGCGCCTTCGGCGTGTTCGCGATCTCCGCGCCCGGCCGGAAAGGCCTCGATGACCTGCTGAGCGGGTGGTGGCAGCAGCTGCTCGGCCTCAAGCAGGCGCGTGTCGCCCGCGTCGCGGACGTCCCTCTCCCGTGATTTCGACCGCCTCGACGTCGTTGCGCTGACGACGATCGAGGGATTCGGGCCGGCGACGATCCGCGCCCACCTCGAAAGGATTCGCACCGACCGGCGACCGTTCGATGACGAGCTGCCGCCAGGGACGCTCGACGAAGCTCGCGCCACCGCCCGCCGCCTGATCGCCCGCGCGGCGAAGAACGGGGCCAGGTATCTCCTCGACTACGATCCGGACTACCCCGAGCGGCTGAGGGATCTCGAGCATCCGCCCGTCGTGCTGTGGGTGATCGGGGAGCTTCCGCCACCCGATACGCCGGCGATCGCCATCGTCGGGACCCGCGAGTGCACTGGCTACGGCGAGCGGGTCACGCGGTCGCTGGCAAATGCCTTCGCGCGGTGTCGCGCCGTCGTCGTGAGCGGCATGGCCCGCGGCATCGATGCGACCGCCCACCTGGCGGCGATGGAATCCGGGGGCGTCACGATCGCCGTGCTGGGGACGGGCGTCGACGTTCCTTACCCCGCCGGCCACCGGGGATTGCATCGCCGGATCGCCGGGGCGGGTGCCGTGATCTCGGAGGTGCCGCCCGGCGGGACGGCGATCAGGGGCTGCTTTCCGCGGCGCAACCGCATAATCGCCGCCCTGGGCGGAGCGACGATCGTCGTCGAGGCCGGCATCCGGAGCGGGGCGCTGAACACGGCCGAGTGGGCCGTCGCGATGGGGCGGAAGGTCGGGATCGTTCCCGGACCGATCGACTCGCCGGCCAGCCTCGGCTCCAACCTGATGCTGCGGGACGGCGCCGATCCGATCATCACGCCGGACGACGCGCTGGCCCTCATCGGGCTATCGGAGCCGGGCCGCGCTTCCGTGGAGCTGCGATCGGAGGCCGAGCAGTCGGTATGGAAGGCCCTGAGCCAGCCGGCGGCGAACTTCGACATCCTGAGCGTGCGGGCGGGAATTCCCGCGCGACTGTGCCTGGAAACCGTGACCGGCCTGGAGATACGCGGCGTGGTCGAGTGCGCGATCACCGGCGAGATACGCCGGCGCTAACTTGTCTAGCCGGGGCAGGCCGCGAGCCCGCGCGCGGCGGAGCTCCGGTCGGCGAGCGCGGAAACGCAATCTCGCCGCGCCTCAGGATGACCCCGGATGCGTCCCGCCCACATCTATCTCCACATTCCGTTCTGCGCGCGACGCTGCAGCTATTGCGACTTTGCAATCGCGGTGCGGAAGGTCGTTCCCGTGGAAGAGTTTCTCCTCGGCGTGGAGCGTGAGCTGTCGCTCCGCTTCCCCGGCGACGCGCCGTGGCCGGTCACGACGCTCTACTTCGGCGGAGGGACACCGTCGCGACTCGGCGCCGACGGGATCCGCCGGCTGATGGAGCTGTTCGAGTCGCGCGTGTCGCTGACGCCGGGCGCGGAGGTCACGCTCGAGACGAACCCCGACGACGTGAACGACGCCGACGCAGCGGCATGGCGAGAGGCGGGCATCAACCGCATCTCGCTCGGCGCACAGTCGTTCGACGATCGCGCGCTGAAGTGGATGCACCGCGTCCACGACAGCGCCGCCATTCCGGGGGCGTTCGAGACCCTGAGACGAACGGGTTTCGACGACATCTCCCTCGACCTGATCTTCGCGCTGCCGTCGTCCCTGAGCCGGGACTGGCGCCGCGACCTCGAGCAGGCCGTCGAGCTTCGGCCGACGCACGTCTCGCTGTATGGCCTCACCGTGGAATCGCATGCGCCGCTCGGTCGCTGGGTCGCGCGGGGGGAGGCGGTCGAAGCACCCGAGGAGAGCTACGAGTCCGAGTTCCTCGAGGCCGATTCCGCCCTGGTCGCCGCCGGATTCGAGCACTACGAAGTCTCGAACTTCGCGATGCCCGGCCATCGCGCCCGCCACAACTTCGCGTACTGGCTCGGCGTCCCGTATGCCGGGCTCGGACCGGGTGCGCACGAGTTCGATCCGCCCACGCGCCGCTGGAACACGGGCAGCTACGTCGAGTGGGTGCGCCGGCTCGAGCAGGGGAAGGACCCCATCGAGGACTCGGAGGTTCTCACCGATGCGAACCGGGTGGCCGAGGCGGTTTATCTCGGATTGCGGACCGTCGACGGGCTCGAGCTCGATGCGGCAGAGAGGTTGCACGTTGCTCCCTGGATCGCCGCCGGCTGGGGCCGGATCACCGGGTCGCGCCTCTCGCTGACGCCGCGGGGCTGGCTGCGCCTCGACACGCTGGCGGCCGACTTGACACTACTCCGAAGTCGTTGATAGCTTTGCACTTATGGCCTCTGAAGAGCTGACGATCCGTGAGCGGCGCGTTCTCGATGCGGTCATTCGTATCTACGTCGAAACCGCTGAGCCAGCCGGTTCCCGCACGCTGTCGCAACGAAGCGGGCTGGGTGTTTCGCCCGCCACCATCCGCAACACCATGAGCGACCTGGAAGAGAAGGGATTTCTCTTCCATCCGCACACATCCGCCGGCCGGATCCCGACCCACAAGGCCTATCGGACCTACGTGGATGCGCTGATGGCCGCGGCCGCGGTCCCGACGGCGGCCGAGACCGATCGTCTCGCCGAGCAGCTTGGCGTCAGCGCCACGTTGCGGGCGAACACGTCGCCGATCGAATCCATCCTTCGCCGCGCCGCGCAAACGCTCGGCATCCTCACCCAGGAGCTCGGCGTCGCCCTCGGACCTCGCCTCGGCCATTCCACGCTACGGAGCCTCGACCTCGTGCGCGTGAGCAGCGATCGGCTGCTGATGGTGCTGACGCTCGAGGGCGGCGTGATGCGCACTGTCTTCGTCGAAGTGCCCGGCGACATCGCCGACATGGCGCTGACCGAGGTGACCACGGTGCTGAACGAGCGGCTCGCGGGCCTGACGCTCGAGCAGATCCGCACGTCGCTCGCCGCCCGCCTGCGCGACTCCGCGCCGTCCCTGTCTTCCTCGGAGCTGCTCAACATCTTCGTCCAGGAAGCCGATGCGCTGTTCGACAGCGGCCTCACCATCGGCGAGAGCAGCGTCGTCCTGGGGCAACCTTCGCTGCTGGCCGAGCAGCCGGAGTTCTCGGGCGCCGGTCGCATGCGGCGGCTCATCGAGCTGACCGAGCGCCCACAGGCGCTCGCCGAGGCGATCCGGAAGCGCGCCGAGACCGCGGGCGTGTCGATCACCATCGGCGCCGAGCATGACGACCCCCGCCTCGACGAGTTCACGGTCGTGACCTCCGAGTACAAGGCAGGCACGCTCACGGGCGTCATCGGCGTCATCGGCCCCACGCGCATGCCCTACGAAAAGGTGATCTCGCTGGTGACCCACACCTCGCGCCTGCTCACCGACCTCCTCGACTGATCGCTTCACGCAATGGCTGATTTCTATTCCGTCCTCGAAGTTCAACGCGGCGCGTCCGACGACGAGATCAAGTCCGCATATCGCAAGCTCGCGATGCGGTACCATCCCGACCGGAACAACGGCTCGAAGGAGGCCGAGGAGAAGTTCAAGGAGATCACCGAGGCGTACGACGTCCTCCGCGATCCCAACAAGCGCGCGGCCTACGATCGCTACGGTGAGGCGGGGCTTCGCGGCGGCGGTGGCGCCGGCTTCCACCACGTCGACCTGTCCGAGGCGCTCGGCATCTTCATGCGCGACTTCGGCGGCGGCGCGTTCGGCGGAGGCTTCGAGGACCTCTTTGGCGGCGGCCGGAGCGGCGGGTCGGTGCGCACGGGCGCGGACATCAAGATCACGATGCCGCTCACGCTGGCCGAGGTCGTCACGGGCGTGGACAAGACGGTCAACCTCAAGCTGCTCGACACCTGCGAGCGCTGCACCGGCAGCGGGGCCGAGCCGGGGACGACGAGCCAGGTCTGCACGACCTGCGCGGGCGGCGGTGAAGTGCGCCGCGCGCAGCGCTCGTTCTTCGGGCAGTTCGTGACGGTCGCGCCCTGTCCGACCTGCAAGGGTGAAGGGCGCATCATCCAGTCGCCCTGCAAGAAGTGCCGGGGCGAGGGACGCACGCGCGCCGATCGCGAGATCGTCGTGAAGGTCCCGCCCGGCGTCGCCACCAACCAGTACATGACCCTGCGCGGTGTCGGCAATGCCGGCGCCCGCGGCGGCCAGCGCGGTGACGTCCACGTCATCTTCGAGGTCGCCGAGGATCAGCGGTTCGAGCGCGACGGCGAGGATCTGTACACCGAGGCGCTCGTCACCTATCCCCAGCTCGTGCTTGGCGCCGACATCGTCGTGCCGCTGGTGACCGGCGAGATGATGCTTCGCGTGCCGCCGGCAACGCAGAGCGGCCAGGTCTTCCACCTGCGGGGACGCGGATTGCCGCGCGTGAACGGAGGCGGCACGGGCGACCTGCACGTGCGCGTCCAGCTCTGGACCCCCGAGGACCTCACCGAGGAAGAGAAGAAGCTCATCGGCAGGCTCGGCGAGCTCCAGCCGGGAGTGCCGGCCGGCGAGAAGGGCGGCAAGGGCTTCTGGGCGAAGATGCGCGAAACGCTCGGCGCGTGACTACCGACAACTGGATGACCCTCCGCATCGCCCCGGGGACGCGCCGGGACGATGTGCTCGCGGCGCTCTTTCACTCCGGCGTGCAGGCGGTGCAGGAGATCGAGGGCGGCAACCTGACGACGAGCGTGCGGGGCGAGCAGGTCGCGCGCGACCTGAAGGCGTCGGTGCTCGCGGCGTCGTCGGACGCCAGCGTGGACGTGTCGCCGCTCCCCGACGTGGACTGGACCCGGGAATGGAAGAAGTCCGTCCGGTCGCACGACCTCGGCGCGCTCACTGTGTGCCCGCCCTGGCTGGCCGAAGGGATGGATCCGGCGCGGACGATCGTGATCGATCCGGCCATGGCGTTCGGCACCGGCGAGCACCAGACGACGCGCGGGGTCCTGCGCCTGCTTCAGGGCGTCATTCGCCCCGGCGACCGTGTCGCCGACCTCGGCGCGGGCAGCGCCGTGCTGGCGATCGGTGCCGTGAAGCTCGGCGCCGCCAGCGTCGCCGCCATCGAGATGGACCATGACGCGATCGAGAACGCCGAGGAGAACGTGCGGCGGAACGGGGTGGCCGATCGGGTGACGGTGATCGAGGGCGACGCCGGGTTGCTGCTCCCGCTCGTGGCGCCGGTGCGGGTCGTCACCGCGAACATCATCGCGCCGGTTCTCGTCGGCATGCTCCCAATCATCGCCGACGCGCTGACTTCCGACGGAGAGGCGATCCTCAGCGGGATCCTGGTGGCCGAGCGGGAAGAGATGCTCGACGTGATCCTGCGCGGCGGATGGAAGGTGAAGAAGGAGGACGCCGAAGAAGCGTGGTGGAGCGTCCTGATCGCGCGGGCATGACGAGCTTCTTCGCCCGGGACGTCAGCGGCGAGTCCGTCGAGCTTGGCGAGGATGCCGCGCATCACGCGCGCGTGAAGCGGCTCGAGCCGGGCGGCCCGGTTCGCGTCACCGATGGCGAGGGTCGTATCGGGACCGGACGGATCGAGACGATGACCAGGAGCTCCCTGCGCGTCGCGATCCGTGACCTGCGGACGGTGCCGGCCCCGCCGCCGATCCACCTGTGCGTGCCGATCGCGGACCGCGACCGCATGCTGTGGGTCGCGGAGAAGGCCACCGAGCTCCAGGTCGCGAGCTGGATTCCGGTGATGTATTCCCGCTCGAGGAGCGTCTCGCCGCGCGGCGAGGGCGAGTCCTTCGACCGGAAGGTGCTCGCGCGGATGATCTCCGCGCTCGAGCAGTCCGGGGGCGCCTGGCTGCCCGTGATCCATCCGATCGCCAGCGTCGATGACATAGCCGACCGGGGCGGCGTGGTGCTCGAGCGCGGCGGCCCGCCCTTCGGTCGCGACGAGCTGCCGTCGCCGCTGACGATCGGCGTCGGCCCCGAGGGCGGATTCGAGCCGGAAGAGCTGGAGACGCTGCGCGATCGCGGCTGGAGCACGGCGGCTCTGGGGGATGTTACGTTGCGATTCGAGACCGCGGCCATCGCCGCCGCGGCGATCGCTCGCGCCCTGACCGCCTGAGGGAGAAGATGGCTACCGAGTGTCTTTTCTGCCGCATCGTGCGCCGGGAGATCCCGGCAGGGATCGTCTACGAGAACGAGGACGTCGTCGCCTTCAGGGACATCCATCCGCAGGCGCCCGTGCACGTCCTGATCGTGCCGAAGACCCACGTCCACTCGCTCGACCGCGCGACCGACGCCGCCATGCTCGGCAAGCTGTCGCTGGCCGCGGCCGAGATTGCCCGCGCGAAGGGCATCGCCGAGGAAGGGTACCGGACCGTTATGAACACGAACGCCGACGCCGGGCAGACCGTGTTCCACATCCATCTGCACCTGCTGGGGGGCCGCAAGTTCGACTGGCCGCCGGGGTAGAGTGCAGAACGTAGAACGTAGACCGTAGGCGGTAGTGATCGTAGAGCTCTCCATCCCGCCTGCGCTCTACGGCCTGCCGCCTACTTGCTATCTTGATCGCATGTCCCAGCTCCTCACGAAGCTCCAGTCCGACCTCAATGCCTCACGCAAGGCCGGCGAGAAGAGCGCGACGCTCCTCCTCGGCACGATCATCTCCGACGTGCGGAATCGGGAGATCGAGCTCAAGCGCGAGGTCACCGACGACGACGTGATGGACGTCCTGCGCAAGGGCATCAAGAAGCGCCGCGAGTCGATCGAGATGTTCGAGAAGGGCAATCGCCTGGAGCTCGCCGCGGTCGAGAAGGAGCAGGCGCGGCTGCTCGAGGGCTACCTGCCGGCCGGCGCGACTCCCGACGAGATCCGCGCCGCGGTCAGGGCGGCCATCGCCGGCGGCGCGAAGAACGTGGGCGCGGTGATGAGCGCGGTGATGCCGCAGCTCAAGGGCCGCGCCGAGGGCGGGGCCATCAACGGGATCGTGCGCGAAGAGCTCGCGAAGACGGGGTAGTGAACCGGCACGGACTGTCGATACTCGAGTACCCCCGGGCACTCGACATCGTCGCCGGATACGCATCGTCGGATGCCGGAGGGGCACGGGTCCGGTCCGCCGCGCCGCGGGTGGATCGCGGATTCATCGAGAGCGAGCATGCGCGCGTGGCCGCGGTCCGCGGCCTGGTCACCGCCGAAGAGCCCTGGCATCCGAGCCCGATCGTCGACGTGACCGCCGCGCTCAACAGGGTGCGTGTCGAAGGCGTCGCGCTCAATGGAGTGGAGCTGAACGGCGTCGGGACGCTGCTCCGGTCGTCGCGCCTGACCACCGGCGCCCTGCGCGATCCGAAGCGGCCCGCCGTCACGCGGGCCGTCCTCGATCCGCTCATCAACCGGCTGTACACGCAGCGCGGCCTGGAAGACGAGATCGTGCGCACGCTCGACGACGACGGCGAGGTGCGGGACGACGCGTCGCCGGCCCTGCGGCGGATCCGCCGCGAGCTCCGGTCGGCTCACGCGGAGCTCATTCGCCTCCTCGAGGGAGCGATGCAGCGCCTCGACCCGTCGCAGCGGGTCAGCGACATGTCCGTCACCCTGCGCAACGGACGCTACGTCATTCCCATCCGGCGCGACGCGCGGGTCTCGATCGGCGGCATCGTGCACGACACGTCGTCGTCGGGCGGTACGCTGTTCGTCGAGCCGCCGGCGGCCGTCGAATTCGGCAACCGGATGCGGGAGCTGGAATCGGAGGAGGTCGAGGAGGTCGACCGGATCCTCCGCGCCCTGTCGGATGCCGTCCGTCCGCACCGCGAGCCGCTCCTCGATGCGCTCGACGCCCTCATCGAGCTCGACACGCTGTACGCGCGCGCCCGCTTCGCCATCGCATTCGGCTGCAACGCGACCACCCTCGCCGCCCCGCGCGAAGGCTTCACGATCATCGACGGGCGGCACCCCTTGCTGCTGGCGCAGGGCCGCGAGGTCATTCCCTTCGACCTCTCGATGGAGGCGAGCGAGCGAACGCTCCTCGTGTCCGGCCCGAATACCGGCGGCAAGACCGTGCTGCTCAAGGCCATCGGGCTGCTGTCCGCGCTCGCCCAGAGCGGCATTCCGGCCCCGGCTGGCCCCGAGAGCAGGCTGCCGCTCTTCGACGACGTGTTCGCGGACGTCGGCGACGAGCAATCCATCGAAGCCAGCCTCTCGACCTTCAGCGCGCACCTGAAGAATCTCTCGGAGATCCTGCGCCTCGCGACGCCGCAGTCGCTCGTGCTGATCGACGAGCTGGGCTCGGGCACCGATCCGGTCGAAGGCGCGGCGCTCGGCTGGGCCATCCTCGAGGAGCTCACGCGACGCGGCGCGTTCACCGTCGCGACCACCCATCTCGGGACGCTCAAGGAGCTCGCGGGCCAGGTGGCTGGCGTGGTGAACGCCTCGCTGCAGTTCGATGCCGTTGCGCTGGCGCCGACCTACCGGCTGATCAAGGGCGTGCCCGGGCGGTCGTATGGTATCGCGATCGCCCGGCGGCTCTCGCTCAACGAGAACGTCATCCTCCGCGCCGAGGAGCGGCTGCCGCAGGGTGAGCGCGACATGGCCCAGCTCATCGAGCGCCTCGAGGCAAAGGAGGCGGAGCTCGTTGCCCGCGAAAGGGAGGCCGAGGCAATTCTCGCCGACGCGAGGGAGCGGATCGCCTCGGTGAGCAAGCGTGAGCGCAACGTGCGGGATCGCGAGCGCGCCGCGGAGCGCGAAGCCCGCAAGGATGCGCGGCGCTACCTGCTGGACGCGCGCACCGAGATCGAGCGCACCATTCGGGAGCTGAAGCAGCAGGGCGCCGAAAAGGCCGACGACGCGGCCCGGGACGCGCGGAAGAAGGTCGAGGAGATGGCCGGGCGCCAGAATCGTGAGCTCGAGCGCCTCGAGCGCGAGGAGGCCAACCTCCAGCGGGCGCGGATGACGGGACCGACTCGTGAGGCGGCCGTCGAAGTGCCCGTGGAAGGGGACTCCGTGTCGGTCGCCGCGCTCGACGGTCGCGTCGGCCGGTTGCTGGAGCGCCGCGGGAACGAGGCGCTGGTTGCGGTGGGGGAGGTCAAGATGACCTTTCCGATGAAGGCGCTGGCGAAGGTGCAGCCCGAGCAGGCGAAGGGGCAGGTGGTCTGGCGGGGCGACCTGCCGGAAATCGAGGCGAAGACGGAAGTCGACGTGCGGGGCCATCGCGTCGACGAGGCGGAATCGGCACTTTTGCAGGCACTGGACTCCGCGATTCGCGCCGACCTCCGCTCCCTCCGGATCATCCACGGCAAGGGAACCGGCGCGCTGCGCGAGCTCGTCAACGAAATGCTGCGAAAGGACACTCGCGTGAAAGGCTTCCGGCTCGGCGCATGGAATGAAGGCGGCGCGGGCGTCACGGTCGTGGACCTCGGATGATCCCCGACGAGAACGTCGAGCGCGTGCGGGAGAGCGCGGACATCGTCTCGATCATCGGCGAGTACGTGCAGCTCAAGCGCTCCGGGAACAGCTTCCGCGGCCCGTGTCCGTTTCACCAGGGCACGCACAACAACTTCTCTGTCACGCCGCGCGGCGGGTATGCGTGCTTCGTCTGCGGCGAGAAGGGCGACGTCTTCACCTTCGTCCAGAAGTATCTCGGCCTAGATTTCGTCGTGGCGGTGAAGCTCGTCGCGGAGAAGTCGGGCGTGGAGGTGCGGGAGGTGAAGGGGGCGCGCGCCGAAGAGCGGGACCCGCGCGAGCCGTTCTGGGAAATCAACGCCGCGGCGGCGGAATTCTTCCAGTCGCAGCTCCGCGACGCGCCGGAGGGCAAGGTAGCCCGCGAGTATCTCGACAGCCGCGGGATCTCTCCCGAGAACGCCGCCCGGTTCATGATCGGCTACTCCCCGCGGGGGGACGAGCTGCGGAAGCATCTGGCCGCGCTCGGATACGACGATCGCCGTCAGGCTCAGGCCGGGCTGCTCATCATCCCCGAGGATCGCGCCGAGCCGCGCGTGCGGTTCCGGAACCGGCTGATGTTCCCGATCTGGGACGCCGCCGGTCACCTCGTGGGATTCGGTGGGCGCGTGATGGGGAAGGGCGAGCCGAAGTACCTGAACTCGCCGGAGTCGGAGATCTTCACGAAGCGCGCGCTGCTGTACGGGCTCCACTGGGCGAAGAATGCCATCCGGAAGAACGACCGCGTGTTCATCGTCGAGGGATACTTCGACGTCATCCGGCTGATGCTGTCCGGCATCGAGGAGGCCGTGGCGCCCATGGGCACGGCGATGACCGAGGCGCAGGCGGCCCTCGTCCGGAAATACACTCACACCGCCTACCTGCTCTACGACAGCGACTCGGCGGGATTGAAGGCGACTTTCCGCTCCGGTGACGTCCTGCTCACGGCCGGAGTGAGCTCGCGGGTGGTCACCCTGCCGGAGGGAGATGATCCGGACACGTTCGCGGCGAAGCACGGCGCGGCCGGCCTGGAGAAGGCGATCTCGCAGTCCATCGACGTCTTCGACCGGAAGATCCAGATCCTGGAGCGCGCCGGATACTTCACCGACCTCCGCCGCAAGCGTGAAGCGCTCGACAAGCTGCTCCCGACGATCCGGGTGACCCAGGACAACCTGTTGCGCGACCTCTACGTCTCGCGCACCTCGGAGGTGGCCGGCGTGTCGCGCGAGATGCTCGAGCGGGAGCTCGCCGAGGCGCCCAAGACCCGGCCCCTGCCCGCCGAGGCTCCGGCCGCGCGTCAGCCGGCCCGCCCCCCGATCCGGCGCGGCGAGCGGCGGACGAATCGCGTGGCGAAAGGGGTGCGGGCCGAGCGCGAGCTCGTCCGGATGCTGCTGCACCAGCGGCAGTTCGTCGAATGGACCGCCGAGCGGGTCGACGTGGACAGCTTTCTCGACCCCACCTATCAGCGTCTCTACTCCGAGCTGATCACGCGCGGACCCGACGTGACCGTCGAGGAGCTGGCCGGAGCGGTCGACCCGGAGACGGCCGAAGTCCTCCAGCAGCTACTTTCGGAGCCAGGCGGTCTCGACCGGGCCGAAGAGACGGTGACCGGCAGCGTCAATTCGATTCAGGCCCGGGAGGCCGATCTGCGCCTGTCGGAGATCGACCGCGAGCTCGCCACGGCCCCTCCGGAGGAGCAGGATCGGCTGATTCAGGAAAAACGGCGCCTGATGAGCGACATTCAGGCGTTGGGAAGTCCCCGCTGGAAAGGCTTCAATTCACCGCGTTCGAACGCACTGAGGGAGGATACGTGAACCCGGATATCGCCGCGCTGGTCGATGTACAGACAGACGATCTCGCCATCCATGACCTGGAGCGAGGAATCGACCAGTTGATGCCGAAGGTCAACGCGCTGAGCGCCGAGGTCGCGAAGGCGAAGGCCGCCGTCGACCAGGCGACGCAGCTCGCCGACACCGAGGACAGGAAGCGACGCGACGTCCTGCAGCGCGTCGAAGCGCACAAGCAGCTCCAGGCGAAGAACGAGGCCGTCTACAGCGCCGCCACGAACCAGAAGGAGGCGACCGCGGCCACCGCGCAGCTCGAGCAGATCAGGAAGATCATCGGTGACGAGGAGCGGGAGCTCGTGGCGATCAATCAGCGGATGATGGAGCTCAAGGCGCTCGTCGAGGACCGCACTGGCCGCATGGCGGACCTGGAGCAGCAGCGGGACGCGGCGCAGGCGGCGATTGCCGACGAGCGCAAGAAGCTCGAGACCGAGCTGGCCACGGTTCGCGCCCGCCGCAACGAGCGCGCGGCGAAGGTGGCGCGGCCATTGATGTCGATCTACGACCGCATCCGGTCGAAGAAGCGCGTGCACGCACTTTTTCCACTTCGCGGCAATTCGTGCAGCAATTGTGATACGAACGTGCCGATGCAGCGGCGCTCCCAGATGGCCGCGACCGGCAAGGCCGAAGTCTGTGAAGGCTGCGGCGCGCTGCTTTACGCTCCCTGAACCTCTGTCATCCCTCGGCGAAGCCGAGGGATCTGCTTTTCAGGCATTGAACTGATGCCGCGACAGGCGTGACGCGCCATTAACTTGCGGGCGTGACCGCTCCGCCCGTCTCCATACGCCCGAAATCGCGCTGGCTCGTTCCCGAACAGCCGGCGCGCGACGTCGTCGAAGGACTCCAGGCGGAGCTCAATCTCTCCGAGGTGGCCTGCCGTCTCCTCGCGATCCGCGGCCACACCGCGGGCGAAGCCGCCAAGCGATACCTCCGCCCGCGGCTCGATCACGTCGAGGAAGGCGGGCTGCTCGACCTCGACGTCGCCGTCGATCGGCTGGTGACCGCGGCGAAGCGTGGCGAGACCGTCATCGTGCACGGGGACTATGACGTCGATGGCATGACCTCGACGACGATCCTCGTCCGCACGCTCGGCGCGATCGGCGCGAAGCCGGTGCCGTTCATTCCGAAGCGCGCCACCGACGGCTACGATCTCACGCAGGCCGGCGTCACCGCGGCGAAGGCCATGGGAGCGACGCTGGTCGTCACGTGTGACTGCGGCACGAGCGCCATCGCGCCCGTCGCGGACCTCCGCGCCGCCGGCATCGACGTGATCATCATCGATCACCATCTCCCGACCGGCGAGACGGCGAAGCCCAACGCGCTCCTCAACCCGAAGCGCCCGGGCTGTCCGTCCATCGACAAGGATCTCTGCGCCGCCGGCGTCGTCTACAAGCTTGCGCTGAGCCTGATGCGGGCGGCCGGCGGCAACGTGAATCTCGTTTACGGCATGCTCGACCTGGTCGCGCTCGCGACCATCGCCGACATCGCGCCGCTGCGCGGCGAGAACCGTGTCCTGGCCCGCTACGGCCTGAAGATCCTCAACGACTCGCCCTGCCTGGGGCTCCGCGCGCTGATCCGCTCGGCCGGCCTCGAGGGCAAGCCGATCACGGCCGGGCGCGTCGGCTTCGTGATCGCCCCGCGGCTCAACGCGGTGGGCCGGCTCGGCCACGCGTTGCGCGGCGTCGAGCTGCTCATGTCGCGCGACGAGCACGAGGCGAACACCATCGCCCGCGAGCTGGAGGAGATGAACGTCCGGCGCCAGGAGATCGACCGCCAGACGCTCGTGCAGGCGCGCGAGCGGGTGCTGGAGATGGATCTCGAGTCCACCTACGGCATCGTCATCGCCGAGCAGGGATGGCATGCGGGCGTCATCGGCATCGTCGCCTCGCGCATTGTCGAGGAGTTCGGCAGGCCGACGGTGCTCGTCGCCCTCGACGGCGATGAAGGGAAGGGATCCGGCCGGTCGATCTCGCCGTTCGACCTCCACTCCGGCCTCACGGCGTGCAGCGACCTGCTGCGGCGCTACGGCGGCCACCGGTCGGCGGCGGGCGTCACGATCGCCACGGACCGCGTTGCCGACTTCGCGCGGCGCTTCAACGACGTCGCGGCGTCGCGGCTCTGCGCCGACGACCTCATGCCGGAAATCCGGGTGGATCTCGAGATGCCGCTCGCCGAAGCCGACGAGAAGCTGGAATACGTCTTCCGGCACCTGGAGCCGTGCGGCATGGGCAATCCGTCGCCGGTGCTGATGGTGCGCGGCGCGACGGTCGCGGGATCGCCACGCACCGTCGGAAAGGATGGGCTGAAGGTGGTGTTCCAGCAGGGCGAAGCGGCGATCACCGCCGTGGGCTGGGGACTCGCCCCCCGCCGCGAGGAGCTGCGCGAATCGGAGTCCTACGACGTCGCGTTCCGCCTCGAGCGCGACGAGTATCGCGGGATCTCCCGGCTCCAGGCCCGCCTCGTGGACTTCCGCCCGACGGCGTGAGGATCGTCGCCGGCGCCTGGCGCGGCCGCCAGATCAAGGCTCCCGCCGGAGAGCTCGTCCGCCCGACGGCCGATCGCGTGCGCGAGGCATGGATGAGCATCGTCAACACCGCGCTCCCCGATGCCCGCGTGCTCGATCTCTTCGCCGGGTCCGGCGCGCTGGGGCTCGAGTCGCTCTCGCGTGGCGCGCGCGAGGTGCACTTCGTGGAGAACGCTGCGAAGAGCCTGAAGGCCATCGACAGCAACCTCGCCACGCTCGGAGCGGGCGCGCGCGCCATCGTGCATCGTGCGGATGCACTGAAATTCCTCGACGCCCTCGGTGACGACCACTTCGACGTGGCCTTCGCCGATCCTCCCTATGACAAGGGACTCGCGACCGCGGTGGCCGAGCGATGGCTGAAGCGTCCCTTCGCCGACCTGCTCGGCGTCGAGCATCGCGCCGACGAAACGCTGCCTGGCGACGGAGAGCGGCGGAAATACGGGGGCACCGTCATCACGTTCTACCGGGTGCAGGGCTGATGAAGGTGGGAGTGGGAGTGGGAGTGGGCCGGGCGAGCTGATACTCCCACTCCCACTCCCACTCCCCGTCCCGTTTACTTTCCAGCCCGATGCCAAAGACCGCGATCTACGCCGGAAGCTTCGATCCGATCACGAAAGGTCATGAGGACCTGATCTTCCGGACCGTCGGCTTCGTCGACCACCTCATCGTCGCCGTCGCGCAGAATTCGTCCAAGCAACCCCTCTTCACGGTCGAGGAGCGGACGAAGCTCATCCGCGAAGCGGTCGGACAGGATTCGCGCATCGAGGTGCGCAGCTTCACCGGGCTTCTCGTCGACTTCGCCCAGTCGGTGGGATCCCGGCTGATCGTCCGCGGACTCCGCGCGGTCAGCGACTTCGAGTACGAGTATCAGATGGCGCTGATGAATCGCCACCTGTCGCCGAAGCTGGAGACGGTGTTCATGGTCCCGTCGCTGGACACGACCTATATCAGCGCGAGCATGGTGCGCGAAGTCGCCCGGTACGACGGCGACCTCTCGAATCTCGTTCATCCGGCCGTCGCCGAGGCGCTCCGACGCAAGTACCAGCACCCATGAGCTTCCTCGCCGGCGTCCGCACCCGGGCGGCGGCGCGGCGGCGACGCATCGTCTTTCCCGAGGCGGCCGACCCGCGGACGCTCGAGGCGGTTCGCGCGCTCGCGGAGCTTCGCATCGTCGAGCCGGTGCTGATCACGGCCGGCCCGGTTCCCGCGGACCAGCGACCCCGCGTGAAAGAGGTCGAGGCGATCGATGCCACCGACCCGGCGTTCGCCCGGCGAACGGCCGACTCGCTCTTCGAGGCGCGGTCGGCGAAGGGGATGACGCGGGAGAAGGCCGAGTCGCTGGCGAAGGATCCCCTCATCGCCGCGGACGCCATGGTTCGCCGTGGCGAGGCGGATGGCTGTGTTGCCGGGGCCGTTCATACCACCGGCGACGTGCTCCGCGCCGCGCTCTGGCTCGTCGGCCCGGGGGCCGGCGTCCGGACCGTCTCGAGCGCCTTCTACATGGTGGTCCCCTCGTTCCGGTCGGACGGTGACGAGGTGCTCACCTTCACCGACTGCGCCGTGGTCCCGTACCCCGACGCCAGCCAGCTGGCCGACATCGCGGTCGCCGCGGCGGCCGACCGGCGGCTGATCGTCGGCGACGAGCCGCGCGTGGCCTTCCTGTCGTTCAGCACCAAGGGGAGCGCGGAGGGGACGACGGTTACCCTGGTCCGGGAGGCGGTCGAGCTGGTCCGGGCCCGCCAACCCCAGCTCGCCGTGGACGGAGAATTGCAAGGTGACGCAGCGCTCGTCTCGGCCGTGGGGGAGCGCAAGGCTCCCGGCAGCCCGGTGGCCGGACGGGCGAACGTGCTGGTCTTTCCGTCGCTGGACTCCGGGAACATCGCGTACAAGCTGGTTCAGCGCCTGGCCGGGGCGAGCGCGGTGGGTCCGATCATACAGGGATTACGAAAGCCGTGCAGCGATCTCTCGCGCGGAGCGGTCGCTGAGGACATCATTAACGTCGCGGCGATCACCGCGCTTCAGGTGCAGGACCAGAGCGGTTCACACGCAGAGCAAGCCCGCAAGGAGACTAGGGAATGAGCTTCAGCATCAAGAAGGAAAGCGATGTGGTCGTCGTGGACGTCGAGGGTCAGCTCATCGTCGGCAACCGGCAGGAGCTGAAACAGAAGGTCCTCGATGAGCTCGAGCGCGGTGGCCGGAAGTTCCTCATCGACTTCTCGCAGACCGGCTACATCGACAGCTCGGGACTGGGCGTCCTCGTGTCGCTCTCGAAGAAGATCCGCGAGCAGGGCGGCGAGCTCCGCCTCGCCAACCTGAACGACGACCTCAAGACGCTGTTCGAGCTCACCAAGCTCGACACGCTCTTCCAGATCGCGGACACCCGCGAGCGCGCGTTGCAGAGCTTCTGACGGACGACGATACTTTTCCGCGGGCGCTCCCGGACTTTCCTCCGGGCGGCGCCCGCTTCCGTTTCACATGATCGCCGACATCTCTCCCTCCGATCCGCGCCCGCGGATCATCGAGCTCGACATCCCCAGCGACGTCCGCTTCATCGAGCGGGTCGTCGAGCGCGTCCAGCGCGAATGCCAGGACCTGCATTTCGCGCCGCGCCAGGTGATGCTCAACGTCCCCGTCGCGCTGACCGAGGCCCTCTCCAACGCGATCCTCCGGGGCAACTGCGACGATCCGTCGAAGACCGTGCACGTCCGGGCCTGCGTGGATGCCGAGTGCCTCGTCGTCGAGGTGCGCGACGAAGGCGAGGGCTTCGATCTCGGCGCGTGCACGGTCGAGGTGACGGCGGACACCCTGGAGCGCGAGGACGGCCGGGGCCTGTTCCTCATGCAGAAGCTCATGGACCGGGTCGAGTGCCTCAGCACCGAGCCGGGCAACACCGTGCGCCTGACGCTGAAGCGCGCATGAGCGACCTGTCCGACGTCCTCGATGCCTTCCGCGACGCGACCCGCTGCGAGGCGGGCGTGTGGCTGGACGGCGGCGCCACTGGCCCGCCACGCGTCGAGGCCCGGACGAGCAGCGCTCCCGCGATCACGGCCCTCCCGGCAGGGCCTGAGCCCCGCGACGTCGACGTCGGTGGGAAGTCGGTTCGTGTGGCGCTGGTCCAGGGCCCCCGTCCGGTGTGGCTCGCCGTCGGACCCTGTAACAACCCCGACGCGAGCCTCGACTCGCTGTTCGATTTTCTCCTGCCCGTCGTCACCCAGTACATCCAGTCCGGCCTCGAGGTCGAGCACGCCGCCAACGAGCTCGCCGAGCGATACGAGGAGATCAACCTCCTCTACTCGATCAGCGAGATCCTCGGCCGCGCCGTCACGCTGGACGAGACGGCGCGCACGATCCTCGGCGAGATCTCGGGGACGGTGGGCGCGCGGCGCGGCGCGATCCTCGTCTACGACCGTACCGCCGACGCGCTGCTGCCCGTTGCCGTGCTTGGCACCGACGTCGCCAGCGTGC
>CAMLHT010000019.1 GCA_946479895.1 uncultured Gemmatimonadota bacterium | reverse complement strand
ATGAGGCGTGACGACATCCAGCCGCCGGCGATGCTGCCGACGTCGGAGGCGATGTAGATGACGACGAGCGGTGGCCCGAGCTCGAGCAGCGAGACGGCGAACCGGTCGTGCAGGAACTTCGGCAGCCAGAAGAGGAAGAACCACCACACCGGATCGGTGATGAACTTCAGCAGGCACACCGTGAGCGTCTCGCGGTGCGGGAGCAGGCGCGCCCACGGAATGCGCACCGTCGGTTCGATACCGTCGGCCTGGATGTAGGAGAGCTCGCGCGGCGAGAGAATCGGGTGCAGCTCCGGCTTCGTGTACGACGTGAGCCAGAAGCCGAGCCAGAGAAAGCCGAGAGCGCCGGTGATGATGAAGGCCCACTGCCAGCCCCATTTCACGGCGATGATCGGCACGAGGAGCGGGGCGAGGATGGCGCCGATGTTCGCGCCGGAGTTGAACAACCCCGTCGCGAAGGCGCGTTCCTTCTTCGGGAACCACTCGGCGACCGTCTTCACCGCGGCGGGGAAGTTCGCGGCTTCGGCGAAGCCGAGGGCGGCGCGCGCGGCGGCGAAGCCGAAGACCGAGGTGACGAAGGCGTGCGCCATGCCGGCCAGGCTCCAGGCCGTGAGGCCGAGCGCGTAGCCGCGCCGCGTACCCATGCGATCGAGGATGCCGCCCATGCTCACGAGGCCGATGGCGTAGGCGATCTTGAACGCGGCGACGATGTTGGCGTAGTCCATGTCGCTCCAGTGCAGCGCGCGCTGGAGGTCGGGGGCCAGGATGCCGATGACCTGGCGGTCGAGGTAGTTGAGGGTAGTGGCGAAGAAGAGCAGGGCGCAGATGCGCCAGCGGTAGCGGCCGACCGGGCTCGTCGTGCTGGTCGGGGCGAGGGAAGCCGTCGATTCCCGCTCGGTCACATCGGTGCCATTCAAGGTCGCCTCCGATCAAGGACGCTCGTAAAGGGCGATCATCCGCCGGTTGGGGCAATCCTGTCGAGCTCGGCGAGCGACGAAGGCGCCCCAAAAGTCATATTATGACTTGTTGAGTAGCTCAACAAGAGTTACTTCCGACCCACCCAGAACGGCTGGGTCCACAGGCGGCGACCGTTCGAGTCGGTCACCATGGCGCGCACGTAGCCTTCGTCGCCCTGGATCGTGTACTGGGCCACCGGCCCGGCGACCTCGGCGAGCACCCGCCCGCCGAGTCCGATGAACCGGGTGCGAAAGCGTCGATCGTCGCGCGAGCCGATGGGAAAGGTCATGCGCAGCCGGACGTTGCTCGAGCTCGCGGCATAGTCGGACAGCAGGATTCCGGTGGTGGCATAGAAGCGGCCGGCGCGCAGCGCGGCGATGATGGCCGCGGGCGTCAGGGTATCGGCGCGCACCATCACCCAGCCCCCACCGGGACGCGTCGCCTCGAAGTCCTCGAGCTGGTCCGGGTGGAACTTGTGCGCGTCGTCGCTCGCCACGCCGTACAGCAGCTTGCCGCGAGTGAGCAGCGTGTCCCACAACGCATCGGTGGAGAGCGCCACGTGGCCGGCTCCGTCATCGCCGCCGAGGTTGTTGATGTGTGGCTGGGCGTTCCAGACCTCGAACAAGGTGGAGTCGGGAACGGACATCAGGTCGTTCGGGGTGACCGACCATCGGAAGTTCGGGTGGTTCACCTGCGCCAATCCGCCGGCGCGGCGGATATCGGCGATGTTGCGCGCGTAGGCCTGCGCCATCGGGACGGAAGCCGAGATGCCGCGCGCGCCGAGTGGAAGCACGGGTCGAGAGAGGCCGATGGCGACCACGTGCGCCTGCCTGGCGCCACTGGGATGAGTGGAGTCGGCGATCTGCTGCGTCACCTCCTCACCGGGCAGGACGAGAAAGTGTCCCGACGCACCGAACCGGTGCTGGAGTGGCACGACATCCGTGATGCGCTCGTGGTCGGTGATGACCACGAAGTCGTAGCCGTGGCTGCGATACCAGGCGGCGACATCGGCGGGAGGCGCGTTCCCGTCCGATTCGTTGGTGTGTACGTGCGTGTTGCCGCGATACCAGTGCGCGGCCGGCGTGGTACCGGACTGGCTCCGCGCGCCGCCGGCGAACGTGACGAGAACCAGTCCGGCGACGGCCCACGGCAGCGAACGACGGCTCGATTCAGGGAACGCCTTCATTTATCCGGTATCCGGGAGCGTCGGAATCGAGTGGGTGGCGGCCTCGAGCTTGGCTTGACAGGCCGAAAGCGAACACATATCGTCGGGTCAGAAAGTCATATTATGACTTGTTGACTCGCGGCACCAGAGGACACAAATCCAGCCTCACATGGAAAAAGTCTTCGCGCCTGTCCTCCGGCAGAGCCTGGCGGACGACATCGCACAGCGGATCACGCAGCTCATCCAGACGGGTCATCAGCAGCCGGGATCCCGGCTGCCGGCCATCTCGCGGATGGCTCGGCAGTTCGGGGTCGGTTCACCCACCCTGCGCGAGGCGCTGAAGAAGCTGGAGACGGTGGGCATCGTGGAGATCCGCCACGGGTCCGGCGTCTACGTGGGACGGTCGCCCGATTCGCTGCTCATCACCAACCCGGTGCTCGATGCGCCGCCGACGCGCAAGCTGCTCGTCGACCTCATCGAGGCGCGCATTCCGATCGAGCTGCAGACGGCGGCGCTCGCCGCGCAGCACGCCACCGACGAGCACCTCGACGAGATGAACCGCCTGCTCACTCGCGCCGGCAGGAGCTTCGACGACGCCGCGCTGCTCAATCAGGTGAATCTCGCCTTCCACCGGCAGATCGCGCTTGCGTCGGGCAACGTGGTGATGCACCAGATCCTCGACGTGCTCTCGAATCTCTTCCGTCAGGAGCAGCGAATCATCCTCGGCATCCACGGACGCCAGGAAGACGATCACCACGAGCACGTGGAGATCTACGAGGCGCTCCGCGCGCGCGACGCCGAACTCGCCGTGGCGCGCATGAAGTCGCACCTCGAACGCGTGCGCGACATGCTGCAGAAGTGGGAGCCGGCGGAGACGCCCCTCACGTGAGCGGCGCGCGCCGTCACCGCCTGCTGTCCTTCCTGTGCGGCGCCATCGTGGCGACGGGGATGACGCTGCCGGTGCTCACGCTGTGCGCGACCCCCGCGGGGGCCCAGCAGCGCACGCTGCTGGTGCGCAACAACCACGAGATTCCCTATCGTGGCCCGATCGACCTGATGGTGGACCTGGCGGACGGGCACTACACCGGACCGAACGCCGTCGCCGACGTGCGAAAGGGCCGAGCGCACCTGTTCGCCACGTTGCCGGCGAAGGGCGCGGTCTCTCTCACGCGCACCGGACCACCGGTGGCGATCGCGCCCGCGCACGACGGCCCGCTCGACGTCACGCCTTCCCGAGCCTCGCTCGCGCTGCGCTGGAAGGCTCACGCGCTCGGTGACGTGGCGTTCGGGCTGGTCGTGATTCCGGGCGACACGGCGACGACCGACGCCGCCATCCGCGCCTTTGCGCCGACGCCGATCACCTGGACGCGAGCCGCCGATGGCGCGCTGCGCGGCACCGCCGAGCACGACGGCTACACGATCGCCGTCACGGCGCGTCCGTATGCCGACGGCTGGCTGGACATGCGCGCGGGTGTGGTGCGCCGCGCGCCGGCATCCACGTCACCCGCCTACGTGGCCCTCGTGCGGCGAGTGGTGACGCCGTCGCCGAGTGACGCGCGGATGCGCTACAACGGGCGCGAGCTGGACGGCGCGGCGACACCCGGTACATGGGAGGCGGACTTCCGGTACGTGCACGGCGTGGACTGGCTGCAGTGGAAGACCGGCGCCACGACGCTGCTCTCCGTGAACGGCTTCACGCCCACGCCGTCGGTGAAGCACGGCAGCACCTGGGCGGAGGCGAGTCATTTCTACGTGTGGGAGCTGACGCGCCCGCGCGGCGACACCACGTATCTGGTGTCGGAGATCGCGGGCCCGAACGCGCGCCAGCCGAAGAAGGGCTACATGGCCGTGGCACCGTACGCGACACCGATGCCTGGCGACACGGTGGCGCTCAAGTGGCGACTGGCGGTCGACGATGCGCCACCGCCGCGGTGGGGAGAGATCCAGTTGCGCGAGTTCTCCGGGGCCCGACTCGTCTCGCGCGCTGGCGACACGGTGCGCGCCGACATCGGCGTGCCGTACGTGACGTTCGGGATCAGCTATTTCCCGTACTCCACGTTCACGGAAAACTTCGACTTCTACCGCGTGCCGGGGGTGACGTCGGAGGGATTCTGGGCGACGTCGCCCGTCATGTGGAAGCAGTGGCGCGCGTTCATCCCGCGCATGCGCACCGACCTGCACATCGTGCGCGCGATGGGGTTCGACATGGTGCGACTGCACCACCTCGAGCTCCTGCAGAGGCTCGATCGCGCCAACGCGTTCGCGTTCCTCGATTTCTACGCGAACGAGTCGCGCGCCCTCGGCCTCAAGTGGCTGGTGGACACGGAAGGACCGCCGGAGTGGGTATCGGCGGTCCTTCATCGTTATGCGGATCTCGTCACGCGGGTGGAGCTGGAGAACGAGAACCTGATTCCCGGCATCAAGCCCGGGGAGCCGGCGCGCTGGTCGGCGATGTACGCCGCCGCGAAGGCGGCGGCGCCGAACGCCCAGGTCTATCTCACCGGCGCCGGCAACAACAGCATGTTCGAGCGCCTGCGCCAGCTCGGCGTGCCGTTCGACCGCGTGGGCCTCCACGCCTACAAGCACGGCCCGGCGTGGAAGCAGGCGTGGAGCTCGCACATGCTCGGCTCGGCGGGCTACGCCACGGAGATCGGCAGGGCGGTCACGCTCGGCGAGTTCAACTGGAAGGATCTCACGCGCCTCGCGCCGGAACTGCAGGCGAAGGAGTTCGCCGAGATCTACCGGCAGGTGCTGGCGCCACGGGCGATTCCGGAAGTGCTGGAGTTCCAGCTCCACGAGGATCTTGCCTTCAATCCCGCCGTGGCGGGCACCATGAGCCGGCACTACGAGCCGCTCGGCCTCGACCGCCGGCCCAAGCAGACGGCGTTCGTGGCGATGGAGCTGATGCGCGAGTACGAGCGTCCCGACGCACCGACGCGGCAGATGCCGGTGCAGGTGAGCGAAGTGAAGTTCGCGGGCGATGCCGCGGAAGCGGCGTTCACCATCGCGAATCACACCGATCGCGTGCAACGTGTGGCGCTGACGCCGGTCGCCTTCGACGGCACGAAGACGCGTCTCCTCACGCCATCGTCGTTGACTCTCGCGCCGCACGACAGCGCCAACGGGCGCGTGGCGCTCTGGCTGCCGGCGGGCGCGATGCCCGGCACATATCATCACTTCCTCGAGGTGAAGTACGACTCCGCCACGTCGATCGGCTGGGGGATCGCGTCGAACGAGGGAGCACCGAGGTTCGCCGACTCCACCGTCCTCGGCGATCGGGTGACGTACGCGCAGGGGCCGGGCGTGGTGCACGAGGTGAAGTGGGATCGTCCACTCGCCGTGGTGTTCGGCAACGAGACGCAGAAGCTCGAGCTGGAGGACGCGTACCAGCTCGCCAACACGCTCCAGGCGGCGACAGGAAGACCGGTGCGCGTGTCGAGCGAGAAGGACCTGCCCGACTCACTGGCGACGCACGGCACCGTGCTGCTCGTCGGCAGACCGTCGACGAATGCGCTGATCGCCGGCACGCATACCGCGACCTCCGCGCAGCCGGGCCACGGGACGATCGCGCTCGATCGTACGGGCGGCCACGAATGGCTGGTGCTCACCGGCGCCGACGAGACGGGCGTGGAAGCAGCGGTCGTGGAGCTGGAGCTCCGCTTCTGGCCCAATGCGAAGGATGCCGTGGTGCGGGTCACCGGCGTGGAGAAGGGCGCCGCGCTCGGCAACCGCGCGGGCGGCGCCGTGATCGACCCACCGTAGGACCCGCCACGAGGCGTCGCCTGGCAGGCGACGCCTCGTGAGTCGTTGTTGCACCGCGTTCGCCGGGGCGCTGTCGCGCTCCGCTCATCATCATCACCTACCTGGTAACCAGCATGCGGGGATCAAGATTGCGGCGCCTCGGTCTGCTCATCGCGGCACTGTTCGCGATCGATGGGGTGTACTCGAAGCTGCAGGCCCAGCAAGTCGTCGTGCGCGGCACCGTGGTCGCGGACACGACGGCGGAGCCGATTCCGAACGTGACCGTGGCGGTCAAGGGCACCACGATCGCGACCCAGACCGATGCGAAAGGCGTCTTCACCCTGCGCGTGCCCGAGGCGAATGCGACGCTCGTCGTGTCGCGCATCGGATTCGCGCGCCAGGAGGTCCCGCTCAACGGCCGCACCTCGGTGGAGATCAGACTCTCGCCCACGGCTGTGTCGCTGAGCGAGGTCGTGGTCGTCGGCTACGGCACGCAGAAGCGCAGCGACATCACGGGGTCCGTGGCGAGCGTCCCGCCGACGCAGTTGCAGGAGAAGCCGAACACGAACGTGGCGCAGGCGCTGGAAGGCTCGGTGGCCGGGGTCACGGTGACCACCGCCGGCGCCGGCGCGGAGCCGACGCTCAACATCCTCGTGCGCGGCCGCAACTCCATCTCGGCGAGCACCGAGCCGCTGATCGTGGTGGACGGTATTCCCTACAGTGGCGGCCTCGCCGATCTGAACCCCGACGACATCCAGTCCATCGAGGTGCTGAAGGACGCCTCCGCGACGGCGATCTACGGGAGCCGGGGATCGAACGGTGTCGTGCTGATCACGTCGCGAAAGGGGTCACGCGGCAAGCCGCAGGTGCGCTATACCGGCTACGTCGGGCAGCAGCGCATCGCCAACCTGCCGCGCCTGATGAACGCACAGGAGTTCGCCGACTTCAAGTGCGTGCGCATGCGCACGAGCCCGACGCAGGACTGTGCGACCGTGCTCACCGCGACCGAGCAGGCGAACCTCGATGCGGGGGTGAACACCGACTGGCTGCGAATCGGCACGCGCACTGGCAACCAGCAGAGCCACGACCTGTCGTTCGCCGGCGGTTCGGAGGACACTCGCTACTACGTGGGTGGCTCCCTGCTCCGGGTAAACGGCGTGGCGTTGAACGACGCATTCGGCCGCTCGACGGTGCGCCTGAACCTCGACCAGAAGCTGAAGTCATGGCTGAGCGTCGGGACCAGCACCCAGGGCGTCCACACCAATCGCGACGGCCTGCCCGTCTCGTTCGGCACCGCCTTCTCGAGCAATCCGCTCATCAGCCCGTACGACGCGGCAGGGAACGAACTGCTCGTTCCCTGGCCGGAGGATCCGATCACCGACAACGTGCTCGCGAACCTGCACGTCGTGGATCAGGACCGGAGCAACCGCGTCTTCTCCAGCAACTACCTCCAGCTCAGCGTCCCGCAGGTCGCGGGGCTGAGCTACCGGCTCAACGCGGGCCTCGACATCGCCGACCGCAACCGCGGCCGCTACTACGGCCGCAACACGCAGACGGGGCTCACGGTCGGCGGCCAGTCCACCGTATATGAGTCGCAGCGCAACGACTGGACGCTCGAGAACGTGCTGCACTACGTGCGCAACTTCGGACGGCACGGCCTCGACCTCACCGGACTCCTCAGCGAGGCGTCCTCGTCGCTCGACGAGCACGAGGTGGACGCGCAGGGCTACCCGAACGACGTGCTGAACTACCGCTCCAACCTCGCGCTGCTCTCGGTCCCGTCATTCACCGAGACGGACTCGAAGCTGATCTCGCAGATGGCGCGCGTGAACTACTCGTACGACGAGCGCTACCTGGTGACTGGAACGGTGCGGCGGGACGGGTACTCGGGGTTCGGCACGAACAACAAGTACGGCGTCTTTCCGTCCCTCGCGCTCGGCTGGAACATCTCCAACGAAAGCTTCTTCCCATGGAAGACCACGGTGGATGCGCTCAAGCTCCGCCTCTCGTACGGCAGGAACGGCAACCAGGCCATTCGCCCCTACCAGACGTTCGGCCAGCTCGATGACCGCTCGTACGTCGAGGGCACTACCACCCTGCCCGGGTACATCCCCTCGTCGCTCGGCAATCCGGACCTGAAGTGGGAGACGACGCTCTCGAAGAACGTCGGGCTGGACCTGAGCATGTGGAAGGACCGGCTGCACCTGACGGCCGACGCCTACTCAGCCAGCACGAGCGACCTGCTGCTGCGCCGTTCCATCTCGTCGGTGCAGGGGATCACGTCGATCGTGCAGAACATCGGCAAGACGTCGAACAAGGGCTTCGAGCTGACACTCGGTACGCTGAACCTCGATCGTGCCGGCTGGACGTGGCGCACCGACTTCAACGTCTCGGCGAACCGGAACAGGATCGTCGACCTGTACGGCGACCGGACCGACGACATCGCGAGCGGCTGGTTCATCGGGCACCCGATCGACGTCAACTACGGCTACCAGTTCGACGGCATCTTCCAGGAAGGCGACGACATCGCCAACAGCTCCCAGCCGACGGCCAAGCCGGGTGACGTGAAGGTCAAGGACATCAACGGCGACGGGAAGATCGATCCGCTCGACCGCACCTTCATCGGCAGCCTCGAACCGAAGTACAGCGCCGGGCTGAACAACTCGGTGCGGTATCGCGGGATCACCCTCTCCGCCTACTTCAACACGGTGCAGGGCGTCACGCGCGCCAACGACCTGCTCGGCACCAACCAGGTCTTCACCGACGTGCGCCGCAACATGGTGTACCGCACCTGGTGGACGCCCGAGACGCCGATCAACACCTATCCCGCGAACAGCAACACGAGCAACCCGTACGCGCTGCCGTTCTACGAGGACGCGAGCTTCATCCGGCTCAAGGACCTCACGCTCTCCTACGACCTGCCGGCGCGGCTGACGTCGCAGGTCGGCACCGAGAGCGCCCGCATCTACGTGGAGGGGCGCAACCTGTGGACGCACACCAGGTGGAGCGGCCTCGATCCCGAGCTGAGCAGCCAGCGCGCCGTTCCGCTGCAGAAGGTGATCACGGCTGGCCTCACGCTCCGCTTCTGAGCCGGCGTCTCGCGACCGGATTCCACCACTCATTCCGATGGCTCTGACCATGAATAGAACGCGACGCCCGCGGCGAGCTCTCGCCGCTCTCGGACTCGGCCTGGCGGCGGTTGCCGCCAGCGCGACGGCGTGCAACACGGACAGGATCCTCACCGAGCATCCGGGAACGGTCATCGTTCCCGACAACCTCTACACCGATCTCGCCGGCTTCGAGGCGGGGCTGAACGCGCTGTACGCGCAGGTGCGCCGCGAGCGCTCCGGCTCCGGCAGCGATCCGTCGAACGACATCGTCGAGACGGGACTCGTCATCGGCACGGACAACGGCTACGGGCTCTACCTGTCGCCGCCGGAACGCCTGTTCCAGCAGTTCACGACCTACAACACGCCGCTCAACGACTACACGGACGAGACGTGGCGGCTGATGTACCAGACCATCAACGCCGCGAACACGATCATCAACCGGGCCGACAATCCGGCCGTGCAGTGGTCCGCGGCCGACAAGGGGCGCGTGGTGGGCGAGGCGCGGCTCATCCGCGCCTGGGCGTACCGGCATCTCCAGTATCTCTTCGGCGACGTGCCGGTGATCCTCGTGGAGTCGAGTGGCGACAACATCCGCACCGACTGGGAGCGCCAGTCGCGCGACTCGGTGCGCCACCTCATCATCAACGATCTCATCTTCGCGCGCGACAACCTGCCGCTCACGTCGCCGATGGACGGCAAGCTGACGAAGGCGGTGGCGCAGCACTATCTGGCGGAGATGTATCTGGCAATCGACGAGCCGGACAAGGCGGAAGTCGAAGCGAGCGCCGTGATCAACGACGGGGTGCATCACCTGATCACCCAGCGCTACGGCGTGCACAAGAATGATCCGGGCGTGGCGTTCATGGACCAGTTCCAGGACGGCAACGTCAACCGGAGCGAGGGCAATACCGAGGCGCTCTGGGTCTTCCAGTACGCCGAGAACGTGAACGGCGGCGGCAGCAGCATCATGCGCCGCAGCTGGGTGACGCGCTACGAGAGCAACAAGGGAATGAAGCTGGCGCCGGAGTACGGCGGGCGCGGCATCGGCCGGCTGGCCATCACGCGCTACGGGCTCAACCTGTACGAGCCGAGCGACGTGCGCGGCGGGCCGTTCGCCATCCGGCGCTTCTACCTGTACAACAACCCGGCGAACCTGCCGGCCGGCAAGAAGCTCGGCGACACGCTGTTCACCGTCGTCGGGCCGGAGAAGCTGAGCAACCCCCTCTGGCCGAGCACGCGGAAGTGGGACTGGGCCGACCCGGCGGACGTGACGGCGGCGCTGCAGTACAACGACCAGCCGTACATCCGGCTCGCCGAAACCTACCTGCTGCTCGCCGAAGCGCAGTTCAAGCAGGGCAAGCTGGCCGAGGCGGCGGCGACGATCAACGTGCTGCGGGCGCGCGCGGGTGCGTCGCCGATCACGCCCGCTCAGGTGACGATGGACTTCATCCTCGACGAGCGCTCGCGCGAGCTGGTGACGGAGGAAGAACGCCGCTACACGCTCGTGCGCACGCACAGCTGGTACGATCGCGTGATGAAGTACAATCCGCTCGCTGCCGCGAACGTGCAGCCGCGCGATTCCATCCTGCCCATTCCGCAGGAGGTGATCGACGCGAACCTCACCAAGCCGATGCCCCAGAACCCCGGCTACTGAGCGCGTGGTGAGACGCATGATTGATTCGATCACGAGGCGGAGGGCACGAAGTGCCCGCGCCGCCTCGTGGCGGTGGGGTCCCGTGCTCGCCGCACCGACGCTGGCAGCGGCCGTCCTCGCCACCCTGGCGCCGGGTCCGCTCGCCGCACAGCGGACCCGCGAGACGATCAACAGCGGATGGCTCTACCACAGGGGCGGGGTGAGTTTCGCCGAGTCGGTGAACTTCCCCGATGGGGGGTGGCAGCCGGTGTCCCTGCCGCACACCTGGAACGCCCGCGACCCGTTCGACGACGTGCCCGGGTATCGCCGCGGCATCGGGTGGTACCGCAAGCATCTCCGCCTCGACGACGGGCTGAAGGGGAAGCGCCTCTTCCTCAGGTTCGAAGGGGCGAACCAGGTCGCCGACGTGTACGTGAACGGCGCCTTCGCCGGTGAGCATCGCGGCGGATACACCGCGTTCACGGTCGACATCACCCGGCTCGTGCGCTTCGACGGCGCGGGAAACGAGAACCTGATCGCCGTGCAGGTGAACAACGCGCACGATCCGTTCGTCCCCCCGCTGTCGGTGGGCTACGCGCTGTACGGCGGGATCTACCGCGACGTGTGGCTCGTGGCGACGGACTCGGTGCACGTGACGCTCGGCGACCACGGCGGTCCCGGGGTGTACGTCAGCACGCCGGGGCTGACGAGGGAACAGGGCACCGTGGCGGTTCGCGGCACCGTGGCAAACGACGGTGCCTCGACGCGCCAGCTCCGCATCGTGAGCACCGTCCTCGATGCCGCGGGCGCGGCCGTGGCCCGGGGCGAGACGTCAGTGCCCGTCGCCGGCGGCCGTGAGGCCACCTGGTCGCAAACGTTGCCCGCGATCCACGCGCCGCGCCTCTGGTCGCCCGACGATCCGTATCTGTACACCGTGCGCACCGACGTCTACGACGGCGACGCGCTGCGCGACCGCGTGACGAGTCCACTGGGATTCCGCTGGTATCACTTCGACCCGCAGCGGGGCTTCTTCCTGAATGGCGAGAAGCTCACGATCCACGGTACCAATCGCCACCAGGATTATGCCGGGCTCGGCTCAGCGCTGTCGAACGAGCTGCATGTGCGCGACATGGAGTGGATCAAGCAGATGGGCGCCAACTTCGTGCGGCTCGCCCACTATCCGCAGGATCCCGCCGTCCTCGAGGCGGCGGACCGGCTCGGCCTCCTGGTCTGGGAGGAGATTCCCGTCGTCAACTACATCACGCCGGCGCCCGAGTTCACCGGCAACACGGAGCGTATGCTGCGCGAGATGATCCGCCAGCATTACGATCACCCGAGCGTGATCATGTGGGGCACGATGAACGAGGTGTTCCTCTGGAGCCCGGAAGGGGCTCGCATCCGCGCGCAGGACGACACCGCATACATGCGCTACGTGCGCGGCTTTGCGGCGCACATGGACAGCCTCGCCCGCCGCGAGGACCCGACGCGCGTGACGACGATGGCCACGCACATGAGCGGCGACTACGAGAAGTCCGGCGTGGCCTACGTCTCCCAGGTGCTCGGCCTGAACATCTACGACGGGTGGTACAGCGGGAACTTCGAGGGGTTCGGCATCCAGCTCGACAAGCACCATGCACGCATGCCCGAGCGCGTGATCTTCGTGAGCGAGTACGGCGCGGAGGACGACTATCGGGTGAACTCGCTGCGGCCGGAGCGATTCGACTTCAGTGGCACGTGGATGCGCCGCTACCACGAGTCGTACCTGCGCCAGATGGCCGCGCGGCCGTGGCTCGGCGGCACGGCGATCTGGAACGAGTTCGACTTCTCGCAGCCGGAGACGGGCGGCTCCATTCCCTACATGAACCAGAAGGGGATGCTGACCTGGGATCGGAAGCCGAAGGACGTCTACTACCTGTACAAGGCGAACTGGAATCCCGAGCCGATGGTATACATCGCCAGCCGGGGCTGGACGGAGCGGACGGGCACCGACTCCACTCGCGCGCCAGGGACGGGACCCGGTACCTCGACGCAGCCGGTGGACGTCTACTCCAACCTCGCATCGGTCGAGCTGTTCCTGAATGGCCGATCGCTGGGGCGGAAGGCCCCGGACGACGTGAGGCGCGCCACCTGGGACGTGCCGTTCATCGACGGCGACAACGTCATCACGGCGCGCGGCACGAAGAACGGGAAGACGTACGACGACCGGCTCGTGGTGCACCTGACGTATCGCGCCTCGCGGCTCGCCGATGCCTCGGTGCCCTTCCACGAGCTTGGCGTGAACGTCGGCAGCAAGGCGCAGGTGGCGGATGCCGCCGACCTCGTGTGGGAGGGCGACCAGCCGTACCACGAAGGCGGCTTCGGCTACACCGGTGGCGTGGCGAAGATGTTCAACAAGGATCTCGCCATCACCGGCAACACGCTCACGCCGGTCTTCTTCACCTATCGCGAAGGGATCGAGCGCTACCGGCTGGACGTACCCGACGGCACGTACGACCTCCAGCTGCTGTTCGCCGAGCCTGGCGCCCGCCCTGGCGCGCGTGTGTTCGACGTGATGGTGAACGGGGCGATGATGATCGGCGCGCTCGATCTCGCCACGCAGCAGGGGATCGCGCGCGCGGCGACGTACACGAAGCGCGTGGCGGCGACGGATGGCCGCGGCCTCGTGGTGACCTTCCGGGCGCTGAAGGGCGAGCCGATCCTGAACGCGATCCACGTGGTGAAGCGATGAGGCGATCGAGGCCGTGGCTGACGGGCATGCTGCTCACCGCGCTCCCGGTGAGCGCGATGGCGCAGGTGTCCGAGCCCTTTCCCCATCTGCATGCGTTCACCGACACGACGAGCGTGCGCGTTGCGCTGGCTTTGCCGGGCGCTTCATCGTTCGATGGCGACACGGTGCTGGGCCACATCACGAGCGCGGCCGACGCCACGGATACGCTCTGGTCCGGCAGCCTGGGGACGCTGAGCGCCGGCCCCGACGGTGTGGCACGCCTGAACCGGCGGCTGACCGGCTTGCATCCGAAGCGCTGGAGTCCGCAGTCGCCGGCGCTGTACTGGCTCACCGCCGAGGCGGGGCGTGGACGCGACCGCCGGGTGGAACGCGTGCGCATCGGCTTCCGGGACGTGAGCACGCGCAACGGGCAGATCCTGCTCAACGGCAAGCCGATCTTCCTGCGCGGCAATGCCATCAACCCGCCGGAGCGCAACATCCCCGACTCGCTCGAGGAGAACCGTCGCTTCGTGGAGCCGTACATCCGCTACCTCAAGAGCGTCGGTGTCAACATCATCCGGCTCACGCGCCATTCGCAGGTCTGGTTCGACGTGGGAGACGAGCTGGGAATGATGTTCTTCCAGGGGAACTACGGCACGCCGGAAGGCGGCAAGTCCACCGAGGCGCCGACGCGCCCGGTACGCGAGAGCGTGGCCTGGTATCGCGATACCGTCCTCGGACCGCTCGCCAACCACCCGAGCGTCGCCATCTACATGCTCAGCAACGAGCAGGCGGACAAGGAGATTCCCTACCTGAACAAGGGCGCGGCCGGCATCGACCACTTCCTGCATCAGATGTACGACTCGCTGCATGCGTGGGACGCGAGCCGGCTGTACATCGCCAACGCCGGCTACGGGTTCGGCCGCACCGGCGACATCTGCGACCTGCACCGCTACTGGGGCTGGTACTACAATTCCTTCCTCAGCTTCTACGAGATGCGCGATCCGCACGTCTGCTGGCGCACGGGCCAGGTGCAGCCGATGACGATGACGGAGAACACCGGCAATTATACCGGCGTGGACGGCCGCTACAACCTCGTGCCGAGCACCAAGCAGCCGGACTCGCAGCTCAACTGGACCGGCCACGCGCCGCAGGCCGAGCAGGGGGAGCGCGCGCTCGCCTATCAGGCGTGGATGGCGGGACAGGCGATCGAGATCTACCGCCGCTCCCGCGAGCAGAATCCATATCTCGCCGGGCTCTCGCCGTTCACGATCATCTTCCACCACTGGTGGGGGATCAGCGGTTTCGACGACATGAAGCCGAAGCCGATCGGCGCGCAGTACGGAGTGTCGTACCAGCCGGTGCTGCTGAGCTGGGAGCTGTGGACGCCGCAGGTCTACGCGGGGAGCAGCATCCATCCCGTGGCGCACATCGTGAACGACGGTGACGATGCGGCTGCGCTCCGCCAGCCGACGGTCACCTGGACGCTCACCGACAGCGCCGGCGTCGAGCGGATCCACGGCAGCCTGACGTTCCCCGACGTGCCGTACTACGCGGCGAGAAGCCGGCACTTCGCCATCCGGCTGCCCGCCGGCCTCGCCACGGGCGAGTACACGCTGGCTGGCACCGTCCGCGTCGGCGACACCGTCGTCTCGCACAACGCGACGCCGCTCTTCGTCGCGCAGCCGTCGTATCCGGGCGCCGTCGGAGCGCTCGCCCGATCCGTCAAGCTCTACGATCCCTCGCGCCGCTCGGCCCGTGCGCTGGCGCGCGTCGGGGTCAGCTCGACGCTCGTGCGCAACGTGAGCGGGCTCGATCCGGCTCGCGATCTCCTCGTGCTCGGCGCCGAGTCGTGGGGCGCGCCGTTGGCGCGGCAGGTGGGCGCGCTGCGGCAGTTCCTGGCGCGCGGCGGACGCATGATCGTGCTGCACCAGGATGCGAGGAGCTTCGACGGCAGCTGGCTGCCGGCACCGATCCACCTGCAGACGAGCGAGCTGGATCACGCGAAGATCTTCCCCGGAGGCCGGCCGTTCCGTAACGGCATGGCGGTGAATCCCGAGCGCACCGACAGCCCGGCACTCGCCGGGATCGACCGCGACCGGCTCTTCCTCTGGGACGACTTCACCGGCTGGAACGAGTCGATGCCGGGCTTCCCGCAGGTCTACCCGGTGACGCACGGCTTCGTGCTGAGCGACTCGAGCACGCTCGATCGCGCACTCGTGCTCGCGAACTACGACCACGGTCTGCAGGGGATCGCCCTTGCCGAGCTGTTCGACGGCACGGGCTCGGCCATCGTGACGGGATTCGACCTCGTGAGCCGCAGCGGGCGCGATCCGGTGGCGGATCGCCTGCTCGCCAACCTGGTGCGCTACATGGGATCGGAGGAGCCACATCACGCCACGCAGCTCGTGACGTCGAAGATCGAGTGGGGCGACTATGCGTCCGAGCATGGCCTGCTCACCGGCGTCTACAGCGGCCTGCTCCTCAACTCGGTGCCGGTGATCCCCGAGGGCCTGAAGGCGAAGTATCCAGTGAAGGTGAGCGCAGAAGGCTACACGTTCGCCGGCGGAAGTGGTGGCTGGAACACGAAACCCGCCATCCAGTACGTGCCGCACGGGCGACGGCCCTTCGGACCCTATAGCTTCACCGCTGGCGGCACGGTGTCCCCGGCCGACGAGCACGCACCAGGCGTGGGCCGCGTGTGGCTCCGCGTGCCGGAAGGTCGCTCGACGATGATCACGACGCTCGAGAACCCGGTGGCCGACTCCCTGACCCTCACGATCACCGTCAACGGCGCCTCGCAGCCCGTTCGCGTGCCGCCGCATCGGACGATTCGTGTCGAATCGCCAGTGCGGGACGGCGCGACGCAGCTCGCCATCACCTTCCGCGGAGACCGTCGCGTGATCATCACCGAGACCGATTTCCGATGAACGGCTCCGCGTTCAGCCTGGATGGCCGGGTGGCGGTCGTCACGGGCGGTTATGGCGTGCTCGGGAGCAGCATCGCCGACGGGCTCGCTGCCGCGGGGGCGCGCGTCGCCATCCTCGGCCGGCGCCGCGAGCCGGCGATGGACCGCGTGCAGCAGATGCGCGATCGTGGGCATGACGCCCTCGCCCTCGTGGCCGACGCCATGGACGAGACGGCGCTCCGCCATGCCTGCGCCGAGCTGATGGACGAGTGGGGGCGCGTGGACATCCTCGTCAACGCCGCGGGCGGCAACGTCCAGCGCGCGCGCACTGACGCCCGGAGCGTGTTCGACATGCCGCTCGACGCGTTCGACGAAGTGGTGCGGCTCAACCTGCACGGCTCGGTCTATCCGACGCTCATCTTCGGCGCAGCGATGGCGGAGCAGCAGCGCGGCGCCATCGTCAACATCTCGTCGATGGCATCGTCCCAGGCGCTGAGCGGCGTGATGGGCTATTCGGCGGCCAAGGCGGCGATCGAGAACTTCACCCGCTGGATGGCAGTGGAGGTGGCGCGCCGATACGGCGATCGCATGCGCGTGAACGCCATCGCCCCCGGCTTCTTCATCGCCGAGCAGAACCGTGCCGTGCTGATCAGGCCGGACGGCAGCTACACCGACCGGGCGCGCGCCGTCATCGCGCACACGCCGATGGGGCGATTCGGCTCCCATTCGGAGCTCAATGGCGCCGTGCAGTGGTTGTGCAGCGACGCGGCCTCGTTCGTGACCGGCGTCGTGATCCCGGTGGACGGCGGATTCAGCGCCTTCAGCGGGATCTGAAGTGTCCGTGAGCGGTGCACCACGAACCGTGAACGGTCAGGCAGTGGAAGTGGAATTACCTCTCAGCTACCCAAGGATATGAAGCTCGGACTCGGCCTGTATCGCGGCCTCCTGACCCAGGAAAACTTCCAGTTCGCCAAGCAGGCGGGCGTCACGCATCTCGTCGTTCATCTCGTCGACTACTTCAAGGGAGTGAATCCCTCGCTTTCCAGCGGCCCGGATTCGATGGGGTGGGGCACGACGACCAATCAGGACAAGCCATGGGAGGAGGATGACCTCCGCGCCCTGAAGAAGACCATCGAGGCCAATGGCCTGACGTGGGAGGCGATCGAGAACTTCGACCCGTCGCACTGGTCCGACATCCTTCTCGACGGCCCGAAGAAGCAGCAGCAGATGGAGCTGCTCAAGCGCACGATCCGCCTGATCGGCCGCGTCGGCATCCCGATCATGGGCTACAACTTCAGCCTTGCCGGCGTGTGGGGATGGACGAAGGGACCGTGGGGGCGTGGCGGCGCGAGGGCGCTCATCTACGACGAATCGAAGATCGACCCACAGACGCCGATGCCGAACGGCATGGTGTGGAACATGATCTACGATCCGAACGCGCCCGCCGGCACGGTGCAGCCGGTCTCGAGCGAGGAGCTCTGGCAGCGCTACGAGTGGTTCCTGTCGCAGATCCTGCCCGTGGCGGAGGAGGCAGGGGTCAGGATGGCGCTGCACCCGGACGATCCTCCGGCCGAGACGCTCCGTGGCACGGCGCGGCTGGTGAACCAGCCGTCCAAGTACCAGCGCATGCTCGACCTCGTTCCCAGTCCGGCGAGCGCGCTCGAGTTCTGCCTCGGCTCGCTGCAGGAGATGCGCGACGGCGACATCTACGAGACGATCGAGCACTACGGCCGGCAGGGGAAGATCGCGTACGTCCATTTCCGCAACGTGCGCGGCAAGGTGCCGTACTACGAAGAGGTCTTCGTGGACGAGGGCGACATCGACATGCTGCGGGCCATCCAGGTGCTGCGCGACATCGGCTACGATGGTGTGCTCATCCCCGATCACACGCCGGAGATGAGCTGCAACGCTCCCTGGCACGCCGGCATGGCGTACGCGCTGGGTTACATGAAGGCGGCGATCCAGATGGCCGAACGCGGCCTCCCGGCGCTGGTGCCGTGACGGCACCCTCCGGCGGTTCCGCACTCGTGCTCCACGAGGACCGGTACTTCGATGCCGATCCCGCGGTGCGCCGCGCGGCGCGTGCCATCTACGACGAGACCCGCGTCCTGCCGCTGGTCTGTCCGCATGGGCACGTGGATCCGCACCTCCTGGCCGACGACACGCCGTTCCCCGAACCGACGTCGCTCTTCCTCCTGCCCGACCATTACATCCTGCGCATGCTGTACTCGCGCGGCGTGTCGCTGGAGGCGCTCGGGGTGCCGCGCCGCGATGGCGGCGAGGTGGAGCGGGACATGCGCGTCATCTGGCAGCGCTTCGCCGACCATTACTACCTGTTCGCGGCGACGCCGACGCAGGCGTGGCTCGACTACCAGCTGCACGAGCTGTTCGGCGTGCGCGAGCGGCTGACCGCCGATTCGGCGCAGCGGATCTACGATCACATCGTCGAGCGCCTGCAGGGGCCGGAGTTCCGCCCGCGCGCGCTGTACGAGACCTTCGGCATCGAGGTACTCGCGACGACCGACCGTGCCACCGACGCGCTCACCGATCACATCCTCATTCGTGGCTCCGGCTGGGCGGGCCGCGTCATTCCTACCTTCCGGCCCGACGCGTTGTTCGCGATTGCGGCGCCGGGGTGGCGGGAGGAATTGAAGGCGCTCGAGCGGCTGACGGGCGGCAGCGTCGAGTCGGCGAGCGACCTGGTGCACGCCCTCGCCCGGCGCCGCCTCGAGTTCAAGTCGCTCGGCGCCACTGCCACCGACCACGGCGTGGAAGTGCCGTTCACGGCGCGGCTCACCGAGGCCGAGGCGGAGTCACTGTTCGCGCGTGCCCGGCAGGGGCGCGCATCAGCGGAGGACCAGCGTGCCTTCGAAGCGCACATGCTGATGGAGATGGCGCGCCTGTCGCTCGACGACGGACTGGTGATGCAACTCCATGCCGGCTCGCTGCGAAACCATAACACGGCGCTCTTCGAGCGCTTCGGCGCCGATCGCGGTGCCGACATTCCCGTTGTCACCGAATACACGCGCAACCTTCGTCCGTTGCTCGAGGCGTACGGCAATGATCCGCGATTCAGCCTCATCGTGTTCACGCTCGACGAGTCTGCGTATGCACGCGAGCTCGCGCCGCTCGCCGGCCACTATCCGGCGATGCGGCTCGGTCCCGCATGGTGGTTCCACGATTCCATCGAGGGGATGACGCGCTTCCGGAAACAGACCACCGAGACGGCCGGCTTCTACAACACGGTGGGCTTCAACGACGACACGCGCGCCTTCTGCTCCATCCCGGCGCGCCATGACCTGGCCCGGCGCGTGGACGCCAACTTTCTCGGCGGCCTCGTGGCGCGGCACGTGATCGGCCTCGATGATGCGCGCCGGGTGGGCCGCGCGCTCGCGTATGACCTCGCGCGCGAGGCGTATCGCCTGGACGGGAACGCGACGCGCCAGTGATGGAGCTGACCTTTCGCTGGTACGGACCGACGGACCCGGTCACGCTCCCGCGCATTCGGCAGATTCCCGCCGTGCGCGGCGTCGTCAGCACGCTGTACGACGTGCCACCGGGCGACGCATGGACCGTGCGCGACCTCGATACCTTGGCAGCTGCCGTCGATGAGGCGGGGCTGCGGCTCGCGGTCGTCGAGAGCATCCCGGTGCACGAGGACATCAAGCTCGGGCTGCGGACGCGCGACCGGCTGATCGACAACTGGTGCACGAGCATCGAGCGCGTCGGCGCCGTCGGCGTGCCGGTGGTCTGCTACAACTTCATGCCAGTGTTCGACTGGATGCGCACGTCGCTCGCGACGCCGCTTCCCGATGGCTCGACGACACTCGCCTACGACGATGAGGCGCTCGGTCGAATCGACCTGTCGCGCGGGACGGGAGAGCTGCCCGGCTGGGGCGCGGCGTACGATGCCGACACGCTCGCCGCGCTGCTCGCGGCGTACGCCGAAATCACGCCGGAGCAGCTGTGGGAGAACCTCGATCACTTCCTGCGGCGCGTCGTCCCCGTGGCGGAGGCGGCAGGCGTGAAGCTGGCCATGCACCCGGACGACCCGCCGTGGCCCATCTTCGGACTGCCCCGCATCATGACCGACATCGTGTCGCTGCGCCGCCTGCTGTCGCTCGTCGACCGTCCGGCCAATGGCATCACCTTCTGCACCGGATCCCTGGGGGCGTCGTCCGCCAACGACCTGCCGGCGATGATCCGTGAGGTCGGCGCACAGGGCCGGATTCACTTCGCGCACTGCCGGAACGTGCGCATCACGGGTCACCACGCATTCAGCGAGACTCCGCATCCAACCCCGTGCGGCGACGTGGATATGTTCGAGGTCCTGCGCGCGTTGCACGAGACGGGGTTCGTCGGACCGATGCGCCCGGACCACGGTCGCATGATCTGGGACGAGCGAGGTCGACCCGGGTACGGGCTGTACGATCGCGCACTCGGTGCGATGTACCTGCACGGCTTGTGGGAGGGAATCACGCACATGGATGGAGCGACATGAGCCCGACGGACGAGATGGTTTCGCGGATGCGGCGATACCGCATCGTGCCGGTGCTCATTGTGAACGAGGCGAGCCAGGCCGCGCCGCTGGCCACGGCACTCTGCGAGGGCGGTCTGTCCTGCGCCGAGGTCACCTTTCGCACGCCGGCGGCGGGCGAGGTGCTGCGCCGCATGCGCGAAGCACGCCCGGAGATGCTCCTCGGCGCGGGCACCGTCCTAACTCCCGAGCGGGCCGCCGAGGCCCGTGCCGCCGGCGCGGCGTTCATCGTCGCACCCGGGTTCAACCCGGCGGTGGTGGATTACTGCCAGGCGCACGACATCCCGGTCTTTCCCGGCATCTGCACTCCGACGGAGATCGAGGCGGCGATGGCGAAGGATCTCCGCGTGCTCAAGTTCTTCCCCGCCGAATCGATGGGCGGCATGCGCACGCTGCGCGCGATTGCCGCGCCGTACGGCGGGTTGTCGTTCATCCCCACCGGCGGCATCGGCCTCGAGAGCCTCGGCGAGTACCTCGCGTTCGACCGCGTGGTCGCATGCGGGGGCTCGTGGATGGCACCGTCCGCCTGGCTCGACGCGGGTGACTTCGCGCGCGTACGCGCCGAAACCGCACGCGCTGTCGCTGCCGCGTCATCATGGGAGGCCGGGACATGAGCTCCTCGACCGTCGTCACTTTCGGCGAGCTGATGCTGCGACTCAAACCGCCGGCCCACGAACGCCTCCTGCAGTCACCCCTGCTCGAGGCCTCGTTCGGTGGCGCGGAAGCGAACGTCGCCATCTCGCTCGCGCACTTCGGCGTGACGTCGTCATTCGTGTCGGCCCTGCCGCCCAATGCCCTCGGGGATGCCGCGCTGGGCGAGCTGCGTCGGCACGGTGTCGGCGTGGATCGTGTTGCACGCACGGGCGAGCGGCTCGGCATCTACTACCTCGAGGTTGGGTCCGCACATCGTCCATCTCGCGTGGTTTACGACCGCAGCGGCTCGTCACTGGCCACGGCCGATCCGGCGTCGTTCGATTGGGACGCCGTATTCGACGGGGTTCGCTGGTTTCACGTGAGCGGTATCACGCCGGCCATCAGCGCATCGGCGGCTGACCTGACACTTCGCGCCGTGCGGGCCGCCAAGCAGCACGACGTCACGGTGTCGTGCGACTACAACTTTCGCGCGAACCTCTGGAAGTGGGGGAAGCGCGCGCCCGAGGTGATGCGCGGCCTCATGCAGCACGTGGACGTCGGCATCGCGGGCCGGGAAGACTGCCAGCGCGCGCTCGGCATCGGCGCGGAAACGACCGACGACGCCGTGGATCCCGACCTGGATCGCTACCGCACGCTGGCGCAACAGGTGCTCGATGCGTTCCCGGCCATGCGGATGCAGGTCATCACACTCCGCTCCAGCCACAGCGCCACGCGGCAGGGATGGTCGGCCTGCCTGCTCGACCGTGGCGGCCACTTCCATGTCAGCCGGCGTTACGAGATCGGCGACATCGTGGACCGCGTGGGCGCCGGCGACGCGTTTTCAGCGGGGCTGATCTACGGCTTGCTGGAGATGGACGAGTCCCGGGCACTCGAGTTCGCGACGGCCGCGTCCTGCCTCAAGCACACGATTCCCGGCGACTTCAACCGGGTAAACGTCGCCGAGGTGAATGCGCTGCTCGACGGTGACGCGGGTGGTCGCGTGCGGCGATAGCGGCCGCAAGCCTTTCCGGAACGACGACGACGGCGCGCCGGCAAGCTGCCGGCGCGCCGTCGTCATCGAAACGGGAACTGCCTACTGCCCGCCGCCGAGCGTCGTGCCCGTCACCGCGCGATAGCTGTTCACGCGGCCCGCGCCGAACTTCGTGTCCGTTCCCGCGGCGCCGAGATCGTCGGCCGTGCCGAGGATTCGCGTGCGCAGCGCGCTTCCCCGCAACCCGTCCTTCGACGCGACGATGGCCGCCGTGCCGGTGACCTGAGGCGCGGCCATCGACGTGCCCTGCATCCACGTATAGCCGCCACCGGCGAGGGGTCCGCTCTCCACCGTGCCGCCGGTGAAGCCCTTCACCACCGCGCTGAAGATGCAGCCTTCAGGGGTCGTGTTGGAGTAGCAGTTGCCACCGGGCGCGGAGATGTCGAGCCCACTGCCGTACTGCGAGTACGGGGCGAGCTCGTCACGCCACGTGGTGGAGGCGACGGAGATGGCGTTGGGATCGCACGCCGGGCAGGCCACCTTGCCCGAGCCGGAGTTGCCCGCCGAGGCGATGACGAGCACGCCGGCGCGCGTGGCGGCGGCGATGGCGTTCTTCTCGCCGGTGGATTCGCGGCTCCCGCCGAGGCTGAGGTTGAGCGCGACGAGGTGATTGCCGTTCGCGTCGAGGTAGCTCGCGCCGGCGTTGATGGCGTTGATGATCGCCGACGTTGGGCAGCCATTCGCGCCGCAGACGCGCTGCACGTACACCTTCACGTGCGGCGCGGCGCCGGAGACGCCGGCCACGCCGACCGTGCTGCCGGCCATCGTGCCGGTGGTGTGGGTGCCATGTCCTTCATCCGGCGTGTCGCTCGGGTCGTTGTCGTTGCTGTACCAGTCCTTGCCGGCGATCAGGCGGCCGCTGAACTCGGGATGGGTGAAGTCCACGCCCGTGTCGATCGAGCCGATGGTCACGTCGCTGCCGCCGGCCGCGTAGCCCTCGACGTTGTCCTCGTCAGCGTCGGCGATGGAGGCGTACGTCGACGGAAGGGGACCGGTGCGGCCGTTCGGGTCGTTGAAGAACGACATGTTCAACCCACCCGGATTGTAGAACGCCCAGAGGCGCGAGTCGATCGCGTCCACGTGGCGCAGCCAGTTCGGCTCGGCGTACTCCACGCGCGGATCGGCGGCGAGGCGCGCGGCCATCGCACGCTCGTTGCCACGCGTCGTGTGCACGATGTCGAATGCGTGGGCGAAGCCCTGGCGTCCCTTCGTCACGCCGTGCGCACTGGCCACGGCGTCGAGGCTCGCGCCCTCCTTGAGCTTGACGATCACTTCACCGGCGACGACGGGGTCCTCCGCGTCCGACCGTGCTGCGGTGGGCGACCCCGGCGCGCCGAGCGGCGACACGGGCTCGGGCGAGTCGGAGCAGGCGGCCAGCGCCACGGTCGCGGCGACGGCCAGTACGGTGGTACGGACGGAGAATTTCGATCGGGACATCGGTGGCTCCTCCTGATGGGACGCACCGGCCCGCCGAAGTGCGGACGTGGGTGCGACGGTCCGTGCACGAGCGTCGCGGCACCAACGTCGGCAGCGCGGCCACCGATCATACAAATGTTTACGAATCGCGCAAGAGAGCCGGCTAGTGCTCCACCGTCACGCTCGGGCCCGCTTCACCGATGCGGGAGCTCGGCCGGATGTCGAACACGCCGTTCA
>CAMLHT010000018.1 GCA_946479895.1 uncultured Gemmatimonadota bacterium | reverse complement strand
CGATCGTGCGCGGATGCGGAACACCCGGCTCGATGAGGCCGACGCCGTTGCGATAGCCCGTGGCGAAGCGTTCGCCATCCGCGAAGGCCTGGCCCTTCCTTCTCGCGTCGAACCGCCAGATGCCGGCGCGGGTCTCGAGCTCGGCACAGGGGTCCGGTGGGCGCTTGGGATCCGACCCGGCCCCGCGTGCCTCGCAGTTGTTGGTGGCGGATCCGACGTTCACGTACAGCGAGCCGTCGCGGCCGATCGCGAAGGTCTTCCGCGGATGGTTGCCCCCGCCGGGCAGACCCGACACGATCGTATCCGCGTCGCCCGACAGCTTCACCGCGCCGGCCTTGAAGGGAAAGCGAAAGACCGCCGTCCCGTTCTCGGTATAGAGATGGTTATCGAACAGGACGACCTCGCTGGTCGTGAACCCACGCGCGAGGTCGGCTGTGATCTCGGCCTTGCCATCCCGGTTGGCGTCGCGAAGCACGATCACGCCGCCCGGGGTCGAAGCCGCCCCGCCCCGGCCGCGGCGGCCGGAAAGGCTGACGAGCACATCCCCGTTCGGTGCGACCGTGAGATGACGCGGTGCGGCGAGGCTGTCGGCGAAGACGGAAGCGCAGAAGCCAGGCGGCAGGTTGATGCCCCCGTTGTCCGGAGCGCATTCCGTGCGCTGCGCCTGCAGCGCGGTGGCGCCCAGCGAGGCCGCGGCGACGATCAGTCCCGAGATGCGAACCTGGTTCATGTATCCTGGTGCTCCGGTGGTCCCGTCATGAGTTCGGCGGCCGTCGCCGCGCGTGGTGAATATATCGCCGCCGGAGACGGATGCCCGCCGCCGCATGACGCTGCTAACTTGTTGCCGCGATGAGCCGGCTGACGATTCTCATGTACCATCGGGTCGACGCGACCCCGCGCGAGTCCCGGCACCCGAAGAATTTTGTCAGTCCGGGCCGGTTCGCCGAGCAGGTTGAATCCCTGCTCTCCTGGGGATACGAGCCGGTCACCTTCCGGCAGTGGATGTCGTGGCGCCAGCGCGCCGGCGTCATGCCGCGAAAGCCGTTCATCGTGACCTTCGACGACGGGTACCGCGATTTCGCGACCAACGCCTGGCCGGTCCTGAAGCGGCTGGGCGTGCCGGCGACCGTCTTTCTCGTGGCGGCGAAGGTGGGACGGACGAACGACTGGGACGCCGGCGAGCCGCAGACGCCGCTGCTCGACGCGTCGGAGATACGCGCGCTCGAATCGGAGGGCGTGGAATTCGGCGGCCACGGCTTCACGCACGTCGCGCTGGCGCGTGTGAGTCCCAACGAGGCGCGCGAGGAGATCACGCGGTGCCGCGTCGCCCTCGGCGGATTGCTGCGCCAGCCGCCCGAGGTGCTCGCGTATCCCTACAGCAACCAGAACGCGAAGGTACGTCGGCTGGCGCGCGAAGCTGGCTTTCACTGCGCGGTTCGCGGAAAGGGCCGGCTCAACTGGCGGTGGACCGATCCCTTCGGGCTTCGGCGCATCCTCATGCACGAGGGCGTGACCGCGGACGAGCTGCGCCGGACCCTGCGGCGCCTGCGCTGGCTGACCGTGTGAAAGGCCCCCGGGCGCAACGAGAAGGATCGTCTTCTCGCCGCGCCCGGGTGACCTCCCGCTACGGCTTGCCGAGAGTGGCGTTCGTCTCGGCGATCAACGCATCGAGTTCCTTTCGCAATACCTGATACCGGGCGATGTTGTCGCGGCCGATCTTCTGGTCGGCGCCCGTCGTCATGCCAGCGAGGTAGCGGATGTGCGTCGCGACGCCGGGCTTGCCGTATCGCACTGGCTGGTCGAGCACGCGCGAGAGTATCGAGCGGACCCTGGCCAGCGTGTCGGCCGCGGCCCCTCCCGATGCCGATGCCAGCCGCGTCTGCGCCGCCTGGAGCCGCGCCTGGAGACGCTGCACTTCGGCCGACATGTCGCGCATGCGCAGGTTGTGGAGATACTGCTCGCGAAGGTCCGCCGCCGTCACGCCATCTTCGGCGACCCGCGGATCCACGAGGATGCGCCACGGGTGCGTGGCCTTGTAGTCGCCGGCGGTCAGCGTGACGCGATACGCGCCGGGCGGCACGGGCATGGTGTTGGCCTGGTTCACGAAGTCCCAGTAGAACTTGTTCATGCCGATGTTCTTTGTCGGACGCGCGGCCGGCGCGCCGGCGCCTCCGCGTCCCCTGCCTCCGCCCTGTCCCGCCGTCATGGCCGCGACGGCGGCGGGATCATCCGAGTTCGTGGGCGTCGCCGCGACGGCGTCACCCGCCGTCAGCGCCACGTTGCCCTCGCTCGAGAAGGCCGCCACCGGCCGGCCCGCGGAATCCGCGATGTCGATCCGGACGCCCGTCGCCGGCACCGAGGACAGGTAGTACTCGATGACGCCTCCCGGCGGCGTGGCCTGCGGCACGGACGGATCGGGAGCGGCGTTGCCCCGGCCACCGCCCGCCCCACGTCCACCACCGCCGCCGCCACGTCCCCCGGCCGGACGGACGCGATGGGCGTCGCGTGGCCGGAAGAGCATCGACGGCTGCTGCGCCGTCGCCGGCGTGATCTGGTGCAGCGGCGTCAGGTCGTCGAGGATCCAGAACGACCGGCCCTGCGTCGCGATCACCAGGTCCTTCCGGTGAACCTTGATGTCGTTGATCGGCACGTTCGGCATGTTGAGCTGGAACGACTGCCAGTGCGCGCCGTTGTCGAACGACGTGAACATCCCGAACTCCGTTCCCGCGTACAGCAGCCCTTCACGGTCGGGATCTTCCCGAACCACGCGCGTCGGCCAGTCGGCGGGAATGCCGTTCTTCCCGTCCGTCAGCCGCTTCCAGGTGCGACCATAGTCGTTCGTGAGGTACAGGTACGGCTGGTAGTCGCCGAGCAGGTAGCGGTAGACGGCGTAGTACGCCGAACCCCGGCGATGGGGCGACGCCTCGATGAAGGCGACGCGGCCTCCGGGCGGCAGGTCCTTCGGCGTGACGTTCGTCCAGGTCTTTCCGTTGTCACGGGTGACGAAGAACGGTCCGTCGTTCGCGCCGGTCCAGATGACGCCGGGCTCCGTCGCCGCCTCGGTGATCGCGTAGAGCGTCGAGTAGAACTCCTCGCCCGTGACGTCGCGGGTGATCGGCTCGCCGCTCGCGCCCTGGCAGCACGCCGGCCGCGCGGTCAGGTCCGGGCTGATCGTTTCCCAGGTGACGCCCGCGTCGCGGGTGCGATGCACGTACTGCGACCCGTAGTAGAGCACCTTCGGATCGTGCGGGGACAGCGCCATCGGCGAGACACGCTGGAAGCGCCAGATGAGGTCCTTCGCGTCGTTGCCGTAGAGCGACTGGCCGCCAACCCAGTACTGCCTGGAGAGGCCGGTGCGCATGTTCATCCACTCGTACTGACCCTTGCACGAACCGTAGACGGTGTCCGGATTCGTCGGATGCGGAAGGACCGGGCCGGTCTCGCAGCCGGGGCCGACGATGAACTGCGGCTGACCGGCCGGCGCCGGCTGGCTCGGGATGATGACGGTCCCGCCCTCGTCCTGCTGGGCTCCATAGAGCCGGTACGGCCAGGCGTTGTCGAGGAAGACGCCGTACATCTCCGCCGTCGGCTGGTTGTTCTGCGACGACCAGGTGCGTCCGCCATCGGTCGAGATGTTGGCGCCGCCGTCGTTCGACTGGATCATCGTGTTGCCGTCGGTCGGATTGATCCACATGTCGTGGTTGTCGCCATGCGGCGTCGCGAACGACTGCCAGGTGGCCCCGCCGTCGACCGACTTGAAGAACCCTTCCGATCCGCCGTACACGACGTTGGCGTTCGTCGGGTCCGCGGCGAGCGTCGTGTAATAGAAGGGACGCGTCAGCATGTTGGCCGCGGGATTGATCAGCGACCACGTCTCACCGGCGTCCTCCGAGCGATAGAAACCGGGGTTCGGGAGCGCCTCGATGAGCGCGAAGATCCGGTTGGGGTTCGCCGCGGTGACCGCCAGGTTCCCCTTGCCCACAAGTCCATTCGGCAGGCCGGCCGTGATCTTCTTCCACGTCTCGCCGCCGTCGGTGCTCTTGTAGAAGCCGCCCTCGCGCGCGCCGCTGATGATCGTCCACGGCTTCCGCTCGATGCGCGCCATCCACGCGTAGACGATGTCCGGGTTCGCCGGGTTGAGCTCGACGTCCGCCGCGCCCGTGCTGTCCGAGATCTTCAGGACCTGCTTCCAGGTCTTTCCGCCGTCGGTCGTCTTGTAGACGCCGCGCTCGGGATTCGGCTTGAAGGCATCGCCGATCGCCGCGACCCATGCGGTGTTCGGATCGCGAGGATGAATCCGGACGGCGCCGGTCTGGCCGCTGTTGTACAGGCCCATGAACGACCAGCTCTGGCCGCCGTCGGTCGACTTGTATATGCCGCGCCCGGTGGAGACGTTGCTGCGCAGCCCATCGGAGCCGGTGCCGAGGTAGATGACGTTCGGGTCCGACTCCGCCACGGCGATAGAGCCCGTCGAGCCGAGCGGCACCTTTCCGTCGGTGATCGGCACCCAGTGACCGCCGGCATCGGTCGTCCTGAAGACGCCACCGCTCGCCACTCCCATATAGAAGGTGCGCGGCTGCGAGGGAACGCCGGTCACGGTGGTCACGCGGCCGCCCCTGGTGGGCCCGACCATGCGGTACTGCAATCCCTTGAACAGCGTCGTGTCCACCGACGCCATCAGGGGAGCGCGGGCGGCGGCGGTCGCGCCGGGCCGTTGAGCGGACAGCGGCGTCACTGCGGCAAGCGCCGCGGCGAAAGTCGCGAGACGACGGAGCATTCGATCCTCTGGGTGGGGGAACGTTCGGAAGAAATAGGAAACAGGGGCGGCCCACAAGCAGCGCGCGCTTGTCAACGATCCGGGCGCGGTGCACGTTCTCTGCCTCGACGCCCGCGGCGCGGGACACGCTCGACTCGCTGACGGTCCGCGCCCGGGTTCCCTCCGCTCAAATCCGATGCGCTTACGCTTCCTGCTGCTCGCCGCGCTGATCGCGCCCGCGATTTCGTTCTCGCAGACACCGTCACGGCCACGCCCGCGGCAGGCGACGGCGCTGCCGAACCCGGCGGACGTCCTCGGCTTCGAGCCCGGCGCCGATCGCAGGCTGCCCAGCTGGAAGCAGATCACCGACTACTTCACTGCCCTCGACAAGGCGAGCCCGCGCGTCTCCGTCCGGACACTTGGCCAGACGACGCTCGGCCGGCCGTTCCTCGTCGCCTTCATCGCCGACTCGGCGACCCTCCGTGACCTCGAGCGGTACCGGCAGATCCAGCGCAAGTTGTGGGATCCGCGGGTGCGCGCCGCGAATGAGCGCGACCGCCTGATCGCCGAAGGAAAGAACGTCATCCTCATCACGTCGGCGATCCACTCCACGGAAGTGGGAGGGTTCACGACTCCGATCGTGCTCGCCGACCGCCTGGCCCGAGCCGCGACGCCCGAGGCCCGGTCGATCCTGGCCAACACCATCATCATGCTCGTGCCGTCCCAGAACCCGGACGGAGTGGACATCGTCGGCGACTACTACCGCTCCACCATCGGCACGCCGCGGGAAGGCAGCGAGGGTCCCGAGCTCTATCACAAGTACGTGGGCCACGACGACAATCGCGACTGGTACGCGTTCACCCAGGTGGAGACGCGCTACACGGTCGATTCCCTGTACACGCCGTGGAATCCCCAGATCGTCAACGACATCCACCAGCAGGGCGGCAACGTCAGCCGGATCTTCATTCCGCCCTACATGGATCCCGTCGAGCCGAACATCGATCCCATCCTCACGGCCGCGACCAACGGACTCGGCATGGCGATGGCGTGGCGCATGACGGCGCAGGGATTCACCGGCGTCGCGAGCAACGCCGCGTACGACCAGTGGTCGCCGGCGCGTCAGTATTCACTGTATCACCGCGGCGCGCGCCTGCTCACCGAGACCGCGAGCGCGAGGCTCGCGTCACCGGTCGAGGTGCCGTTCGAGCGGCTCGGCGCCGCCCGCGGCTACAACGCGAAGGAAGCGACCTGGAACCTGCCGTCGGTCTGGACCGGCGGCACCTGGACGTACGGCGACATCGTTCGCTACCAGACCGCGGCGAGCTGGGCCCTCCTCGTGCAGGCCGCCGAGAATCGCAGCGCGTGGCTCGAGGCATACGCGAACATCGGAGACCGCGCGCTTGGCCCGCTGCCCGCCTGGGGCCGCGACGCGTGGCCATCGGCGTACGTGATCCCGCGCGCGCAACGCGACTCGCTCGCGACGCAGCGCCTGTTGTGGACCCTCCAGCACGGCGGCGTCGAGATTCACGCCACCACCGCGCCGGCCACGGTGGATGGAAGGTCCATCCCCGCCGGAAGCTGGATCGTTCCGCTCCGTCAGCCCTTCGGCGGCTACGCCAAGACGCTCCTCGAGCGCCAGAAGTATCCCAACCTGTTCGACTATCCCGGCGGTCCGCCGAAGCGGCCTTACGACGTCACCGCCCACACGCTCCCGCTGCTGTTCGGCGTCGACGTGGTCGCGGTATCGGGATCGGCGCCGGCACACGGTGCTCCCATCGGCGCCGTTCGCGAGCCGGCCTTCCGCGCGCAGTTGCCCAACGGCGCTCGCCGCGTCGCGGTCTACAAGCGAAGCACGCAGGGCAACATGGATGAGGGCTGGACGCGCTGGGTGCTCGAGAAGTTCGGCGTGCCCTATTCGCGCGTGACGGAGTCGGATATCGCGGCGGGCGACCTCGCCGCCCGCTTCGACGCGCTGATCGTTCCCGACCAGTCGGCGGCCCAGCTCACCGGCGCGCTCGGTCCACGCGGCATCGCCGCGGTGGATGCGTTCGTGAGCGGCGGGGGAACGCTCCTCGCCTTCAACGACGCCTCGGACTTCGCGATCGAGGCGCTCCGGCTTCCGGTGAAAAACGTCCTGAGCGGAGTGCCGGCCACCGAGTTCTACGCGCCGGGCTCGATCATCGGCGTGGAGGCGAATCGCGCCAGCGACCTCACCCGGCTCTACGATCCCCCGGTGCCGGGCGTCTGGTTCGAGGGCAGCCCAGCCTTCGACATCCTGGATCCTGCCGCCGCCACCGCCGTGCTCACGTATCCGTCCGCCGGAGACCCGCTCCTCTCCGGATGGCTGCTCGGTGGATCGCGGCTGCATGGAAAGGCCGCGATGGTGTCGGTGAAGCGAGGTCAGGGGAACGTCATCCTGTACGGATTTCGCCCACAGTACCGCGGCCAGCCGAACGCCACGTTCAACCTGATCTGGTCGGCGATCGCGAAATAGAATTCGGCTCAGTCCGGCAGTTACTGTCGGTTGGCCTGCGAGTCACTTAGATAGAAAGCAGCGGGGCGGACATCCGCCCCGGCCGCGTCACAGACGCTCCCGCCCGCCTCGCATCGTCCGTCCTTCCCGCTCCATGGCCCGAGAGAAGATTTCCTGGCTCGCTCAGCTCGTCGCCGCCTGTCTGGCGACGACGGCCGCCGTCGGGCTGGTCGGTTTCGACTCGACCGTCCGGGCGTCCAGCGGGCGGGTGGCCCGGAGCCTGGCCGACTCCGCCCCGCTCCGGGCCGAGGTGCTTCGCTCGGCGAGCGGCACGTACATCGGTCGCCTGCTGCTCGAGCGTGACTCGACGCTCGCCCGCTGGCCCACGCGAATCGAGAAGCCCATCCGGGTGTGGGTCGAGCCGATCGCCGTCGAAGGATTCGTGGCGCGCGTGCGAGAGGCATTCGGCGAATGGACGGACGCCGGCTTGCCGATCCGCTTCGTCTTCGTCGATCACGCGCGCGACGCCGAGATCCAGGTGCGCTGGACCGATCGCCTCGACCGCAAGACGGGCAATACCGTCTGGCGTGTCGACCGCGACGGATGGATGCGCGGCAGCGACGTGCTGCTCGCGACCCACCTTGGCGATGGCCGGCCGCTCGACGCGCGCTCGCTGCGCGCCATCGCGCTCCACGAGATCGGGCATGCCCTCGGCCTGGCGCATAGTGACGACCGTCACGATGTCATGGCCCCACTCGTCCGCGTCGCCGCGCTCAGCGGCGGCGATCGGGCCACGGCGCGCCTGCTGTACACGCTGCCCGCCGGGCACCTTCGCTAGGCCGCGGGTATAGAGTCGAGGACGCGCGACGGCCGGCCCGCTCGCTCGTCCTATTCCTGGACGCCAGGACGTGGCGTCGCGGACCTCACCGCCAGCCCACATTCCCATGAAGCGCCTTTCCCTCATTGCCGTCGTCGCCGGTCTCGCGGCCCTTACCGCCTGTGACACCGCCGCGAAGAAGCAGCTCCGCGAGCTGACCGTCGCCGATTCGCTGCGCACCGACTCGCTCGTCCGCATCAAGGACGAGATGCTGAACGAAGTCATGTCCTCCACGCAGTTCGTCAACGAGCTCAATACCGAGATCGCGAAGCTCAAGACGCCGCTGAAGAGCAGCCTGAAGGCGGGCAGCAAGGCGAGCGAGTCCCAGCTCGCGCAGGTCCAGGCGGACCGCGACGCCGTGACGGAGCGCGTGCGCGAGCTCGTCGCTCGACTCGACTCGAGCGAAGCGCGCGTCGCGTCCCTCCGCGCCCGCGCGAACACGCTCGCCCGCCGCGACGACCAGCTCACCCAGCAGGTCGCCCTCTACGAGAAGACCATCGCCGACCTCCGGGAAGCCGCCGAGCGCCAGCGCACCGAGATGCAGGCGATCATCGACGAGCAGGGCACGCGCATCGTGGCGCTGAGCTCGAAGATCGACACGGTGACCCGCGACAACGTCCGCCTGGCCGGTGAGCGGTCCGCGCTCAGCGACACGGTGTCGCAGCTGACCACCGAGAAGAACACCGTCTATTACGTGGTCGGGACGCGGGACGAGCTCGTGAAGAAGGGCGTGCTGGTGGAGGAAGGATCGCGCCCGGTGCTGGGACTGTTCGGCTCGCGCCCGGTCGTACCCGCACGCACGCTGGACCCGGCCGCGTTCACGCGCATCGATCGCCTCCGCGATCGCACGATCCCCCTGCCGGAGGGAGAGTTCTCGATCGTGTCCCGCCAGGACCTCGCCTTCGCCACTCCCGGCGAGCGTCATGACAAGCGGATCGCGAAGTCGCTCCAGGTCGATCGTCCGGAACAGTTCTGGGAGCCGTCGAAGTTCCTGGTCCTCGTCCGGCGCTAGGCTGACGCCCGCCGGACCGCTCGGTCGAGCACCTCGCCGAGCGGTCCCGGCTCGGGCGGCATGATCAGCAGCTCCGCGCCATGGCGCGCGGCGATCTCGCGCACGGAGTCCGGCATCGAGCGCGGCCCGATCAGCACCACCGGAAGGCCGCGCATGATTGCGCGGGCGATGGATGGCTCGTCGCAGCTGTCGCTCCGGCAATCGACCAGGCATGCCTGCGGCCGCTTCTGGCGAAAGCTCCCGGACGACGTGAGGGCCGTGGCGAACTCGGGACGGTAGCCCAGCGTCTCGACGAGACCGCCGAGGAGAGCTGCCGCCGTCGGATCGTCGGAGACGATCAGGACCGTGGTTCTCGAATCAGCGTGTGCGTGCATGCGCGTGCGAGTGGGAATCGGCCGCATCGCCGCAATGGTCGCACCACTCGCATGTTGACTCGGCGAAAAGTCGTGAGAACTTACGCGCCACCAGACGCTCGGGCTCCCGAGCGACGCCTCTCGAGTCCGCATTGAGCCTTCCCGTCGTCGAAGTCATTCCCGAGCTCGTGCAGGCGCTGCGCCTGACGCGCACGGCCGTGCTCCAGGCTCCGCCGGGCGCGGGCAAGACGACCGTCGTGCCGCTCGCGCTGCTCGAGGCCGGCCTCGTCGGCAGGGATCGCATCGTCATGCTCGAGCCGCGCCGCGTGGCGGCGCGAGCCGCGGCGCATCGCATGGCCGCGATGCTCGGCGAGCCGGTCGGAGCCACGGTCGGCTTCCGCACGCGCACCGAGACCCGCGTGAGCGAGCGGACGCGGATCGAGGTCGTGACCGAAGGCATCCTCACGCGCCGCATTCAGCGCGATCCCACACTCGACGGCATCGGCCTCGTCATTTTCGACGAGTTCCACGAGCGGAGCCTGGTCGCCGACCTCGGCCTCGCCCTCACGCTGCACAGTCGCCGGCTCGTGCGCGACGACATGCACCTGCTCGTGATGTCGGCGACTCTCGACGCCGCGGGAGTGGCGCGTCTCCTGGGCGGCGCGCCCGTCGTGACGGCCGCCGGCCAGGTCTTTCCCGTCGAGACGCGCTACGCACCTCCAAGGGATCCCAAGGCGCTCGATGCGGCGGTCGCGAGCGCGACAAGAAACGCGATCAGGGAGCATGAAGGGGACGTGCTCGTCTTCCTGCCGGGCGCTCCCGAGATCCACCGGGTACGCGGACTCCTCGGCGCCGCGACCGGATGCGAGGTTCTCGCGCTGTTCGGCGGACTCTCTGCCGACGAGCAGGACCGCGCCGTCCGTCCGTCCGATCACCGGCGGGTGGTGCTCGCGACGTCGATCGCCGAGACGAGCCTCACCATTCCCGGCGTGCGCGTGGTCGTCGACGCCGGCCTGGCCCGCCGGCCCCGCTTCTCGCCACGCACCGGGATGACCCGTCTCGAGACCATCCGCGTGTCGCGGGCGACCGCTGACCAGCGTCGCGGTCGCGCGGGTCGCGTTGCGAGCGGCGTGTGCTACCGGTTGTGGAACGAGCACGACGATCTCGTGCCTGCCGCCCTGCCGGAAATCGTCGAGGCCGACCTCGCACCCCTCGCGCTGGATCTCGCCGCCGCGGGCATACATGATCCGGCAGAGCTGTCGTGGATCGATCCGCCGGCACCGGCGGCCTTCGCTGCCGCGAGAACGGTTCTCGAGGAGCTCTCCCTTGTCGACGACCTCGGCCGCCTGACCTCGGATGGTGAAGCGGCCGCCTCACTGCCCCTCCATCCGCGGCTCGCCCACATGATCCTCCACGCGCGGGAGGGTGAACCACGGCGCATGGCCTGCGAGATCGCGGCGCTGCTCAGCGACCGGGACTTCATCCGGTTTGACGGCATCGCGGATCCGGACCTGAAGCTGCGCCTGGAGGTACTCGAGGCGGTGAGGAAAGGGAGTAGCGGGGCGCACGCCGGCACCGGGATCGTCAACCGCGAAGCGGTCGACCGCATCCTGCGGGACGCCAGGCGCCTCCACGACGATGTCACGCGCGCGCGCCCCCGCGCCGGATTGGAGGAGGCGGATGCGGGAACCCTCGCCGCGCTCGCCTACCCCGACCGCGTCGCGATCGCGCGCAAGGGTCAGCGCGGCCGCTTCGTGACTCGCCAGGGCGGCGACGTCATGATCGACGCGTCCACCGCCATTGCCGGCGAGGACTTCATCGTCGCGGTCGAGCTGGATGGCCGGAAACCCGTGAGCAAGGCGTACCTCGCCGTCGCGATCGCGAGTGAGACGGTCGAAGCACTCTTCGCCGACCAGGTCGAGACGACGCGGGAGGTGGAATGGAATGCCCGCACGGAAGCGGTCGACGTGCTCGTGCGGCGCAGGCTGGGCGCGCTCGTCCTGAGTGAGAAGACGACGCGGGCCGACCCGACGGAGGTCGCGTCCGCGCTGGCGCGCGCCGCGATCGGTCGCGGACTGCTGGACAGCGAGGACCTGCGCGCCGAGATCGACCGCATCGCGTTCGCCCACAGCATCGAGCCGGAGCGATGGCCGGTGTTGACCATGGCAGACCTCGAGCGCACGGCGGACACCTGGCTCGTTCCGGCCCTGGCCGGGTCACGCACGCTGGCCGAGGCGGCGCGGGCGGACCTCGGCGCTGCGGTGCTGGGAACCCTCGACTTTCAGCAGCGGCGTCGGCTCGACGAAATCGCCCCGCGACACGTTGAAGTGCCGACAGGTTCGCGGATCCGCGTGGATTATCGCGACGCGGCGGCGCCGTCGATTGCCGTGCGGATCCAGGAGGTATTCGGGATGGCGGAGAGTCCGCGGGTCGGGCTGAACCGGGTGCCGGTCACCATGCACCTGCTCTCCCCCGCGCAGCGCCCGGTGCAGGTGACGCGCGACCTCGCCGGATTCTGGAAGAACTCGTACTTCGACGTCCGCAAGGACCTGCGCGGCCGATATCCCCGGCATCCCTGGCCGGACGACCCGGCGAATGCGACCCCGACTCGCCGCGCGAAGCCCCGCGGTCAGTAGGTGCCGAGCACTCCGACGATGCCGCTGCGCTTCACGAAGCGGAGATTCCGCACGCGGCTCATTGAGAGGAGAAAGCTCGAGACGGTTCCCGACGGATCGCGCTCGATCCTGAGCGACACCTGATCGCTCGTCGTGAACACGTCGCGCGCCACGCGGCTGAACGTCAAGTCCGCCGCCATGGGGCGCCGCATCACGAGCCTCGAGTCCATCGACCGGATCGTCACCTCCATGTCGAGCTCCTCGCTGTAGTACTTCCCCTCGAGCCAGACGTTCTCGTCGGGCTCCTGGAGCTCGTTGAGGCCACGGGCCACGGGGGGAAGGAAGCGGGGCAGCGACGACGGGAACGGGTCGAGCGAGCCGTCTCCCACGCGCATCGGCTGCGCGAGGTAGACGTTGGCGACCTGCTCCGCCAGCTGCGACGACATCGTCGCCACGTTGCAGAGGGTGATGACGGCGAGATGGTCGTCGGGGAAGCGCAGGTAGGTCGAGCGATAGCCGCCGTAGGCGCCACTGTGCGACACGACCCGGGATCCGCTGAACATCCCCACGCTCAGGCCGAGCGCGTAGCCCGTGCTCCGTCCGTCCGCGAGGACGCCCGGCTCCTGGAGGAGACGCACGCCGGCCACTCCGCCGACCACGCCGGTGTCGAAGTTCGCGTCCCAGCGCGCGAGGTCTTCGACGGTGGAGAATACGCCGCCGTCGCCGACGACGTCCATCTGCGGAATGCTGACGGGAAACCCGCCGTTCTGCGGGACGTATCCGATCGCCTCGTGGTCGATGCGACGCGTGTGGTCGTCGCGGAACTGCGTATGACGCATCCCGAGGGGCCGGAAGATCCTGTGTTCCGCGAAATCGCGCAGCGACTCCCCCGACGCGCGGCGGACGACGATGGAAAGCAGCGCGTAGCCGGTGTTGCTGTAGAGAAACTCGGTTCCCGGCGCGAAGTTCAACGCGCGCTGGCGGGAGACGAGGTCGAGAAACTCACGCTCGGTGAGGAGCTCGTTGGGCCGCCAGCCATTCAGGCTGAGCAGGCTGTAATAGTCGCGCAGCCCGCTGGTGTGCTGGAGCAGGTCGCGCAGGGTGATGTGGCCGAGCTTCGGGACTTCCGGAACCCAGCGACGAACGTCGTCGGAGAGCTTGAGCTTCCCGTCCTGCTCGAGCAGCAGGACCGCCATCGCCGTGAACTGCTTGGACAGGGACGCGAGGTAGAACGCGGTCGAGGGCGTGTTGCGCGCGTGCGCGAAGAGGTTGGCCTCACCGAACCCCCGCGAATAGACCAGGGTCCCCTCGCGGACGACTCCCACGGCGCAGCCTGGCACGTTGGGGCGGTTGTAGGGCGCGAACACGGAGTCGACCCATCGGGAAACCACGCCGGGGGCCTGCGCAGCTACTGGTGAGGCCGTGACCATCGCGATCAGAACGAACGCCCGACGACTCATCCGCCACCTGGACCGGGGTGGATTCTTGTACGGCTGCGCCAGCGTCCTGTTCCATAAATCGGCCCCGGCGCTCCGACAACCTTATGGAGGGGGCGGAATCTGTCCAGCCAGCTGAACCGTTTGGCTCCCCGTTTGCATAGGTCTGGTCCCGGCGGTTGATTGTCCTGAGAGACGGCGGAGCGCCGGGGAGGGCCATATGTATCGATCGGAAAGCTCGCACGAGCGTGCCGGGCGCGAACCACAGAACGATCCTCGGTCGAGAGGCCAGGCGGACGGTGAGGTCGAGATCGAGCGCAAGCCAATCGTGGCTGATCGCTCCCGGGAGGACGAATCACCATGGCCTGGCGCGCAGTCCGATCGCCGCCGGGGAGAGCGTCGGCGGATCGAGCGGATGGGGACGGACATCTGAGAGCCCGGGAGTAAATGCCGGGAGCCGAGGGCCGCGCGACTGCGCGGCCCTTTCGTTTTCCGGCCGGCTGAAACCCCGTTTCCGGACCGCGCGTAAAGCCCGCACTCGATGGCGAACGCGACCGTCACCCACCAGGTCCGCCCATGAACGCTCTCCTCCGCGACATCCGCTACGGGTTTCGCTCCCTCGCGCAGAGCCCGATGCTCGCCATCGTCGCCACGCTCGCGCTGACCATCGGCATCGCGCTCACCACGACGATGTTCAGCATCCTCTACGGGGCCCTGATGAAGGGACTGCCCTTCGAGGATGGCAACCGGATCGTCATGGTGCGCCGGGCGGACGTCACGCGGGGACCCGACAACAACTTCGACGTCTCCATCCAGGATTACGCCGACTACAAGGCGCAGCAGCGAAGCCTGGAGGACCTGGCCGGCACCACCTCCGGTACCATCAACGTCAGCGGCGGCGACAAGGCCGAGCGATACTCCGGCAGCTGGGTCACCGCGAACGCGTTCGGTGTCCTCCGCGTGCGGCCCATTCTCGGCCGCGGCTTCCTGCCGGGTGAAGACCGGCCCGCCGGTCCGAAGGTCGCCGTCCTGAGCCACGACATGTGGCAGCAGCGATTCGGCGGCAGGCGGGACGTGCTCAACACGACGATCCGCGCGAACGGCGTTCCGTATACGATCGTCGGAGTGATGCCCGCGCAGTTCGCCTTCCCGAACAACGCGAAGATCTGGCTGCCCTTCCAGGTCGATCCACTCGCGGGTAAGAGGGGCCAGGGCCAGTCGCTCGAGACCTACGGCAGGCTCAGGCCCGGCGTCACGATCGACCAGGCATCCGCGGACTTCGCGGCGATCGCCGCGCGACTCGCGAAGGACTACCCGGAGTCTAACGAGCACATCACCGCATCGGTCCGAAACTACGTCGACGCGTTCATCGGCCCCCAGCCGAAGCGCCTGCTGCAGACCATGCTCGGCGCCGTGTTCTTCGTGCTGCTGATCGCCTGCGCCAACGTCGCGAACCTCCTCCTCGACCGGGCCGCGCACAAGACGAAGGAAGTGGGCATCCGGACGGCGCTCGGTGCGTCGCGCGCGGCGGTGATCCGGCAGTTCCTGACCGAGGCGCTCGCCCTCTCGGCGATCGCCGCCGTCCTCGGGCTCGTCGTCGCCTGGTTCGGGATCGGCGCCTTCAACCGCGCGCTGGTGGACACCGATCCGCCGTTCTTCATCGACATCCGGCTGCATCCGCCGGTGCTCGCGTTCACCGTCGCCGTGGCGGTCCTGACCACCCTGCTCTCCGGGGCGATCCCCGCCTACCAGTCATCCCGCGCCGACATCAACGAGATCCTCAAGGATGATTCACGCGGCGCGTCGAGCTTCCGCATCGGCCGCATCAGCAAGGCGCTCGTCGTCTTCGAGATCGCGCTGTCGTGCGGCCTGCTGGTCGCCGCCGGCCTGATGATCAAGAGCGTGTCGAAGATCCGCACGATGGAGATGGGCTTCAATCCCGAGGGCGTCTTCACCGCCCGGCTCGGATTCCCGGAAGGGTATACGGATACGCTCGCGCAGAAGCAGTTCTACGAGCAGCTCCAGCAGAAGGTGGCCGCGATCCCTGGGGTCACCGCCGCGGCGCTCACCGGCGGACTGCCTTCGGGCGACGCGAGCTACAACGGCGGGCAGGTCGGCATCGAAGGCAAGGCTTACGCGACGGACCGGGAATATCCCCGCACGCGGTTCGTCCCCGTGCAGGACGCGTTCTTCGAGGTGCTGGGCATTCCGTCACGCTCGGGACGGACCTTCAACTCCGGCGACCGCGCGGGATCGATGCCCGTCGCGCTCGTCAACGAGAAATTCGTGAAGCAGTATTTCCCCGACGGCAACGCGATCGGACGCCGCATCCGCCTCGGCACGTCGAAGAGCACGGACCCGTGGCTGACGATCGTGGGCGTCGTCGGCGACGTCTTCGCGGGAGATCCGGACGAGCCCAGGCCGCCCGTCGTCTATCGCCCGCTCTCACAGAGCCACACGCGCTTCGTCTACGTGACCGCGAGAACGCGCGGCGAGCCGCTCCAGCTCACGAATTCCGTCCGCGCCGCCGTCGCCTCGCTCGACCCGGACATCCCCCTCTACTGGGTGTATTCGCTGCGCGAGGCGATCGCCCGCCCGCTGTGGTTCATCCGCATCTTCGGCACGATGTTCATGATCTTCGGGTTCATCGCGCTGTTCCTCGCGGCGATCGGACTGTACGCCGTGATGTCCTTCTCGGTCAGCCGCCGCACCCGCGAAGTGGGCATCCGCATGGCCCTGGGCGCGCGCAGCGCGGACGTCGTCCGCATGATCTTCCGCCAGGGCGCGGCGCAGCTCGCCGTCGGCATGGTGCTGGGCGTGGGCCTGGCGCTGGGCGTGTCGCAGCTCCTCCGCATCCTCCTGCTCGACGTCAATCCGCGCGACCCCTACATCTACGTCGCGGTGGTGTTGACGCTGGCGGCTGCCGGACTCCTGGCGTGCCTCATCCCCGCCCGGCGGGCGACGCTCGTGCATCCGCTCAACGCGTTGCGGAGCGAGTAGAAAAAAAAGGGAGCCCCGGTCGCGAGCCAATTGCCCGACGACCAGGACTCCCTCCGCGGGCCGCGAGGGTTACTGCTGCTTCACGAACTGCGCCTCGACCGCGATCTTCACGTCCTCGCTGACGAGCACCCCGCCCGCCTCGAGCGCCTGGTTCCAGTTCAGGCCGAAGTCGGTCCGGCGGATCTTCCCGGTGGCCGTGTAGCCGAGGCGGGAATTGCCCCACGGATCCTTGGCGCGGCCCTCGAACGTGGCGTCGAGCGTGATCTCCCGCGTGACGTCACGAATCGTCAGGTCGCCGACCAGCTTGAACTCGCCGAAGGCGTCGCCGACGATGCGCTTGCCCGTGAACGTGATCGCCGGATACTTCTCGACGTCGAAGAAATCCCCCGAGCGAAGGTGGGCGTCGCGCTGGTCGTTGCCGGTGTCGATCGACGACGTATCGATCGTGACCGTGATCTTCGCCCCGGAGAGATCGTTGTCGTCGCCCGCCAGCGACGCTTCGAACTTCCCGAAGGAGCCCTTCACGCTCGCGATCATCAGGTGCTTCACGGAGAACTCGACCGAGGAATGCGACGGGTCGAGCTGCCAGGTGGTGGTCTTGGGAACGGTTGCGGTTGCGGTCATGGGTCGATCCTCAATGTGAGTGTGAAAGACGTAAGAGTGATAACACTTACTTTCTGTGAGTAACTTTAGGCGGGTTAGGTACTGGTGTCAAGTGGGTCCTGTGCCTACCTTCCAACCCATGTCCCGGCACCCGGTTATGTCCATCTGCCCCCGCTACCACCACGCTGTCGAGCTCATCGGCAGGCGCTGGAATGGCGCTATCGTCCGGATCCTGCTCGACGGGCCGGCGCGGTTCGCGGAGATCGCCGCGGGCATTCCGGACATCAGCGACCGCATGCTCGCGGAGCGGCTCAAGGAGCTCGAGTCAGAGCAGGTCGTCGTGCGGAGGGTGATTCCGGAGACCCCGGTCCGGGTCGAGTACTCGCTCTCGGAGCGGGGCCGGGCGCTGGAGCCGACCATCCGGGCGCTGTCCGACTGGGCGGAAACGTGGATCCCGGCCGACGCCGAGGCCTAGGGCGTACTCAGTCCAGCTTCAGGCGCCCTTCCAGATAGCCGAGCACGCACGCCGCAAGCGGGATCGCCACCAGCACGAACACGGCGCCGGCCGTCGCCCACCTCGGAAAGCTGCGCGGCGCGAGCACGGGCGCCGCAGTCGAGACGAGCATCCATACGCCGATCAGCAGGGCGTCGATGAACAGCCCGAGCAGCATGCCCGAGCCCGCGCTCCAGAGGATGATCGACGCGCGCGTCGACAACCGGGACTACGCTACGGCTTGATGTAGATCGCCGCGCCGTCGGGGATCGCGGACCAGATCTCCTCGATCTCGGCGTTCGTCACCGCGATGCAGCCGTTGGTCCAGTCGCGCTGGCGATGCTCGGCGCCGACCTTCTCGAACCCCCGCGGCAGCCCATGGATCATGATGTCGCCACCGGGCGCCATCCCCCGGGCACGGGCCTCGGCGATGTCCTGGTCGTTCGGGTACGACACGCGCAGGGACAGGTGGTACTTGCTCGCGGGGTTGTGGCCCTCGATGTAGTACAGCCCTTCGGGTGTGCGATTGTCGCCGATGCCGATCTTGTCGCCCGAGGGGTTCTGGCCGAGCGCGACGAAGTAGATGCGGACCGGCGTCCCGTTGTCGTACAGCGTCATCGTCCGGCGCGACTTCTCGACGACGATGCTGTCGGCGTGGAACGGAACTCGGTTCGGATCCGGCCGGATGCCCGGGGGCAGGTCCGGACCGCGCGAGGCGCGGTTGCGGATCAGCGTCGAGAGGTAGGTCGCGCGGGGGGCCACGGCGCGTACGGTGCCCACGACGGATTTCTCGATTGCCTTCCCGAGAAGGGGACGCCGCGCCGGTGCGGGCGCCGCGGCAGCCGGTGCTCCGGCCAGGGTCACCGACCCGGCCGACGTCGTGGAGCGCGTCTTCGCCGGAGCTTCCTTCGCGTCCTTGGGAGGAGCGTCGGGAGCCTTCTTCTTGGTCGTGTCCGCGCCTCCGGCGAGCACGACCGTGGCGAGGAGGAGCGGCGGCAGGATGAGCATGGCGTTGCCGTTGAGCAGGAGGGATCGCTCGGCGGCGGGGGCGGTGGGAGAGGTTGGCCCCAGTATATGAAACGGCTCAGCTTAACACCAGAGACTCGTGTCACCGCCGGAGCGTGAGAGACGGCCTCTGGCGAGCGCGACAATTGCCTTGGGGCCCCGTGCCCCCCTACTCTGCGCAATGCGCCTGCTCCTCAGCTACCTGCGTCCCCACCGCAACCTCGTCATTCTCGCGTTGACGCTGGCGGCGATCAACCAGACTTTCTCGCTGCTCGACCCGGCGATCTTCCGCCACGTCATCAGCGACTACGCGTCGCAGCCGGAGCGGTTCGTGGACGACCACCGGGCCTTCCTGATGGGCGTCGCGAAGCTGTTCGCGCTGATGGTCGGAGCCGCGTTCGTGTCGCGCGTCGCGAAGAACTTCCAGGACTACTTCCTCAACGTCATCACGCAGCGGGTCGGGGCCAGGCTGTACGCCGACGGCATCCGGCACTCCCTGTCCGTGCCCTTCGCGGTCTTCGAGGACCAGCGGAGCGGCGAGACGCTGGGGAAGCTCCAGAAGGTCCGCTCCGACGTCGAGAAGTTCATCAGCGCGTTCGTGAACATCGTGTTCACGACGCTCGTCGGCATCGTCTTCGTGATGGTGTACTCGTTCCGCATCCACTGGGCGATCGCGCCGGCCTACTTCGCGACCGTTCCGCTGCTCGGCTTTCTCAGCAGCGTCCTGAGCAAGCGCGTGAAGACGATCCAGAAGCAGATCGTCGCCGAGACGACCGCGCTGGCGGGATCGACCACCGAGTCGCTCCGCAACATCGAGCTGCTGAAGAGCCTGGGCCTGGCCGACCAGGAAATCACGAGGCTCAACGCCGTGACGGACAAGATCCTCGCGCTCGAGCTGAAGAAGGTGCGCTACATCCGGAGCCTGAGCTTCATCCAGGGAACGTGCGTGAACCTGATGCGCACGCTGATCCTGTTCCTGATGACCTACCTCGTGCTCGCCGGGAAGATGGACGTGGGCCAGCTGGTGGCGCTGATGATCTACTCCTTCTTCATCTTCGGCCCGATGCAGGAGATCGGGAACATCGTCACGATGTTCCGGGAGACGGAGGCGTCGCTCGCGAAGTTCCAGGAGATCCTCGACACGCCGCTGGACCGGAAGCCCCAGCATCCCGTGGCGGTCACCGACCTGGAGGAGCTGGCGTTCGAGAACGTGACGTTCACGCACCAGACGGGGACTTCACCCGCGCTCGCCAACGTGTCGTTCACCGCCGGCCGGGGTGAGACGCTCGCGTTCGTCGGGCCTTCCGGATCGGGCAAGACGACGCTCGTTAAGCTGCTCGTGGGTCTCTACCAGCCCGCGGAGGGCCGGATCCTCTACAACGGGGTCGACAGCGCGCGCCTCGACCTCGATCGCTTCCGCGAGCGGATCGGGCTCGTGACCCAGGACGCGCAGCTCTTCTCGGGCTCCATCCGCGAGAACCTGCTGTTCGTGAAGCCGACGGCCACGGACGCCGAGTGCATGGACGTGCTGCAGAAGGCCGCCGCGACGAGCCTGCTGCACCGGGCGGACAAGGGCCTCGACACGGTGATCGGCGAGGGCGGGATGAAGATTTCCGGCGGAGAGAAGCAGCGCCTGTCGATCGCGCGGGCCCTGCTCCGCTCACCGCACCTGCTCGTGTTCGACGAGGCGACGTCGGCGCTGGATTCGCTGACCGAGGAGGAGATCACGCGAACCATTCGCGACGTCTCGTCGGGCCGCAACGTGATCACGGTGCTGATCGCGCACCGCCTGTCCACCGTCATGCACGCCGACCGGATCCACGTGCTGGAGCGCGGCAAGGTCATCGAGGTCGGCCACCACGACGAGCTGCTCGCCCTGAAGGGTCTCTATTACGCGATGTGGCGCCAGCAGGTCGGTGAGCGGAGGCTTCCGCCGCGCGACGCGGCTCCCGGCCGGCAGCTGGCGGCGGTCTAGCCGGTCAGCGAAGCCAAACGTACACCGCGGGAGGGCACACCCGCGTCCCGTTCTCGATCGAATATCGATCGAGATTCGAGTGGGCTTGCGGCGACACCGTCGTCTTCTGACCGCGTCGTCCGAGCACGGTCGTGCCCACTCGGCCGCGAGTGGATCCGCCGTTCACGTGGATCTCGACGCTTTCGACTTCATCGACCGTGAGGTACGAGAGGTTCGTGATGGAAGGCCCGCCGTTGACGACCACCATGCAGTCACGACTGTAGGGCTCCCTGGGCGGCGGATGACTTCGCGACCATGCCGACTGAACGGCCTCGTAGACCCATTCCATGCCCCGTTTCACCAGGTCCTCATGGGTGTAGTAGAGCATGTCCGTGGGCTTGGTCCAGGCGAGCCGGGTCTGCAGGTCATCCACATTGTGCGCTTCGCGGATCGGAATCGGTCCGGACCGCGGCTGCAACCAGACGCTGAGCCGCCGGCCGCTGTCATCCGGCACGGTGACGCCGACGATCTTGCTGGCGAAGCCTGGCTTGGTGACGCTCACGAGATACCGGCCGGGCTTCGCGGGAAGGTAGAAGGCACCGAGCGAGTCGGTCTCGACCTGCAATCCGTTCGCGAGCAGGCGAACGACCGCCGTGGGAACGGCCTGGTAGGCCGTGTCACCAACCACGCCACTGATGCCGAGGCGGGCGGCTGCGCTGACCATCGCCGGAAGTGCTCGTGCCATCGGTACGAGCTCGAATTCCGCTACGCCGCCGTCGTCGCCGAGGCTGAACTCCCGGATCTGCGGAGCGAAGCCGATCTTCCGCGCGCGCATCCTGTGCTTGCCGCCTGGAATGCCCTCGAATCGGAAGGTGCCGTCGGCGTTGCTGTAGAGCTTCCGCGCGAAGCCGGGAATGATCACCTCCGCATCGGCGAGCGGATTGCCGGCCGTGTCGCGAACGATGCCGACCATGATCCGTGGGCCGGGCATCGGGGTCGCCGTGACGACCATGCCGGGAAGGCGGGTGGGCGGTTCCTGCGCCCCGAGGGCCGCAGGGCCCGTCGAAACGAGAAGCGCGGGAATCCCGAGCAAGGCAGCTCCGGCCGTCCACCGCTTTGTATACATTGCCATTGAATACGCCCCGGCTCCGGCCGGCGCAAGAGCGTATTCTGCGCTGTGCTAGGCGCGCTTCAGCTTCGCCGCGAATTTCTGCCGGGCCTTGGCGACCTTCGGCGCGACGACGAACTGGCAGTAAGGCTGGCTCCCGTTCCGCTCGAAATACGCGGCGTGGTAGTCCTCCGCCGGATAGAAAGTCGTGAGCGGCTCGACCTTCGTCACGATCGGATCCTCCCAGACTCCTTCGCGCGTCAGGTCGGCGATCTTCTCCCGCGCGATCGCGTCCTGCGACTCGTCGTGCGTGAAGATCGCGGACCGGTACTGCGTGCCCACGTCATTGCCCTGCCGGTCGAGGGTCGTCGGGTCGTGGATCGTGAAGAAGACGTCGAGGAGGTCGCGATAGCTGATGATCGCGGGATCGAAGTCGATCTGCACGACTTCGGCGTGCCCCGTCGTTCCGGTGCACACCTGTTCGTACGTCGGATGCGGGCGGCGGCCACCGGCATAACCCGACTGGACCCGCTCCACCCCACGGAGCTCGCGATAAACCGCCTCGAGGCACCAGAAGCATCCGCCGGCGAGTGTTGCTGTCTCTGTCATTTCTGAACGATAGCGACCGGGCCGGGCTTACAGCTTGCAAACCCTCCCCGCATGACTGCTTCAGCACGCCTTCAGCCCGCGGCCACGACCGCCGGCCGCGCCGAGCCGACGCACCGGCTCTCCGACCTCCCCACCTACGTATTCGCCTGGCTGGACGAGCTCAAGGCCGCCGCCCGCGCGCGGGGCGCGGAGCTCATCGACCTGGGAATGGGGAATCCGGATCAGCCCACGCCACCCGCGATCATCGAGGCGATCGCGACGGCCTGGCGGAATCCCGCCACTCACGGCTATCCGCCGTTCCGCGGGACCCCGCGATTCCGCAATTCCGTGGCGGCCTACATGATGAGCCGTTTCGGCGTCGACGTCGACCCGGAAACGGAAGTCCTCTGCCTGAGCGGCGCGAAGGAAGGGATCGCCCACCTCACGATGGCGTTCGGCGACGAGACGACGGTCACCATCGTGCCGGACATCTATTACCCGGTGCATGGCCGCGCGACCGGCCTCGTCGGCGGCTCGGTGCACTTCGTCCCGCTGCGGGCGGACGACGGGTTCATCCCGAACCTGGGCGACGTCCCGGCGGACGTGCTGCGCGCGGCGAAGCTCCTCGTGCTGAACTACCCGCACAACCCGACGGGGGCCGTGGCCCCGCGGCAGCTGTACGAGAAGGCGGTCGCGCTGTGCCGCGAGCACGGCATCACGCTCCTTTCCGATCTCGCCTACGCCGAGCTGACCTACGACGGCGCGCGGGCATCGAGCGCGCTCGAGGTCCCCGGCGCGAAGGACGTGACGGTCGAGTTCCATTCATTCTCGAAGAGCTTCAACATGGCTGGCTCGCGGATCGGATTCGCCGTGGGCGGCAGGCACCTGATCGACGCGCTGCACGCCGTGCGCACGAACATGGGGTACGGGACGCCAGCCGCGATCCAGGAAGGCGGCGCGTTCGCGCTCGACCACGCCGCGGAGCTCATCGAGCCAACGCGCGAGCGCTACGAGCGCCGGCGGAATGCATTGATCGAGGGGTTTCGCTCGCTCGGGTGGAAGCCGACGCCGTCGAAGGGCAGCATGTTCGTCTGGCTGCCGGTTCCCGCCGGCATCGGGTCGCAGCAATGGACCGAGCGGCTGATCGATGAAGCGAGCGTCGTCGTGACGCCGGGGAACGCATTCGGGCCCGGCGGTGAAGGATTCTTCCGCGTTTCGCTCATCGCCGACGAGGACGTGCTCGCTGGTGCAATCGAGCGACTGAAACGGGCCGGAATTCGTTTCTGATCCTGGTACCGAAAGCCCGCGACGCGGGTACGTCGCTTGCTTTTCCAGACCGCAGCGAAAACTGATGTATTCACCAGCGGTCTGGGCGGAATGAAAAACTCGATAACGGCGATCCTCGCGGGGATCATGGCAGCAGGGGCCTTTGCAGCGACTCCCGCTCGGGCTCAGCAGGGAGATACGATCCGGCAAGCGGGCGATTCGGCGCGACGCGCGGACTCCGCGCGCAAGGCGGACACGGCGCGCGCGGAAACTGCGGCGCCCGCCAGGGCGGACCTGCGCGAGATGGGTAAGGTCGAGGGCGGTGTCAGGCTCGCCGCAGACCTGTCGGCGAGAACGCTGACCGTGGTCGGCGCCAACGGCGCGATCAAGACCTTCAACGTGGCGATCGGCACGCCGTCCTATCCGACTCCGACCGGGACCTTCCGGATCCGGAAGATCGTCTGGAATCCGTCGTGGATTCCGCCCGACTCCAAGTGGGCGAAGAACAAGAAGGCGAAGGGACCGGGTGAGCCGGGGAATCCGATGAAGGTCGCGAAGATCTTCTTCAAGGAGCCCGACTACTACATCCACGGGACCGGCCAGGTGAACAGCCTCGGCACCGCCGATTCACACGGCTGCCTCCGGATGTCACCCGACGAAGTTGCCGAGCTCGCGCAGTTCCTGATGCAGAACGGCGGTCAGGCCCGCGAAGAAGGCTGGTTCTCCCGCGTGCTCCACATGCGGTGGAAGACGCACACCGTCATGCTGTCGGAGCCGGTCACGCTGACCGTCAGCCGATAAGAGGGCGGAGGACGGAGGACGGAGGACGGAGGGCGGAGGGCGGAGG
>CAMLHT010000017.1 GCA_946479895.1 uncultured Gemmatimonadota bacterium | reverse complement strand
TGCGGATCACGTCGCCTTCCATGATCTGCATGTGGTAGATGTCGTAGAGCAGCTTCACCCGGGGCGAGCCCACGCCCTTCACCACCTCGACGCCCCATGCGGAGTGATCGGCGTGGTAGTCACGGTGATCCACCTTGCTGTTCAGCAGCTCGAGGCACAGCGTCACCCCGTGCTGCTCGGCCAGCGGGGCAACGCGCTTCAGCCCCGTGATGCAGTTCGCGATGCCGTCCGCGTCGGATATCCCGCGACGGTTGCCGCTGAAACACACGATGCTCGGCACGCCGGCCGCCGCGGCCTTCGGGATCATGACCGTCGCATCGGCGACGAGCCTGTCGTGGTTCGCGAGGTCGTTGAAGCCGACGGGGATCGTGCCGAAGCCGTTGGCCATGGCGCACGCGAGACCGTACTTCTTCGGGACCTCCCAGTCCTTCTCGTCGAGGAGGTCGATGGCGCTGTAGCCGATGTCCTTCGCTGCCTTGCAGAGATCATCGAGCGGGATGCGGCCGTAGCACCAGCGGGAGACCGAGTGCCTGAGCTTTCCCGCATTCGCAGGCAGGTCCCTCGCCTCCGGCTCGGGATGACCGACTGGAACCGATCCCTCGCGGAGCTTGTCCCGGGGAGCGCCAGCGACGAGGGGCTCGGGATGACAAAGAAGGGCAGCGGCGGCTCCGGCAATGCCGCTGACGGCGGCACGACGCGACACGTTCATTACAACTCCCTCCGGTTCAGCGCCGCGACGGCCAGCGAGACCGCGCGCGCGGTGAGCGCCATGTAGGTGATGCTCGGGTTCTGGCAGGCCGAGCTGGCCATGCACGCGCCGTCGGTGACGAAGAGGTTCGGCGCGTCCCACAGCTGATTGGAGGCGTTCACGACGCCCTCCGCGGGCGTGCGGCTCATGCGCGCCCCGCCCATCTCGTGAATGCAGTGGCCCGGCGGATTGTTCGAGCCCCAAGTCCCGATGTTCGTGCAGCCCGCGGCCTCGAGCATCTCGGCCATCGCCACCTGCATGTCCTTGTCCATGGCCCGCTCGTTGTCGCGCCACCGCACGTCGATGCGCGCGGCGGGAATGCCCCACTTGTCCTTCACCGTGTCGTCCAGCGTGATGCGATTGTCGGGATGGGGCAGGGTCTCGCCCCAGCCGGAGGCCGAGAGCCGCCAGGGCCCGAGCTCGTCGATCATCGACTGCTTGAAGGTCGCGCCGAATCCCTGCTCGCTCCCGCCGCGGCCCCAGCCCCCGCGGCCCGATCCGCCCTGCATGCCGAAGCCGCGGAGGTAATCGGGATGCTGCTTCGTCACGTTCCGGAAGCGCGCGATGTAGATCCCGTTCGGCCGGCTGCCCTTCGTCCGGAAGTCCGTGAAGCCGGGCACGGTGCCGCCCGCGCCCGATCCATAGTGATGATCCATCACGTATCGGCCGAGCAGCCCGCTGGAGTTGCCCAGTCCATCCGGAAAGCGGGCGCTCCTCGAGTTGAGCAGCAGCCGCACGGACTCGATGGCCGACGCGCAGAGGAAGACGACCTTTCCCGTGAACTCCAGCTCCTGCTTCGTCCGTGCGTCGATGACGCGCACGCCCCGCACGCGCCCGCGCTTCGCGTCGTACAGCACCTCGGACACGACCGAGTGTGGCCGCAGCGTGAGGTTGCCGGTGGCGCGCGCCGCCGGCAGGGTCGAGCCGAGGCTGGAGAAGTACGAGTGCGTGACGCATCCGCGCTCGCACTTGCCGCAGTAGTGGCACGGCATCCGGCCGTTGTGCGGCTTCGTGAGGATCGCGCACCGCCCGATCGTCATGACGCGCTCGCCGCCGAACGCCTTGCGGATCTTCGCGCTCGCGTCGCGCTCGACGACGGTCATCGGCATGCCGGGGAGGAACTCGCCGTCCGGCAATTGACTCAGGCCTTCGCGGTCACCGCTCACGCCGATGAACCGCTCGACGTGAGAGTACCATGGCGCGATGTCCCGATAGCGGATCGGCCAGTCGTTCCCGTGGCCGTCCTTCGCGTTGGCCTCGAAATCGAGGTCGCTCCAGCGATAGACCTGCCGTCCCCAGGTGATCGAGCGGCCGCCGACCTGCCGGCCGCGGAACCACTTGAAGGGCGCGTCGGCCGGATTGGTGTAGGGATTCTCGTTGTCGTTGACGAAGAACTTGTGGCCGACCTCGTCGCAGGCGTAGCAGCCGCGCTGCACGGGATAATCGCGCTCCATCAGCGCGCGGTTGCCGGTGTCGCGGTAGCGCATCTCCCAGGGCGGGATGTGCTCGACGTAGTCCTTCGCCGGGTCGACGGGTCCCCCGGCCTCGAGGACGAGGGTCTTCAGCCCGTGACCGGTGAGCTCCTTCGCCGCCCAGCCGCCGCTGATGCCGGATCCGACGACGATCGCATCGTACGTCATCGCCTGGGTCATGAGCCGAGCACCCGCGCCGCGCCGTCGTAGCGGCCGGGCATCATCTCGTACTTCAGCACCTTCTTCATGACGGGCTCGCTGGTGAAGTAGCCGTGGAGGACCAGGCCCTTGAGCCGCCAGTAGAGCGGAGCGGGTTCCTGCCGGCGATCCAGCTGCTCGATCGCGCCGACCGCCACGGCGCGATGATCGGGATCCATCGCCACGAAGGGCGTCCCGTCGGGCCCGCGCAGGCCTGCCTCCAGCGCGGCGAGCCCGGACAGGAACGAGGTCCGCTGCGCGTCGGCGTAATTCTCTCCGACGATGACGTCGATGAATGCGGGCACACCCACGTCGGTCGCGCTCGGCGTGTCGGTCCGCGGGAGGATCGTATCGGCTATCGCGCCGATCAGCGCGAGCTGCGCGTCGCTGAATGTCCCCGCGGCTGTTGCGCGGGATGCCAGTCTCGCCCAGGCCGCGAGCGCCTCACGTTCGGGAAGGACGGCAAGGGCGGCGGCTGCGCCGAGCGCCTTGAGGATGTCGCGACGTTGCATTTCGGTCGCCGGGGGAAGGTGGATGAGGTGCGCCAACCGTACGACCCGCGGCGGGAGCCGTCAACCGACGGCGCCCCGAGGGACGACCAGGTGACCGGACGCTGACCCAGTCGTACGATTGTCGGCCCCATGAAAACACTCGACCTGCTCGTTCTCGCCGGGCTCGCCGTTCCGGCCGCGGCCGCCTTCGCCCAGTCGAAGGAGCCTGAAATGCAGTTGAATTCCCGGGCCCGAATCACCGCTCCCACGATCGCCGCCCGGCCCCTCGTGGGGCGCGTCACATCCCGCGATTCGGCCGTCCTCATCCTTCGCTCCGGGCTGGGCGCCAGCGAAGTCGCAGTTCCTGTACGGGCGATAGAGCTCCTTGAAATCAGCAAGGGTCATCAGCGCGGGCGCTGGGCGCTGGCCGGCTTCGGCCTGGGGATCGGCGTCGGGTTCGTGGCCGGCGCGGCGATGGAGCTGGTCCATCAGGGCCCATCGGGGGATGCCAGCTTTGCCCCGATCGGTGGCGCGTTTCTCGGGATGATCGTCGGCCCGGTGATCGGGGCGGTCGCGGCGCCCGAACGCTGGCGCCAGGTCGCGATCCCGCGGTGAAGCAGGAGGGCTGAGCGGCGGGGGAGCGGCCCGGTTCGAACGATTTGCTCCTTTTGGGAATCAAAAGGAGACATGCCAGCCGACTCCCGGATCGACCATCGCGCCGAGGTGCTCAAGGGCACCCTCGAGATGCTCACACTCAAGCTCCTCACCGAAGGACCCATGCATGGGTGGGGTCTTTCCATCCGTCTGCGCGAGGTCTCGCGCGACGTGTTCGACGTCAACCAGGGATCCCTCTACCCCGCGCTCCAGCGGATGCGGCGCCAGGGGTGGATCGTGGCGGAATGGCGGGCGAGCGAGAACAATCGCCGCGCCCGGTACTACTCGATCACGCGAGAGGGCGAGCGGCAGCTCGCGGCCGAGGTCGAGGAGTGGCAGCGCACGTCGGGCGCGGTGAACCGCGTCCTCCGGTTCGCATTCACCGGCTGACCCGAGGAGACATCCATGGCCTGGTACCACGAAATCATGTCCTCCGCCGGCTCGCTGCTCGGCAGGCGCCGCGAGGAGCGCGAGATGGACGAGGAGGTCCGCTTCCATCTCGAGATGGAGACACGGCGGAACATGGCGTCCGGCATGACGGAATCGGAGGCGCGAGCCCTCGCGACGCGGCACTTCGGCGGCGTCGAGCGCCACAAGGACGACGTGCGCGACGAGCGCGGGACGGGCTGGCTCGACGACGCATGGAGTGACCTGCGCTTCGCCGGACGGTCGCTCGCGCGGCGGCCCGCCTTCGCCGCCCTCGCGACGGTGACGCTTGGCCTGGGCATCGGGGCCACGACCACGCTCTTCGGCGTCGTGAAGCAGGTCCTCCTCACGCCCCTTCCATATGAGAAGCCGGAAGGAATTGCCGTCGTGTGGAGCGCGTGGAAGGGATTCGACCAGACCTGGCTGTCTTACGATGAATGGGAGGGATGGAAGGCGCGCATCCCCGCCTTCGCCGACATCGGCCTCTTCTCCGACGGATCGGCAACCTTCGACGGCGGCACGCCGGAGCGCGTCCGGGTCGCGAGCCTCCACCAGAACGTCCTCCCCATCCTCGGGGTGCGACCGATGCTCGGGCGCAACTTCCTCGTCGAGGAAGACCGCCCGGGAGGCCCGCGGGTCGTGATCCTCGGCTACGGCCTCTGGCAGCGCCACTACGGCGGCGACCCGTCGGTCGTCGGACGCGACGTCCAGATCAACGGCAGCGCGGCGCGGGTCATCGGCGTGATGCCGCCCGAGTTCCGCCTGCCGCTGGATTTCGGCTCCGACGGTCGCACCGAAGCGTGGTTCGCGCTCGCGACGGACGCGGCGCAGCAGGGCGCCGTGCCCGGTCCGGAGTTCCCGAAGGCCGGCGCCAGCCACGGCTACTACGCCGTCGCGCGCCTCGCGCCCGGCGCGACCGCCGCGACGGCGAATGCCCAGCTGAAGAGCCTCGTCGCGGAGCTGGAGCAATGGGGCTACATGTCGAACGTCGGATTCCACGCGTACGCCGTTCCCGTCGAGGAGCAGATCACCGGCCGGGTCCGGCCCGTGCTCCTCGTGGTCTTCGGGGCGGTCGTGTTCGTGATGCTCATCGCCTGCGCGAACGTCGCCGGCCTGTTGCTCGTGCGCGGTGAAGGGCGCCGGCGCGAGCTCGCGGTGCGCGTCGCGCTGGGTGCCGGCTCGCGGCGGCTCGCGAGGCTGCTGCTCGCGGAAAGCGCCGTCCTGGCGGCGGCGGGCGCGGCGCTCGGCATCGCGCTGGCGATCGGCGCGGTCGCGGTGATCAGGGGAAGCGCGCCGGCGGGGTTGCCGCGCGTGGCCGACACGCGGCTCGACGTCGCGGTGCTGCTGTTCGCGATCGCGAGCGCGGTCGTGGCGGCGCTCATGGCCGGAACCCTTCCGGCGCTCCAGGCCCGGCAGGTGGCTCCGGCCGGCGCGCTTCGCGAGGGCAGCCGGGGGGCGACCAGCAGCCGCGCGCGTCTCCGGTGGCGGCAGTCGCTCGTCGCGACGGAGGTGGCGCTCGCCGTCGTGCTCGTCGTCGCCGCCGGCCTCATGATCCGGAGCGTGCGCAACCTGCTGGCGATCGATGCCGGCTTCCGACCCGACGGCGTCCTCACCATGCAGATCTCGACACCGGCGACCTGGTACCCGGATTCCATTCGCGTCGCCGGATTCTGGAGCGAGCTTCAGCGACGCGTGGCGGCCGTGCCGGGGGTCAAGAGCGTGGGCGCCGTCCGCAGCCTGCCGCTCGCCACCGCCATCGGCGACTGGGGCCTCGCGATCGAGGGATACACTCCGCCGCCGAACCAGGGCGCGCCGGGAGACTGGCAGATCGTCACGCCCGGATACTTCGAGGCGATGGGGCTCAGGCTGAGTGAAGGCCGGTTCTTCGACCAGCGCGACGACATGGCGGGCCCGCTGTCCATGATCGTCAACAGGACGTTCGCCCAGACGTACTTCACCGGACGCCGTGCCCTCGGGGGCCGCGTAGGCGTCAACGGCAGCGATTCCGGGAAGGTCTACACGATCGTCGGCATCGTCGAGGACGTGCACCACAACACGCTCACCGGCAAGACGAAGCCGGAGTTCTACGCCACGCTGGCGCAATACGCGCTGGCGCCGGGGAGCACCCGGCGAACGATGAACCTCATCGTCCGTACGAGCGGCGATCCCGCGGACCTGGCGGCGCCGGTGCGCTCGGTGGTGCGGGAGATCGATTCCCGGCTGCCGGTGTCCGGCGTGCGGACGATGCGTGACGTCGTGAACACCGCGATCGCCGGGCCGCGATTCGCGATGGAAGCGCTCGGCGTCTTCGGGCTGCTCGCACTGCTGCTCTCGGCGATCGGGATCTTCGGGATCGTGTCGCAGGTCGTCGCGTCACGCGCGCAGGAGTTCGGGATCCGCGCGGCCCTGGGCGCCACGCCGGGTGACCTGATCGGCCTGAGCTTGCGCACGGGAGTGCGGCAGGCCCTGGCGGGCCTCGCGATCGGCATCGTGCTCGCGCTCGTCGTCACACGCGCGATGACCTCGATGCTCCAGGGCGTCACGCCGACCGATCCGTGGACCTTCGCGGCCGTCATCCTCGTCACCGGGATCGTCGCCGTCGCCGCCAGCCTCGGGCCTGCGCGCCGTGCCGGCAAGGCGGATCCGGCGCGGGTGCTCGGCGGGTCGTAAATCTCCCGGGTGGCGCGGCAACTCATCGCGGGATCGGCCAGGGGCGTCGGCCTCGGTATTGTTCACCATGCGTCAGATGGCACTGAAGTCGATCGCGGTGGCGGTTCTGCTGGCCGGGGCCTGCCGCGACAGCGCGCCGAAGGATCCGAAGGCACGGCTCGAGGCAGCCGCGAGCGAGGTCGCCCGATTCCTGGCCGGCTACGGCCGGTTCGATGCGCTCGAGCTGGCCGACAGCGTGGACCTCTACATCGCGCCTGACGGCGGGGGAGGGCACGTGCGGGTCGCGCGGGACCGGCTGCGCGATCCCCACGACTGGAAGGTCGGGACCGACTCCACCGCGCGGACCTTCGTGCCGCGCGGGCTCCGGACTCGCGTCGTCACCGACGTCGGGCACTACATGAACTGCAACCCATCCTCGATCGCGACGCGGTATCCGCAGTATGCCGCGCTGCCGCACGTGGGCGTGCGCCTCGAGCCGCCCCGTGTGAAGAGCTGCCTCGAGACGTGGAACGCGACGTTCGTGTACGACACGACCAGAGGCGGAGCGCCCCGGCTGATCGCGGCGATCTACGATCAGTGGGAGTGGTGAGGCATCCGGCTAGCGGGCCCTGACCCGATCGAGCTCGGCTTCGATACGCGAAGCCGGAACGGCGCCCATGATGCGCCCCACGACCTCGCCGCCGCGGAAGAACAGCATGGTGGGCAGCCCGCGTACGCCGAACTGGGCGCTGGCCCGCGGACTGGCGTCGGCGTCGACGTGGACGAAGCGCGCCTGACCACCGCGCGCGGCGGCAACCGACTCGAAGATCGGCGCCAGCACATGGCAGGGCGGACACCATTCCGCGGTGAATTTCGCCACGGTGATTTCGCCGGCGCTCAGCACGGCGGCATCGAAGTTGGCATCGGTGACATGCGGGACGGTGGAAGTGGTCGTCATGGGAAGATCCGAAAGGATGGTTGCAGGGAAGCCCACGGGCCGCTACCACTTAAAGCGCACTTCAAGTCAAGCCCCGCCCCCATGGACACCTTCCCGATCGGTGAAGTCGCCGAGCGCGCCGGCATCGAGCCGTCCGCGATCCGCTACTACGAGTCGCTCGGCCTGCTCCCGAAGCCGATCCGCGTCGGCGGGAAGCGCCGCTACGGCAGCGACGTGCTCGACCGGCTCGCGCTGATCGCGCTGGCCAAGGACGCGGGCTTCACGATCAAGGAGATCCGGCAGCTGGTTGCCGACTTCGCTCCGGACTCCGGGCCCGCCGAGCGATGGCGGCGGCTGGCGACGCGAAAGCTGGCCGAGCTCGACGAGCAGGCGACGCGACTACGCCGGATGCGGCGTGTGCTGCGCCTCGCGCTGGACTGCGGATGCGTCGACCTCGCGGAGTGCGCGCCGATCCTCCGGTCTCCATGACGTCGAGGTGCCAGGCGGTGTGAACCCGGTGTCGGGCGGAGCCGCGCGCCGCGGCGACCGGAAAGTTCTCCATGGCGGAGCTCCAGGGAGCGCCCGTAAGTTGGCCATCGAGGACTACCCGGAGTGCCGATGTCGCGAGGCCTGTCAGTGCATGTGCCGCCCGATCGCTTCTCGAACCGTGGGTTGCGGGCGACGCGTATCGCCATCGCCCTGGTCATGATCGCCGGGACGCGATCGTCCCTGGCGCAGTCGGCGCAGGGCCCACGTCACGTCGTCATCACCGGCGGCGATTACGCGTTCCTCCAGCTGCCGGACACGCTGCCATCCGGCCCGACGGCGCTCTCGTTCGCGAATCGTGGCAAGGTGAAGCACGAGATGAGCGTGGTCCGCCTCCGCCCTGGAGTCTCCGTCCAGCAGGTGCTCGAGCGGGGGCCGGGCGCCGCGTCGTCGCGGGCGCTGGTGGACCAGCTGATCGGCATCCTCATCGCGCGCCCCGGCGAGGACAGTGGCGGCGAGCTGCTCGTGGACCTGAAGCCGGGGCGCCGGTATCTCGTCATCTGCACGCTGCGTGACGCGCCGGACGCGCGACAGCACATGACGCTCGGAATGATCGGCAGCTTCGAAGCGCGTTGAGGCCGGGCAGGCTATCATCATGGACCAACGATGAGAATTCTTCCGCGAATCACCAGATACCTGGCGGCGGTGGCGGTGGCCACGTCGCTGGCCGCCTGCTTCGAGGACTACCCGACGCAGGTCGGCACCGTCACCGGCAGCTACTCGCTGCGGACCGTCAACGGAGCGGCGCTGCCGTACACGGCGGCCGGGAGCAGCAGCGCCCTGGTCGGCGACACGATCACCCTGTACCAGGGCGGCACCTTCGTCTGGAAGACGGTGACGCGCGCCAACGGCCAGACGACGGACGTCCTCGCCACGAGCAGCGGCAGCTACGGGCTCCTGGGCACGTCGATCACCTTCACGTTTCCGCTGAAGGGCAACGAGCAGCGCGTGGCGCAGATCGACGGTGACACGATGACCTTCGTCGAAGCGGGCGTCACGTCCACCTACCGGAAGTAGGCCGATTCCGGTGACGGTGGGACGCTGGACCCTTCTTGCCTGCGCGCTAGCCGCCACGGCGTCGGCGCAGGTGGCGCCGCCTCCGGCCGCGTCGCAGAACCCGTCGCCGATGTCCGAGTCGACGCGCGCGCACGCGCGGCTGACCCAGCGGCCGTTCGCGGGAGCCAGCCGGACGTTCGATGGTCCAGCGGGCCGGCCGGTGGAGGTCTTCGTGCCGCAACGGGTGAAGGGCTCCGAGGTCGACGTCGTCATTCATTTTCACGGGGCGGGATGGATCCCGGCGCAGGCGGTCGCCGCGCTGCCGCGCCCGACGGTCGCGGCGGTGGTGAACCTGGGCGCGGGCTCGGGCGCGTATCACCGCGCCTTTACCGACCCGACCGCGTTCGACACGCTGCTCGCCGCGATCGGGCGCGAGGTCGACGCGGCGAGAGGCCAGCCGACCCGCATCGCTCGCGTGGTGCTCGTCGGATACTCCGCGGGTCACGGGGCCGTCCGCGCGATCCTGCGCGAGCCGCGGCACTTCGCGCGCGTGGACGCGGTGCTGCTGCTCGACGGCATGCACACGTCCTACGTGCCGGAGGGCGGCCTGCTCGCGACCGGAGCCAGCCTCGACACTGCCAACCTCGCGGCCTTCGCCGGGTTCGCGAGGGCGGCGGTGCGTGGCGAGAAGCGATTCGTGGTCACGCACTCGGAGATCTTTCCGGGGACGTTCGCGAGCACGACCGAGACGGCGGACTGGCTGCTGGCCGCGATCGGGTTGCGGCGCGTCCCGGTACTCCGCTGGGGGCCGCGCGGCATGCAGCAGCTCAGCGAGGCGCGGGCCGGCAGGTTCAGCCTGCTGGGATATGCCGGAAATTCCGCGCCGGACCACGTCGACCAGCTCCATGCCATGCCCGAGCTGCTGGCGTTCACGCTGGGGGCGAGGAAGGCGCCCTTGTGACCGGCGGGATCAGTCGGGATCATTACCGGGGATGACAGTCGTCCTGGTGATCGATGACAACGCGCAGATCCGCGGCCTGATCAAGCGCTCGCTGAGCCGGGAGGCCTACACGGTCCTCGACTGGGCGAATCCGAAGGACGCGATCGCCTATCTCGAGACGAGCGACGACGAGATCGAGCTCGCGCTCATCGACGGCGTGATGCCGGAGATGCTCGGCCCCTCCGTCGCGGCGGAGATCGACCGGCTGCGCCCGGAAGTCCCGATCATGCTGATGTCGGGGCACGAAGCGCCGATGTTCCAGGAATTCTTCGAGCGGCCCAACCGCCACTTCATCGCCAAGCCATTCGTCGTCTCCGACCTCATCGCGCGCATCGCAGCCATCCTGAAGTCAGCGCACGACTGAACACCGCACCGGCTCCGCCATGGCCCTCGACGCGCGGAAAATCGTCCTGACGCCCGACGCGGCGGCCGCCTCTCCCGGCGGCGCCGCGATCACGGGAATGCGGCTCGGGTTCCGCGCGCTCTCGCTGGTGGCGCCGGAAGCGGCCGCGCGCCTCGCCGCGCAGCTCTGGTTTCGTCCGCCGCGCCCGCGGATCCGCCCCGAGCTCCGCGCCTTCATGGCGACCGGGAAGCGGTCGACGATCGAGGTGAACGGCAGGCCCGTCGCTCTCTGGGCGTGGGGCAGCGGACCGCCGGTCGTGCTGATGCACGGCTGGGGAGGCTTCGGCGCGCAGATGCAGCCCTTCGTCGAGCCCTTCACGCGCGCAGGCCACCAGGTGCTCATCTTCGACGCGCCGGCGCACGGCGAATCGGGGCCCAGTCAGCTCGGCTCGCGCCGCTCGACACTCTTCGACTTCGCCGACGTGCTGCACAGCCTCGGCCGGATGCACGGAGAGCTCGCGGGAGTGATCGCGCACTCAGGCGGAGGCACGGCCGCGGCATGGTCACTGTTGACGGCCGAGTGGCGCACGCCGGCGATGGTGCTCATCGCGCCGATGGCCAGTCCGATCGCGTACAAGAACATGTTCCACTCCGCGCTCGGCCTGTCTGCGGAAGTCCTCGATCGGTTCGACCGCTACACCGAGGCGCGCTTCGGATTCCGGTGGGAAGAGCTCGAGGTGCCGGAAATGGCGTCACGCATGACACCGCCGCCCGTGCTGGTGGTCCATGATCGCGAGGACGTCGAGACATCATGGAACGAGGGCGCGGCAATCGCCGACACCTGGCCCGGCGCCTCGCTGCACACGACCACGGGGCTCGGTCACCGGAGAGTGCTGCGCGATCCCGGCGTCGTGGAGGCCGTCGTGGACTTCGTGGTGTCGAAAGGCGTCAGGCGCCCGGCCGATCCTCGCCCCGGGGAAGAACGAGCGTAAAGGTGCTGCCGCGGCCGACCTGGCTTTCCACCAGCAGGTCGCCCTTCATCGCCCGCGCGAGGTCGCGGCTGATGGCCAGCCCGAGCCCCGTCCCTTCCGCGGTGCGCGTGAGCGCCGCGCGCACCTGCACGAAGGGCTCGAACACCTTCTCGAGCTGGTCGCGCGCGATGCCGATCCCCGTGTCGCGCACGAGAAGCCGCACGCGATCGTCGTCGGCGCGGCAGGAGAGCTCGATGTGCCCGTGGTCGGTGAACTTCACCGCGTTCGACAGCAGGTTCACGAGGATCTGCTGGAGCTTCTCCGGGTCGCAGCGCGCGGTGACCTCCGACGGGCAGGCGCTCGTGAAGAGGTCGAGCCCCTTCGCCTTCGCCTGCGGGGCGACGAGCGACGCGGCGTCCTCGAGCGCGCCGGTGGTCGCGACGTCGGTGATGTCGTAGCTGACCTTCCCCGACTCGAGCTTCGCGTAGTTCAGCACTTCGTTGATGAGGCCGAGCAGGTGGCGCTGGCTCGCCTGGATCCGCCCGAGGTCCTTGCGCTGCGCGTCGGTGAGCGGGCCTCGCACCTCCATCTCGAGCAGCTCGACGTATCCGCCGATCGCGTTGAGCGGAGTGCGGAGCTCGTGACTCATGATGGCGAGGAAGTCGCTCTTCGCGCGATTGGCCGCCTCCGCCTCGCGGCGGGCGAGCCGTTCCGCCTCGAGCAGCCGGGACCGGTCGAGTGCCTGCGCGCACTGCTGCGCGACGGTCAGCGCGAGCGCCCGTGTCTCCTCGTCGAACGCCCGGGGTTCGCCGAACGCGAAGCCGATGGCGCCGAGGACGCGGCCATCCACGACCAGCGGCGCGACGATGGACGCCCGGTGGCCCGTCTCCTCGAGCGTCGCGGCGAGGCCGGGATACATCGCGACCCACTCCTCGCGGCTCTCGATGAAGAGCGCGGTCCGGGTTCGGGCGACGTCGGCCAGGGGAACCGCGGCGTCGGCCGGGAAGGTCTGCCAGGGCTCGACCACGCCCCCGTCGATCGGGCCGATGTTGAGGATCTCGAGGTTGTCCCCGCTCGGCGAGAGCCGGGTGATGATGACGTTCTGCGCCTCGATGACCAGCTGGGCGTGCGCGACGACGACGCCCCCGACGTCGTCCGGCGTGGATGCCTGCGACAGCGCGGCGGTGAGCGTCTGGAGCTGCTGCGTGCGCTCGAGGGCGCGCGACAGGGCGAAGTCCGCTTCGCGCCGCCCGGTGACGTCCTCGTGGGTGAGCACCACCTGCTCGACGGCGCCGTCCGCGTCGCGCACCGGGTAGAGATGCGCCTGCGTCCACAGCACCCGGCCGCGTCCGGCGGTGTCGGCCATCTCGTAACGCAATGGCGGGATGCTCGAGGCATGTCCCTGGAACGCCCGTCGGATCTCCGGCATCACGCCCGCGAGCTCGAGCTGCGGATCGCTCAGCACGGAATAGCCGGGCGGGACGTCGGCGAGCGATGCGCCCCAGAGCTTCTCGAAGGCCGGGTTGACGGCGATCGGGTGGCCCTCGGCGTCGTACACCACGGTGCTCACCGGGCTCTGCTCGAACGCCGCGCGCAGCCGCCGCGCAAGCAGGTCGCGATCGCGGAGCTCCGCCTCGCGCTCGGCGTCGGTCTGCGCGTCACGAACGGTGAGCACGGCGCCCAGGCGCCTGCCGGCTGCGTCGACGACAGGGCGCGCGCTGCCGACGGCGACCACCTCGGTGCCGTCGGGACGGCGGACCCGCCACTGGGCGTCGCGGACGATCTCGCCGTTCAGGACGGCCCGCGTCAGCGGGAGATCGCGCGTCGGATACTCGTCTCCCTCGATCGTGAAGAGGCGGTACGCCTCGGCGTATGCATCGGGCTGAATACCGAGGGGCGCGAGTCCGTGCATCCGCGCCGCGGCTTCGTTCACGAAGACGAGCTTTCCCTCGGCGTCGGCGACGATCACCCCGGCGTCGAGCTTCTCGAGCGCGGCATGGAGCAGCTCGGTGGAAGGCGCGGCGTCGGTCGGAGATTCGGGCATCGTTCAACGCTAACGGCCTGACATCGAAATCGCCGGGCACCATGGCCGCGCCCGCTTGTCGTTCGCCCGCCGCCACCTTGCTATGCCCGCTTCACCCACAACGGGACCGGCCGCGGATACCAGCGGCACTGGCGTCCTACGGTTCAGGCCGTATCTTCGCGCAACCTCACACGGTTCCCCCGGCGATGATGCCGGCGCCCATCAAACGTCACCGACGCATGGTTGCCGAGTCGTCCCTCCCCCGGTCACTGGTCACGGCATTCAAGGACCAGTACGAGCTCATACGCGAAGTCGGCCATGGGGCCGCGGCGACCGTCTATCAGGCGCGCGACCTGAAGCACGATCGCCTCGTGGCGATCAAGGTCCTCCACGGTGACGTCAGCCGCATCGCCGGCGATCGCTTCCTCCGCGAGATTCGCGTGTCGGCGAAGATGCAGCACCCGAACGTGCTGCCGACGTACGACTCGGGAATGGTGGACGGCCGGCTGTACTTCGTCATGCCGTTCGTCGACGGCGGGTCGCTGCGGGAGCGCCTCATCGTGCAGAAGGCGCTGCCCATCGCCGAAGCGCTCACCATAGCGCGGCAGGTGGGCGTGGCGCTCTCGCACGCGCACGCGCTCGGGATCATTCACCGCGACGTGAAGCCCGAGAACATCATGTTCTACCACGGCACCGCGTGCCTGGCGGACTTCGGCATCGCGCGGCCGCTCGAGGAGCTGGAGCCGGGCGTGACGGCGCACGGCACGCTGGTCGGCACGCCGGGCTACATGAGCCCCGAGCAGTTCCTGACCGGCTTCGACGGGCGCAGCGACATCTACTCGCTCTGCTGCGTGCTCTACGAGATGATCGCCGGGACGAAGCTCTTCTCCGGCAACACGCCGCAGGAGCTGGTCGAGCGCCGCAGCTACCTGCTGGCGTAGAGCCGGGAGGAGGGTCCGCCGCTCCCGGACTACTTCGACACCCTCCTCGACCGCGGGCTGGCGCGCGCGCCGCACCACCGGTTCGACGACGCGAATGAATTCGTCGAGGCGATCGACGCCGCGCTCCTGAAGGCCGAAAAGCCGCGCCGCGACTCCGGGGCGAAGCGCGCGCTGCGCTCGATGCGCCGGCGGAAGATCGAGCTGGGCGTGGGCGTCGCGGCGGTGGCCGTCATAGCGCTCGTGCTCTGGCCAACGCTGAGAGGCGGCGGTGGCCGCGGCGGGGTGACGCTTCAGGGCGCGCCGGCGCCGGTATCGGACACGCCGTTCGAGACGGGCAGGGCGGCGATCGACGCGTGGGACGTTCCGCGCGCGCAGTCGGAGCTGGCGGCGGCGGTGGCGCGTGAGCCATCCAGCGTTGCGGCCCGGCTCTGGCTCGCCCAGTCGTACGCGCTCGCGCGACGGACGGTCAACGAGGATTTCCGCGTCGCGGCGCGCCAGCTCGAGTCATACCGGTCGCAGCTCCACGGCCGCGACTCACTGCTCGCCGAAGGGCTCGTGGCGATCGCGGCCGGCCGCCCCGCCGCGGCCTGTTCGGCCTATGCGGCGCAGCTGCACCGCGACACGCTCGACGTCCTCGCATGGTACGGGCTGGGAGACTGCCAGGCCCTCGACAGCACCGTCGTGCGGGACGCGCGCAGCCCTTCCGGATGGCGCTTCGCCGCCAGCTACGAGGCGGCCAGCCGCGCCTATCGCCGCGTCGTCGAGCTCTCGCCCGGCGCGCGCCGGGCCGTGCCGTTCTCGCTGATGACGCGGCTGCTTCCCGTGAGTCCGGCGTCGGTCCGGCGCGGACGGGCAGTGCCGGAAGGGATCAGCGTGCTCGCCTATCCGTCGCTCGACGGCGATACCCTCGCCTTCACGCCGTTCCCGCTCGCGGCGTTCCAGTCGGTCGCGCCGACCACCATCTCGCCGACCTGGCCACAGGCCCTGGCGCGAAATCAGGAGATCCTCCTCGGCTTCGCGCGCGAGTGGGTGGAATCGTCGCCGCAGAGCGCCGACGCGTGGGAGTCCCTGGCGCTCGCCCGCGAGATCCGCGGGTTGCTCGATGGTGGTGACGGCGGTGCCGAGGCAGCCCTGCGGAACGCGCGAAAGCTCGCCGACGACCGCGCGCAGCAGGCGCGGCTCGCGGCGGCGCAGGCGCGCATCCGGATGAAGGAAGGCGACTTCCGCGCGGCGCGCGTCATCGTCGATTCCATCTTCAAGGCGACGAAGGAGACTCCGTCGGCGGAGTTGGCGGACGTGCTCGCGGGTCTGGCCGCCCTGACGGGGCGTGTCGAGGCGACGGCCACGATGCACACCGCGGCGACGACGGCCCGCTACTCCAACATCGGCGTCGCCCCGCCGCTCGCCGCGGCCGGCTCGCGCTACCTCGCGCGCGCGGCGTCCGGCGTCTGCGACGACTCGCTCGGCGCCCTCCGCCGGGACTTCGACAGGCTGCTCGACAGCAATATCGCGCCCAACAGGCGCACGTCCGTCCGGCAGCTCGTCATCTGGCAACCGGCCGCGCTCTCGTTCCCCTGCGTTCGCGCCGACGGTTACCGGGACCTGTCGCCGACGACGCCACTGGATCGCGCGCAGCGCGCGTTCGTCGCCGGCGATTTCGTTCACATGCGCGCGATTCTCGACTCGGCGGCGGGGCTTCGCGCCGGATTCCGCCCCGGCGACCTCGCGCTGGATTTCACGCTCCAGGAAGCGTGGCTGAGGGCCGCTGCGGGTGACACGGCCGCGGCCGAGCGCCAGCTCGACCTCGTGCTGGACGCGCTTCCGACGCTGAGCGCCCGCACGGCGGTGCTCGAGGTCGCGCAGTCCGCCGCGCTCGGACGCGCGATGCTCCTTCGCGCCGACCTCGCGGCCGCGCGCCACGACAGGGCTACCGCGGCGCGCTGGGCCCGCAGCGTCGTCGAGCTGTGGTCGAGCGCCGACCCGGCCCTCAGGCCGGCCGTCCAGCGCATGCAGGCGCTGGCACGTTGATCACCAGACACATCAGGGAGAGCGAGTGACGAGTGCTCGAATGAAGGGACTGACCGTCGCGGCGGTGTCGCTGCTGACGATGGGGGCGCACGCGCGCACGGAGCAGCCGGCGCGACGCGCGCTGTCGGGCGACCTGACGAAGCCGCTGGCGCAGTACACGGGCGCCCAGTTCGCGGCTCTCGTGCGCCCGCTGCGCTACGGCCAGGGCGCCGAAAGGCAGCGGAAGTGCCGCGGCCCGGCCGAGTGCGCGGCCGGCCGCCTCGTCACGCTGCGGGCCGACGCCGTCGCCGACGCCGATTCGCTCTCCCCGGCCAACCTCCCGCGATACGGGGTCGTCGCCGCCCGTCTCCGGAACCGCGGCATCGAGATGGAGGCGCGCTACAACATGCGCGGCGGCGCGCAGTACGTGTACTACCTGATCGTCCAGCCGGCGACGAACGGCCGCGCTACGTGGATCCTCGAGGAGCTCGACACCCAGGGCTCGAGCGTCACGCATCGCACGGTTGCGAGCGGGCCGTTCACCCCGTGCAACCATCCGTTCGTTCGCGGCGCGCGCGCGGACTTCAAGACCTGCGCGCAGGCGGCGGCCGGCGGCGCATCGTCGGTGAGCCTGGTCTCGTTCAGCCGCCAGGGCCCCGATGATCCGCCAATCTGGATCAGCTGCGCGATGGGATGCTGCATCGCCGAAACCTGACGCGTGGAGCGGGGAGGGAACGCGGTGTGACGCGCGGGGTTCCACCAGCGGTTATTCTGCATCCCCGCCCGCCACGCCGCCTCTCGCAGCCGCAGGTCCTCCCATAAAGCCGCGTCTTCTTCTCGTCGCCCTCTGCCTGTGCCTGCCGGCCGTGCTGCCGGCGCAGGCGACGCCCGATTCCACCGCCGACCGCACCGGGCGCGATGCCATCGAGCTCTGGGCGGGTTATGCGTCCCGCTCGCCCCGGCTCGGCGTCCTTGGCCACGTCCGCGGCATGAGCCTCATGCTGTGGGCAGCCCGCTTCAGGCATCGGATCGCCGAAAGCCCGGGGGTCGCGCTCGACTATACGGTGGACGTCATTCCGATGGCGCTCCTGTCGCCGTCGTACGTCTTCACCCTGGAGAAGGGGGAGACGCTCGAGGTGACGACGGGCGCGCGCTGCAGCCTCGCGAGGGCCTGCCGGTTCCCGCCCGGCTCACCGCGCGGCGCCGGTGGCAGTCCCGTCGGGCTGACGATGGTGTTCCGGCGCGCCCACGCGCTGCAGTACACCCTCGGCGCGACCGGCGGCTTCCTGCTGTTCGACCAGCGCGTGCCGACGGAGCTCTCGACGCGATTCAACTTCACGGGCGCCATCGAGGCGGGAACGCAGCTGCTCGACCGGCACGGACGCGGCGTGCTGCTCGTATACCGCTTTCACCACATCTCGAACGCGGGCACGGGCTTCGACAATTCGGCCCTCGCGTCGCACGTCCTCTCCATCGGCGGTCGCTGGGCGGCGAAGTAGGTCAGTAGCTCCCGCCTCCACCGCCGCCGCTCGTGGAGCCCGACCCGCCGAACGAGCTGCCGCCGCCACTGCTGCCACCGCCGCCGCCCGACGAGGAGGAGCTCGACGTCGAGAGCTCGGGCAGGACGATCATCACCGTCCACGCGGCCCCGCATGCCTTGCACGTGAAGCGGTCTTCGGCCGATCCCGACGACGACGTGGTGGCCGGGACGATGGTCTTCCGTTTCGCCGACGCCGCCCGGCGATGACACGTCGGGCACTCCGAGTACTTCGAGAACCATTTCCGGTACGGGATCACCGCCGATCCGCCGCAGTCGCAGACCCACACGTCGTAGTCGACGCTGCCGATCTTCTCCTCGACCCGCGCGCCCGCCTCGAGCTTCGTGTCGTCGGCGGCCTCGCCCAGGCGCCGCATGGGCCTCCCGCACCGTGGACAGGCCCGCACGCGGTTGCGTCGCCACCGCCTGGCGCCCACCGCCCCGAAGATGAGCGCCAGCAGGCCGCCGCCGATCGCGAAGGGCACGACCGGCACGCCGCCATCGTCCTCCGCGGGCAGGTCGGCCGCCGTCTGCGGCGTGGACGCGAGGTCCGCGTCCCCGCGCAGGCGCAGCTCGATGGCCGTGATGCCGGCGCCGATCGCGCCCGCATGATCGCGGTTCTTCAGGTGAGGGATGATGGAGTCGCGACAGATCGTGCCCGCCGTGGCGTCGGTGATGATTCCCTCCGCCCCGGTGCCGGTGTTGATCCAGCACTGGCCACGGTTGTCGGGCGCCAGCTCCTTCGGGACGACGAGGATCAGGACGCCCACGTTCCGATGCGCGGATCCGATCGCGGCCACGCTGCCGACCTTCCACGTGCGGTAGATCTCGACGGCGACCTGGTTCGCGGAATAACCGCCGACCGACGGGAGGATCGCCACGGCGATGTCGCCGAGCCCCGCCGACTGGATGGTCCTGATGCGCGCGTCGAGCGCCGCCCGGTCGGCCGCGCTCAGGACACCGCGCGCGTCGGAGATGAACGACGCCGGCGTCGGCACGGGCGGAACGAGCTTCGCGATGTTGCCGCCGGTGGGCGTGGACTGCTGAAGTGGAAGCGCCAGCGCGAGGAGAAGCGCGTATTTCATGGGTCGTCCGTACGAGGGGAGGTCACGACGGGTTGCGGAAGGCACGGCGTCATCCCGCGCGAAGCGAGGGACCTGCTTTTTCCGGACGCGAGCTTAGTATCAGGCATGACCACGCCGCAACAGGCAAGGGCGCGCGCATTTGCCGCTCTCCATGTGAAGGCCGATCCACTGATCCTGTTCAACGCGTGGGACGCCGGCAGCGCGAAGGCCGTGGCGGACGCCGGGGCCGCCGCCATCGCCACCGGCAGCTGGTCCATGGCCGCAGCCTGGGGCTACCCCGATGGTGAGCAGATCCCGCTCGACGCGGTGTGCCGGGTCGTCGAGCGCATCGTGCAATCGGTGGATCTTCCGGTCAGCGTGGACTTCGAGAGTGGGTACGCGCGCGGCGGCGGGGCGCTCGAGGAGAACGTCGCGCGAATCGTCGAGACGGGCGCGGTGGGCTTCAACTTCGAGGACCAGTGGGTGGGGCAGGGCGTCATCTACTGCACGGAAGAGCAGGTCGCGCGCATTGCCACCGCCCGCCGCGGAGCCGATCGCGCCAGCGTGCCCGTGTTCATCAATGCGCGCACGGACATCTTCCTCCGAAGCGACGCTGGCTCGCATGCCGGCCACGTCGATGAGGCCATCACCCGGGCGAAGGCCTACGCCGACGCGGGCGGGAACGGATTCTTCGTGCCGGGGCTTCGTGACGAGTCGCTCATCGCCCGGGTCTGCGAGGCGTCACCCCTGCCGGTGAACGTGCTGTACCATCCCGAGCTTCCTCCGGCGCGGCGCCTGGCCGAGCTGGGAGTGGCGCGGCTGAGCTACGGTCCACGCCCCTGGCGGGAAATGATGGCGGCTCTCACGGAAGCGGCGCGGGCGGCGTTCGCCGCGGGGGACAGGCGATGACGAAGATCCTGGGCTTCATCGGCGCGACGATCGGCGGCTACGCGGGGTGGTGGCTCGGGGCCCGCGTCGGATTCATGACGGCATTCATGGTGAGCATGCTGGGGACGGGACTCGGTATCTATGCCGGCCGACGGATCGCGAAGAACTACGAGACGTAGCGCGTTCGCGGCGCTGTGCGTCGCGCTCGTCGCCGGGGTGGGGTGCACCGACTGGATGACGACGCCCAACACTGACGTCGGGATCGTGGTGTGGGTGAGCGTCACTCCCGCCTCCATCCGGCTCACCGACACGGCGCAAATCGTCGTGCGCCTGCGGGCGCTGAATCCGAGCGACCGCGAGATCCGCATTCGGAGCGGCGGCCCGCCGTACGTCTTCGCGAACGACCCGACCCGCAGCCGCGGGCTCTGGGGCAGCGTCCGCTTCGCGACCGACGACTCGCCGTTCAACGCCGGACCGTCGGTCGACTACTGGGGCGATTCGGTGTTCGTGTTCGGTCCCCACTCGTACGGGCACAACGAGCGCAGGTATCGATTGCGCGACTGGACCGCCGGAGGGTGGACGGTCCGCCCGGGCCAGCTGCGCATCCGCGGCTGGTTCAACGGGCACGAGGGCCGCAGCGCGACCCTCACGATCCTCCCGCCCTGAATCACCGCTCGCGGCGCGCGAGCTCCTGGCGCACGTCGTCGAGCGACAGTCCCAGCGACCGCAGGACGACCAGGGAGTGGTAGAGCAGGTCGGCGGCTTCCTCCACCGCCCGCGGCGCGTCGGCATCGGCCGCGGCAAGCACGAGCTCCGCGGCCTCCTCGCCGATCTTCTTGAGGCGCAGGTTGCGGTCGGCGAGCAGCCGCTTCGTGTAGCTCGTGGATCCGTCGTCGTCGCGCGCGCGCGCCTCGATGGTGGCGTCCAGGCGGTCGAGCGTGTCCGAGCGCGCCGCGGAAAAGCAGGACCTTGTTCCCGTGTGGCAGGCCGGCCCCGCGGGCCGCACCCGCGCCAGGATCGCGTCGCGATCGCAATCCGCCTCGAGAGACACCACGGCCTGCACGTTGCCGCTCGTCGCGCCCTTGTGCCACGGGCCGCGCGTGCGCGAGGTGTAGTGCATCTCTCCGCTTTCCAGCGTTCGCTCCATCGCCAGTCGGTCGGCGTGCGCGACCATCAGCACGCGGCCTGAGACGTCGTCGATCGTCACGACGGTGACCAGCCCGCCGCCTTTCGCGAAATCGAGGGTGTCGATATCGATGGTCACGCGAGCACCCTCCGCACGTCGGACGCCAGGGCGGCGTTCGTGGCGATCGCGCTGCCGCCGAATGCCGTCGCGCTGCCGTTCCAGTCGGTGAACACGCCGCCGGCTTCGGTCACGCAGCACTCCACTGCCGCCGTATCCCACTTCGCGACGATGCCGTCGGTCATCGCCTCAGCGCGGCCGGTCGCGACGAGCAGGTAACCGTAGCAGTCCCCCCACGTGCGGGCGATCGCCGCCTGCGATGCCAGCCGTCGCCAGGCCACGCCGCGCGCCGGCGTCTCCGCGAATCGTTCATCGGTCGTCAGCACGGTCGCCTCGGCGAGCGTCGCGACGTCGGACACACGGGCCCGCGCGCCGTTGTGCCAGCAGCCTTCGCCGACCGCGGCGACGAGCATCTCCTCCAGCGCGGGAAAGAACGCCGCCCCGGCCAGCACGGTGTCGCCCTCGCTGACCGCGATGAGGGTTCCCCAGAGAGGAACCCCACGGACGAAGGTCTTCGTCCCGTCGATGGGATCGATGATCCAGCTGCGTCCGGCGCCGCTGTTCGTCGCTGCGTACTCCTCGCCGACGATCGCATCGCCTGGAAAGCGCCCCTGGATCCACTCGCGCGCGACACGCTCCGCCGAGCGGTCGGCAATGGTGACTGGCGATCCGTCCGCCTTGGTCTCGACGTCCACGCGCTTCCGGTAATAGTCCAGCGCGACGAGGCCGGCGCGGCGCGCCACTTCCTCCACGGCCGACAGCAGTGAGTCGGGCTTCGTCATGCCGCCATCCTGACCGGGAGGCCGCGCTCCCGCATCTCGCGCTTGATCTCGGCGATGGACGTCAGGCCGTCGTGCAGGATGCCGGCGACGAGCGCCGCGTCGGCCTGCCCGGAGGCGAGGATGTCCCCGACGTGCGCGGCCGAGCCGGCGCCGCCGGACGCGACGACCGGAATGGAGACGACGCTGGCGACCGCCGCGGTCAGCTCGGCGTCATAGCCGTCGCGCGTCCCGTCGCGGTCGACGCTCGTCAGGAGGATCTCGCCGGCGCCCAGCCGCGCGCATTCCTCCGCCCATGCGACGGCGTCGCGGCCGGTGCGCTGGCGCCCGCCGCGGGCCAGCACCTCCCATCCGTCCCCGGTGCGGCGCGCGTCGATGCTCGCGACGACGCACTGCGATCCGAAGCGGTCGGCGGACTCGGTGAGGATCGCCGGCCGCGCGATCGCGGCCGTGTTGATGCTCACCTTGTCGGCACCGGCGCGCAGGACGGAGCCGACGTCGGCGGCGGAGCCGATGCCCCCGCCGACAGTCAGTGGTATGAACAGGCACTCGGCCGTGCGGCGCACGACGTCGAGCAGCGTCGACCGGCGTTCGTCGCTGGCCGCGATGTCGAGGAACACGATCTCGTCGGCGCCTTCGCGCTCGTACCGGCTCGCCAGTTCGATCGGGTCGCCAACGTCGCGCAGCGATTCGAAGCGCACGCCCTTCGCCACGCGGCCGTCGCGAACGTCGAGGCACACGATCAGTCGTCGGGTCAGCATCAGCGCTCGACCTCCAGGGCCACCTGGCCCTTGGTGCTGAAGACCGACCCGGACTCCACGAACGCGTCGCGAAGCGCGAGACCGAGCGCCTTGAACGCCGCCTCGACGATGTGGTGGCGGTCGGAGCCGCGGAGCACCCGGAGGTGGATCGTCGCCCGCGCGTTGTCGGCGAACGACCGCATCCAGTGGTCGTACATCCGGCTGGGCAGGCCGCCGCGATAGTAGGGCCGGCCTCCGATGTCGACGACGCACTGGACGAGCGCGTCGTCCATCGGGATCGTGCGGTCGCCGTAGCGCGCGGCGGTCGCCGGGATCGCCTCACGGAGCGCGGCGCCGAGCGTGATCGCCGTGTCCTCGATGATGTGGTGTGGCAGGTCGCCCGTCGCCGTGACGGTGAGGCCGAGCCCCGAGTACTTCGCGAGAGCCGTCAGCATGTGGTCGAGGAACGGCCGCGTGGTGTCTATGGCCGTTGCGGACGCGTCGCGGGCGATGGCAACGCGAACGGTCGTTTCGGCGGTCTGTCGCTTGAGTGTGGTCATTGTCCGAATGCCGAGGCAGCGGCGCGCGGATCGATCGCGCCGGTATAGAGGGCCATGCCGATGACGGCGGCGAAGACGCCGGCGGACGCGAGCGCCTCGAGATCCTCCAGCGTGCTGACGCCGCCGGAGGCGATGATGGGCAGGGCGGAGCCACGGGCGAGCTCCGCCATCAGGGGTAGGTCGGTGCCCGCGAGGCGGCCTTCGCGGTGCACGGCGGTGACGAGCACGCCGGCGAGCGGAAGGCCGGCGAGGCCGCCCACGAACTCGCTGACGTCGCGCGCCTGGGCGCGCGCCCAGCCGTGGGTGACGATGCGGCGCTCGCGAACGTCGGCGGCCACGATCACGCGATCGGGAAATGCTCCGGCGAGCGATGTCAGCCAGGCGGTGTCCTCCACCGCGCGAGTGCCGACGATGACACGGGCGGCGCCGGCATCGAGGAGCGCGCGGGCGCGTTCGTCCGACCGGATGCCTCCGCCGACCTGCACCTCCATCGGCGGGGTGTCGAGGAGCTCGGCGACCACGGCGTCGTTGTTCCCGGCGCCGGTCGCGGCGTCGAGGTCGACGACGTGCAATCGCGAGAAGCCGGCGTCGCGCCACTGCCGGGCGACCACGGCGGGATTCTCGATGCGCACGCGCTCCTGCTCGTAGGAGCCGCCGACGAGCTGGACGCACGCGCCGTCGCGGAGGTCGACCGCGGGTATGGCAATCATCGGGTCACCTCGGCCACCAGCTCGCGCAGCCAGCGCACTCCCTCGGCGGAGCTCTTCTCGGGGTGGAATTGCACGCCCGCTGTGCGTCCGCGCCGGACGATCGCCGGAAAGCGATCGCCCTCGTGGGTCGACCAGCCCTGGACGATGGACTCGTCCGCGGGCCGGCAGGCGTATCCATTCGCGTAGTAGACGGCTGGGAGGCCGGCCGCGCCGGCACCAGCTTCAACGGTGTTCCAGCCGATCTGCGGCAGCCGCTTCGCCCGCAGCGCGGTCACTTCGCCTTCGAACACCCCGAGACCCTGACCGTTTCCCTCGTCGCTCCGCTCGAAGAGGAGCTGCATGCCGAGGCAGATGCCGACGGTCGGCAGTCCGGCGTCGATCGCGTCGCGCATGGCCTCACGCCCCGGGCGAAGGCGCTCCGCCGCGGCACCGAACGCTCCCACGCCGGGAAGCAGTAGCACGTCGGTGTCGATCGCGGAGAGCGGATCCGGCTCGACGATGATCTCCACCGACGGACCGGCGAGGGCCTTGGCCAGCGAGTGCAGGTTGCCGGCGCCATAGTCGAAGATCTTCAGGCGCATCGGCGGGCCTCGTCGAACGCGGCGAGCGCCTCGAGCATGACCGGCCAGTCGCCGATCGTGAACCGCAGTGCTTCCGGCGCGAGAAACGCGCGGATCGCGACGCCGCGATCGCGCATCTCACGCGCGATGCCCATCGCGCCGGCAATGGGCAGGTAGACAAAATTGGCCGACGAGGGAACCGGGGCGAGTCCGCGCTCGGCGAGCGCCGCCTCGAACCGC
>CAMLHT010000016.1 GCA_946479895.1 uncultured Gemmatimonadota bacterium | reverse complement strand
GGCTGTGCGGATCGCCTTCACGGTCGGCGAACGCGTGGTGCTTGCGATGGCAGGCAACCCACTCCTTCGTCACGATCGAAGTGCTCATCCAGAGCCAGATGCGCATCGGCAGGGCGGCGAGATAGTGCAACCGCAGGCCGCGATGCGTCTGGGCGCGATGCAGGAACAGGGTGACGCAGACATTCGTCAGGTGTCCCGCAATGACGATGAACAGCAGTGGAATCCACCACCGCGACCCCCACGATCCGAAATCCGGCATTCCGAGTGCTCCCGCGTTGAAAAAAGAAGCGACCTCCCCTGGGGGAGGCGCGTCATCGAAACCTAAGTGGTACTGGCTCTTACGACTATCCGTGACCCCGAGCCGGGCTCGGCTGAGCCACCCCGGGAATGGGGGTCGTGGATGGCCTTCTGGAACACGCGCGAGACCAGCGATGGTCACGGGGCAATCGCGAATTGCGGCGTCCCTAAAAGGCGCCTCCGCAACGGCTTCCAGCCATCCCGTGACGCCCGTTCCAGCGGGAGTAACGCCGGAGTAATAGCTATCTTATAGTGTGGTCGCGTGAAACAGCATCTGACCGCCGCCCCTCTGGTGTCGGCGTTGTGACTACCGTCCGGAGTCGATGAAACCACGCAAACCGGCGCGCCGCCGCGCTGCCTTCACGCTCGTGGAAACGATCGTGACGCTGGGCCTGCTGGCCGTCCTTGCGGCGTTTGTGGTGCCGACGGTCGTCCAGAAGGCCGGCGCGGGTGACCCAGTCAAGGTCGTCAGTGATCTGAGCTCCCTCCGGACCGGACTGGAGACGTTCCAGACGGACGTCGGTGGCGTGCCGAACCAGATCCGCATGTTGCTGGTCCAGCCGACGGTCGCGAACCGCTTCATCGACAGCGTGACGGCCCTGAAGCAGGGGAACGTGGTGGCCTGGAACGGGCCTTACGTGAACGCCGAGATCGGGCCGCTGCCGGTCGACAGCATGTCCACCGGATATCGCGGCTACGTGCTCAACCTCGTCAGCCGGTACGACGCCACGAACAACGCCGCGGAATTCTACGCCGCGGGCACCGGTACGGGCGGCACTTTCACGACGACGAATACGCTGTTCGCCGCCGTCACGATCGTGAATCTCACGACGCGGCAGGCGCAGACGATCAACCGCCTGATCGACGGCGACGACGACACCGACGTCCTGGTCGGCCCGAATACCGGCGCGAACATCCAGGGCCGTTTCCGCTACGACGTTCCGACGGCCGGAGGAAGCGTGGTCGCCTATTACCTCGCGAGTCCCCTGAGCAAGACAGGATCATGAGCCAGCAGGCATCGTTCGCGCGCCAGCCGCGCCGCGGCTTCACCCTCGTCGAGACGGTCGTCACCGTGGGACTGCTCGCCGTACTCGCGGCATTCGTCGTTCCCTCCGTGATCCGGAAGGCCGACTCGGCGGATCCGGTCAAGGTGGCCAATGACCTGAACGCGATCTCGACGGCGGTGCAGACGTTCACGTCGGACATGAAGGGGATCATGCCCGGTGACATCCAGGATCTCACCCAGCCGGTGCTCGTGAACTCGGTCTGTAATCGCGTGAGCCCATGCGACTCGATCATCACCCACAGGAGCGCCTACACCGCGTCGCAGGCGGTGCTCTGGAAGGGGCCCTACCTTTCGGCGTCGATCGAGCGCGACCCGAACGCGATGCTGCGCAGCGGCTACGTGGCGGACATCAGCAACACCCTCACGCGGTTCGACGCGGTGAACGGCGTGCCCGAGCTATGCCAGCTAAGTAGCGGCAGTTCGGTTACCTGCAACGGCTTTATTCCAACTAACCCTCTATTTCTCGCTGTACGAGTTACAGGATTGAATCGGGAGCAGGCCCTGACGATCAATTCGATCATCGACGGCGCGAACGAGCTCAATTCCGGCTTCGAGGGGAGGTTCCGGTACACGGCTGACGGAACGCTGGCGTATTTCCTTGCTGCCCCGCTGAGCTAGATCTGCGATAGTGGTCCAGCCGAGAAACCCGCGGTCATCGGGAAACGGCTACATTTTAGGGCTGGCGAGGAAACGGTATCGCCTGGATCAGCTCAGTTGTCGTGGCTCGTAAGGCTGAACCTTGCTTCCCGAAAAATGAAGAACGCCGCCTGCCCCCGATCAGAGGGCACAATCGCTCACATGCTGACACCCGACGCCGGGCGCCGAACATGAATCGTTTCGTCATCCGCGCGGCTTCCGCCGCGACCGCGCTTCTCGCCCTCGTCGCCTGCGAGAACCCTTCGTCGCCGACTGTCTCGGAAGAGCAGGGGCCGATGACGGCGGCGGCGCTCTCCACCACGACTGACGGCCGCAAGGTCACCTGTCCGGGAAAGTCCGGCGGCGTGTGCGACATGTCGGTGTCCGTCGTGATGACGCCGTCGGGCCGCGCGACGCTCATCGTTCGCACGGGTGGCTACGACCAGGCGACCGGCACGCACGACCCCAACGGAACCTTCGAGAAGATCCAGTACAAGATCTTCGACGCCAGGGGGAAGCTGATCGCCACGAAGAACGATGATGCCGACGGGACCGTCTACCTGACGCGGCTCCCCGGGACGTTCACGGTCGAGTATCGCGTCGAAGTACAGGCCAGCATCCGGAATCACTCCGGCAAGAAGGGCATGGCTGTCGTACGCGGCGTGGCCACCCCGGCGTTCCTCCCGGACATCGACCTCTCGGCGGAATCCATCGAGCTCCTCGTGAACGGCGAGCGCCGTCCCCTCACGACGGTGGCCGCGGGATCGCCGAATACCTACATCGTCGACTTCGCGAATACGAAGCCGGTTGGCGGCGTCCCGCCGACGATCGGCATCCGGACGCTATGCGTCGTGTCGGTGGACGGTGTGCCCCAGGTTCCCGGCCACGGCGCCTTCGGCTTTTCCTACGTCGGCAGCGCGACGCAGTACATCGGCCCCGGCCAGACCGGAACGTGCTCCTTCAGCCTGACCCTCGGCGCGGGCGAGCATACGATCAAGGTCACCGCCGTGGCCGCCGACATGTTCTTCGAGAGCGACACCACCAACAACTCGGTCACGGGAACCGTCCGCGCAGGCCTGCCGGCCGACGTGGCGGTGACGAGCCTGGCCCGCATCGTCGACGGCTCGCCCGTGACGCCGCTCGGTGAAGTCACGGCGGGCGGGACGCACTCGTTCTCGGCGACAGTGTCGTCGCCGGCGGGAGCGCTCGACGCCGCGGTCTGGTGCTCGGTGCTGATCGACGGTGTCGCCGCGACGCCGGACCGCATCCAGTGGGCGCGCAGCCAGTTCACGCTCGCTGGCGGCGCGACGAACAGCTGCGACTTTGCGCTCACCTTCCCGGAAAGCGGAACGTTCACCATCAAGGTGATCGCGGCCGCCGCCAACGACCCGAATCCAGCGAACGACAGCAGGGAGGACGCCCTCCTCGTGAAGCCGTCGGCGCCATCCGACGTGACCACCGACCTGGTGGTCCGGGAGGTGTCGCCCCTGAACCCCGTGCTCGCGGGCTCCGGCCCGGTGAGCTATGCAGCGAAGGTCGGCGTGATTCCCGGCGGGAGCGAATCCAGCGCGGCATTCACGTGCTCGGTGACGACTCTGCCGGCCGCGGCCGTGACGATGCTCCCGGTGAGCGGGCCCGCCACGACGACCTCGGACGCGGAATGCCGCTTCACGATCGACGGCTATTCCGCCAGCGGCACAACCGACGCAGTGTACCAGATCAAGGTCAGCGTCACGCCGACCGCGGCGAACGAGCTGGCTCCCGCGAACAATTCGCTCACCGTGGCGCAGGTGGTCAAGCCGCGCACGGTGGACCTGGTGGTGAAGTCCCTGCGCCGTGACAGCGGAGCGGGGCTCGTCACGATCGACACCGTTCCGGCGGGAATCACCTCGTCGTATGTCGCATTGATCGGGGCGCTGGGCAACACCGGCGCGACCGTCACCTCGGCTCCGGCGACCTGCTCCGCGCTCGTCACGAACCTGACCACGAACGTCTCGCAGTCCGTTCCGGGCACCGTCACCGGCACCGCCTCGACGACCACCGACGCGACCTGCGTCTTCCCGCTGACCCTCGCGGGGAACGGTGATTTCGATCAGTCGTACTCCATCGCGGTCACCGCCCAGCCCGTCGGCGTGGCCGAGAATCCGTCGACGACCGCGAACAACACGCTCGTGGCCACGCAGAAGGCCATCGTGCGGGTGGACATCGGCATCGCGATCGCGGGCATCCAGATGTTCGTCGACGGCGTCGAGCGCGCCACCAAGGACACGATCTCCCTGGGGAAGACGGCGGACTTCATCGCCAACTTCCAGAACTTCTCGTCGCGCGACGCGACGGTGAAGTGCGAAGTCTGGACGAATCCTCCCGGCGGAACGCCCGTTCCGCTGACGGTGGCCACGCCGATCATCTCGATCCCGGCGGGGGCCGTCGTGCAATGCCCCTTCTCGTACACCTTCGCCGAGAACGTCGTGGTGCAGTTCACGGCGACCGCGACGTCGATTCAGCCCCTCGACAACACGCCGGACAACAACTCCGGGTCGTTCACCATCACGCCGCGCAGCAACCTGGCGTTCCCGGAGCTCGACCGGTCGAACGTTGATGCCCAGGAGGACGGGCTCCAGAATGCGGGTGGCGTTCCGACCCGCATCACCCAGCAGCGGGCGGGAATCAGCCGTGTCATCCTGGCGTTCACGAATCGCACGAACGTCATCGGTGACTTCGTGCTGACCGTGAAAGCGAGCAGCAACGGCCAGCAGTTCAGCGCCGGCGTGCTCACGGCCCCCGGCCTGACGCCGGGCGGTCTCGGAGCGCCGAACTGCGTCGCGGGCGTGGACCCCGGCACGGCCCAGACGCTGAACGGACTAGACGTCCGCATGGAGATCTGCGCCGAAGAGGCGCCGGGTCAGCCGACCATCCAGGCCATCTCGGTGAACTACACCAGCGGCCTGTCGATCGCGCCAATCGAGAATGCCGCGGGACTGTTCGGCTTCGGATCGACGATCGCGTTCGATCTCCAGCTGCAGTGGCGCCTGTTCGGCAGCACCGCGCCGGGGATGGACCAGGCGACGGGCCTGCTCGAGTTCGACCTCCAGAAGCGGGTGCTCGACGAGTTCGGGAACTATCGCAAGACTCCGAACGGCGTGGTGCGTATCGTCCGGAACGGTCCGTAGTCGATGCACGCGAGGCGCCGGCCGCATGGCCGGCGCCTCGGTATCGAGCCAGTCAGGCGAGGAGCGACAATGCAGCGCACAGCGACGACGCCGAGGCGCGGGATCATGAGGCGAGCGGCATTCACGCTGGTCGAAGTCGTGACGGCGATCGTCATCGTCGGCGCGCTCACGGCGGTGACCGTGCCCGTCTTCATGCAGCGATCGCGGGCGGCGCGCGCGGACGCGATCGTCGGCGAGCTCGAGTCGCTCCGCACCGGCCTGTTCATGTTCTACAACGACGTCGGCCGGATCCCGTTGCGGCTCGACTACCTGTACGCGATCCCGGCGAGCCCGCTCGACGTCTGCACGAACACGATCCCGACGCTCAACGTCAATCGCTTCCGGGGTCCGTACGTGGCGCGCCCCATCTACCGCCTGAATCCCGCCGGAGGAATCAACAGCTACCTGATCTCCACCGGCGATTCCGTCGACACGATCCTGAATCCGACGACGTTCAACGGAGTGAAAGTCATCCAGATCAACGTCTACGGGCCCGAGAAGGACATCGTGGATCTCGTGGACACGAAGATCGACGGCGCCGTCGACACGAACAACGGCATGATCAGCTGGGCATCGAACAACGCGTCGCCGCTGCTGAACGAGTACACGATCAAGTACAACATCCCGGTGCGCGACCAGGGATGCTGATCAGCAGCGATTGACGATCGGGATCAGGAAGAAGACCGTCGCGATGCCCGCGGAGAACGTGTACTGGATCGCGCCGGCGCTGGCTCCCACGGCCCCGTCCATCAGCTTGTCGAGCGACACGGCATCCACCGAATCGACGTTGTTGATCTGGAGCCGGATATGAACTGGCTGCGTCCACGTGGCCTGGATCGCGAGCGTGCGCGACAGCGTATTCTGGATGTTGCCGATCGGCGTCTTCAGGCCGTCGGTCGTGCTGACGGCGCGCTTGAGGAACGGACCGTACGAGGCCCAGGTCGTCGCGGCCGTGACCGTCTGGAAGGTGCCGTTGCAGCTGTTGCGAATCGTGGCGCTGTTCGAGACGATGGGGGTGACGAGCTGCGAAAGCTGTCCCGGCACCACGCTCGAGGTGCTGACGGTCACCCCCGTCCGCACGACGTTCAGGAATCCGGTCTGGTCCGAATTCGTGAAGGCGTACTGGATCTCCTGAAGCAGCTCGTAGGTGTCGGTGATTCGCTTCTTGTCGAGCGCGTCCATGACCTGCGGAATCGTGATCGCGGCGAGCAGGGCGAGGATCACTCCGGCGACGACCATCTCGATCAGCGTGAAGCCCGAGCGGGCGCGCCGGGCCGCGCCACCGGCGACGTGGTCGATGATGCTGGCTCCGCGACGCGCCATGGTCATATGATTAATGATAGCGGCCTGAAGGCCGGCGGTTCCAGTTCCATCCCTCGAGCCAAGGTGCGCCGCATGAATCCCCGACGCAAGGCAGCGTTCACGCTGGCCGAAGTCCTGGTGGCGCTGGCGATCGTCGCCGGGGTCGCGGCGATCGTGCTGCCCACCATCATGAGCCAGCTCTCGCGCAGCGACCCCGCGCGCGTGGCGGGGGACGCCTCGAACATCAAGTCGGCGGTCGAGCAGTTCATGAACGACGTGGGGCAATACCCGAAGCGCGTCACCCATCTGACGCGAGCCCTCGCGACCAATCCACTGGCATCCCCGCGCGACAGCGGCGCGATCTACGGCCCGTACAGCGTTTCGGAGGGGCAGCGATGGAAAGGTCCGTACCTGACCCGCGCGGGCACTTCGGTGCTCTCGACCGGGTACGGCCTCGCCTTCGACTCGCTGCTCTACGTCGACACGCTGGGTACCTCGGGCCTCTCGGAAGCCGTCACGACGAATCCGCGGTTCCTGACACTCTGCCTGGCGATCGACTCTTCGAGCGCGCTGGCGATCGACACGCAATTCGACGACGGCAACCTCCAGACCGGGCTCTTTCGCTGGACCGTCAACACCGCGACATCCGACACGCTCAAGTACCTGCTGGTCCCGATCCAGTAGGTCAACACCCGCCGTTGCTGGTGATCATGTAGGTGAGACGCGCGGTGGATCCGGTGATGGTGTCCCACCGGACCTTGCCCGCGATCGCGCCATCGTTGTTGTCGAACTGGTCGAGCATCACGATGTCCGAGAGGTCAGCCTGGTCGATGACGACCATGAGGTACCACTGGCCGGAAATCGAGATCCGGATGAAGTCGTCGTTGATGATGCCGATGGGCGACGCCAGGCCGACGGCAGGATCGAAGTTGCGCGCCAGAAAAGGCCCCCATTGCGACCACCGGGTCTCCTGCTGGTTGTTGAAGCTGAACCCACAGGCATCCGGATAATTCGCGGCGTCGCCGCTCTGGATCGGACCGATCAGCTGCGAGATCCGTCCGGGGTCCGAGAAGAGCCGTTGCGCGAATACGGGGTAGGTCGCCGGCGGCGCTGGCGTGATCTGCGAGGTGGCCATCTGGATCGATTCGAGCACCCTCCACGTCTCCCGCACGCGGCTGATCTGCTCGAAGCGCATGAGGACGGGATAGGAGATGGCGAGGATCGTGGCCATCACGCCCACGAACATCACCACGGCAAGCATGCCGAACCCGTTTCGCCGCCGATGCATGCGAGGATGGATAGGGGTGCCCGCGCACCAGAGCAAGCCGGTCACCGGACGCGCGCCTCGGATCGCGCGACCTTCTCGGCCAGCGCCGCCGCACGAACGATCGCCTGCATCGCGGCCGGGTCGTCGGACTTGTCCTTCAGGGCGTCCGCGGCAACGTCTCGTGCCTCGCCCAGCCTGCCTTCCGCGGCGAGCGCCAGCGCCATCTTCGTCTTCGCGTCGAGGACACCGGGCATCACGCGCTGGACCGTCTCGAACATCTGGAACGCGCGCGAGTATTCACCAGCGCCGAAATACCCGATCCCGAGATTGTAGGCGACCGCGGGATCACGATCGAAAAGCGCCATGGCCTTCGTCAGCTCCGCTCGCGCCTGCGGCCATCTGCCCGTCTCGAGATACCATGCCCCGAGCATGTAGTGCGACCGGTACACCCGCGGCTCGGCAGACACGGCCGCCGTGAACAGGGATTCGTTGTCCCGCCAGTCCGCAGCCCGGACGATGCTTCGCGCGACGCCGAAGACGAGGAGGCCGCCGGCGGCGACGAGCCCCACCGTCCGCGCGAGGCTGCCACCGGCGACGACGCGAGGCGCCAGCCACGTGATCGCCATGGCGACGAGGAGGCACGCCGAGAAGGCCGGCGTGAACAGCGTCCGTTCGGCTATCAGCACACCGCTCGGCACGAGCACGTTGCTGACGGGAAGGAGAAGCACGACCGACCAGACGATCGCAAAGGCGACAGTCCGGTTCCTTCGAACGGACGCATACAGCGCCGCAGCCAGGATGGTCACCAGCGCCAGGCCGATCCACTGCGCCGGTCCCCAGCCACCGATGGCGTAGCGCGGTGGGCCGTACTCGGCCGAGAGACGAATCGGGAAGAAGAGGAGGCGGATCCACTCGGGCACCATGCCAAGCATCGTTATGGCGCGAGTCGCGGGACCCGCCTGCAGGGTGACGAAGGGCGTGTACGGAGCGAAGCCGACCAGCCCGAGGGGCACCACGAGAGAACGTATCGCGAGGTACGAAAGTCCGAACAGGCCGATGAGGGCGATCAGCACCCGCATCCCGCGCACGCGATTCCTCCATCCACCTGTATCCTCGACGAATGCCCACTCGCAGAGGAGCAGCAGTATCGGGATCACGACCGCATGCTCCTTGAAGAGGCATGCGATGAGGAATACGGATGCGATGGCGACCTGCCGGCGAGCGGTCAACGCTCCGCGACGTCGACCATCGATGAACAGGCCGACCGCGACGAAGATCAGCAACCCCGCCGCGAGCTCCGCCTGACCGACGACGCCGGCCGTGGCCTCCACGTGGACCGGATGCACCGCGAACAACGCCGCCGTCCACCACGCGCACCATCGAGAGACGATCATCGAGGCCACCCGGAAGACGGCGAGCGCGCACAGCGTGTACAGCAGGACGCTCACGGCATGGAAGAACCACGGATCGGGCCATGCGGCCCATTGCATTGCGAAGGACAGTATCGTCAGCGGCCGATAGCCGTCTCCGCCCTGATGCAGCGGCCAGTACGGCAGCAGGAAAAACTGCTTCCACCCCTGGATGTGCCGTACCGCGGGATTCCCGACGATGATGAACCGGTCATCGTAGGTGAAGCCGTTGGGGAGAATGTTGACGGTCGCAAGGAGTGCCAGCCCCGCGACCGCAAGGAGGAAGCCCGTATTTCGACGGCTCCGGGCCGCGCGGGGGCCGGCCAGCCCATTCATCGGCGCACGACCTTCACGCGGCCGATCGATCCCCACGATGACGTCGCCTTGCCGCCGAGCCATACATGCGCGCGCCGGTCGGTCGACGCGCCCAGGAAGCGAATCGACGACGTCCACCGCAGCCGCCCGTCGACGTAGAAGCTCACCACGCCATTGCCGCCGACCGCGATGCGCACGGCGTGCACGGAGTCGCTCCCGATCAGGGACTGGGGGTCCGACTTCGACTGGGGACCGACCGAGTAGATGAAGCGACTCGATTCTCCATCCCATGACAGGCCGACGTAATCGGGGAACTGCGGCGCCACGGAATCGATCGCAGCTTTTTCGGGAAGCAGTCCGATGGTGAGAAGGGCGCCGGCGACCGGCCGGCCCGCGAACGGTGCCCTGAAGGCGGCCGAGATCTCGACGCTGTCGCTCAACGACAGGCTACCCCGGGAAAGCATTCCGCTCTGCCACTGCAGGTCGGCGCTGGGATAGAGCACCGTGAGGCCCTGCTCGTTCGCGACCCGCGGACGTGGCTGCCCGATCGCGATCCATCGGTCCGCCTGGAATTCCGAGCTGAAATCATCGACCGAAGTGACGGCGACCCTCCCCACCTGCAAGTCGAGGGTGTCGTGTCGCCATCCGGGAATCGTCGCAATGAGGCCGGCGGTACCCGCGCGATGGAAGCGGACCATGAAAGTGTGGCGCCCCTCTCCGGCCGGCACCGTCACGACCGAAGCGACCGACGGATCGCTCGACACGACGGTGACGCTGTCGGGCAGTCGGGTGTTTCCGTCCTGGTCGGAGCCGAACAGCGAGTACATGATGGAATCACCCACCTCGGCGACGGCGGGTCCGATGATCCTGATGCGCTCGACGTATCCGGCGGGAGGCCGTCCCCGCCATCCGACGATCGAGAACTGCCCGCCCGCCGGCGTCACGCGTGCTGCCACGCCGCCAAGGGACGGCATCACGTATACGCCGGCGTCACCGCCGGCGGTCGACTGGTAGGCGACGAATCGATGATCCGGGGAGAACGACGCGAAGTCTTCCTCGTCCGGCGTGCTCGTCAGCCTCCAGAGCCGGCGGGCCGGTGATTCGAACTCCACCGCAAACAGGTCGGGGTTGCCGTCACGGTCGCTGGTGAAGGCGAGCAGGTTCCCGTCCGAGGACCATGAGATGTGATAATCCTCCGCCGGATTCTCCGTGACGTTCGCGAGGTCGCCTCCATCCGCGCGGCTGACGAAGACGTCGCGCTGATGGGCTGGCCCGGCCTGCGCCACCCAGGCGATGCGCGAGCCGTCGGGAGACCACGCTGCCTCATCCTCGACCGACCGCGCCGCGCTGGTATCGATCGGGACAGCCGTCGTCGTTTCTCCGTCGCGTACCGAATAGGCCCAGAGGTCCGCATCGAACGATCCGTCGGGGAGCGTACGCGATCGACGCACCATCAGGCGAGACCCATCCGGTGACCATCCGAGGATCGCATCCGTCCCCGGTCCCGTCACCAGCGGACGCGGCTCGGCGCCGGCGGCGCTCATCAGGTAGATGTCGGTGCCGGTCTCCGACATGCGTTCGACGGCGACGAGCCCCGAAGGTGACACGGAGGGTCGGATCCATGGCAGCTGCAGCGCCCGTGTCCAGGCGGGGAGTGTCTCGGTGGACGGCACGGCGAAGGGCGCCTGGCCAGCGAGGGACAGCGGTCCGGACACACCGAGCAGCCGGCTTCCGCGCTCGGCTCCGCGCTCGACCACGAGCAGGGTGTCGCTGAGAGTCCGCGGACCGTTGACGGCCGTCACCGACTGGCGCCAGGCCACGGCCGCGGCGGTCGCGATCGTCCCGACGATCAGGAGCGCGGCGAGGCGCGGGGTGAGCAGTGGACGGCGCGCCTTGTCGGCGAGGCTCGCGCGGCGCGCGGGAGCTTCGACCGCCGGCGAGGCTTCGGGAGGCGCCGGCGAGGACGGTGTGTCCGCCATCGCGTCGCCGTCGGGCACGCGCCCAGTGACTGGCTCCGGAGATTCCAGCAGCTTCCTGCCCGAGCCGAAGGCGGCAACCATGGCCTCGACCTGTTCGCGCGCGCGGGTGTCCGGCGCGAGCGCGAGCGCGAGCGCAAGCAGTCGATGCACTTCCTGCCCCGAGCCGACCGCGGCGGCTTCGTACACCGCCCGACGTGCATGCGGGAAAGCGACGGACTGCTGCCCGGCCATCGCGTACAGATTCGCCAGCTCGGCGCTGGGGGGAGATGGCTCGCCGGCCAGTGCGTCCGCGGCCCACCCCGCGAGCAGCGCGCGCCCCGCGAGTCCGCTCGCCTCGACGAGGAAGGAGCTGGTGAAGTCGTGCGCGATCACGTAAGCATCGGCTTCCTGCGCGAGGAGACCGAGCCGCTCGAGCTCCTGCGCGGCATCGAATGCCGCGAGCTCCGGCAGATGTGCGGCAGCGGCGAGCAGCCGAAGGGAGCAGCGTCTCTGAAGAAGGGCCGCGGCGAAGAACACGCGTCGCTGGGATGGAGACGCCTTCTGCAGGCGCGACCAGAGGATGTCGCGCAGCGGTATCGGAGTCGCCGGCGGCAGCTCACCGTTGAGCGCGCGGCGCGCCAGCTCGATGGCTCGCAGCGGATTTCCCGCCGCCGCTTCCGCGACCCGGTCGATGTCGAGCTGGCCGGCGACGTCGCGGGGAAGCACGATGCTCTCGACCAGTTGGCGCACGGCGTCGGGCGGGAGCGGTCCGAGCTGCAGCGTCAGGCTGGCGGACTCCTCGCCTGCGTCCATGGAGCGGGCGAGGGTCAGCCGCTGTGGTCCATCGACGTCGTCGCGATGGAGGAGAAGGATGAGGACCGGCGATGAGTGCAGGCGGCCGGTGAGGTAGGCGACGAGGTCGAGGGTGGACGCCGACGCCAGGTGCATGTCGTCGAGCACCAGGCACACCGGCTGCTCGTACGCCGCGGAGTCGAGGAGTGCGGCGATTCCCTCGAAGAAGCGAAGGCGGCCTCCCTCGGCCCCGATCGGCCCGGGCTCGGGAAGATCGAAGCTGTCGCGCAGCTCGGGGAGAATTCGCGAGGCTTCCGCCAGGAGGTGGCGTCCCGTGCCGGCAACACCTGGAGCGCGCAGCGCGCCGCGGAGCGCTTCGGCGACGGACGCGTAGGGCAGCGCGGTTCCCGCGGCGCGCTCGCGTCCACGAAGAACGAGCATCGGCCCGAGTGACCGCGCACGAGCGAGGAATTCGGTGACGAGGCGGCTCTTCCCGATGCCGGTGGGGCCGGCGACGAACAGCGTCGCGCCCTCCTCGGAAGAAAGGCCGCGAGCGAGCGCCATCAGGCGACCGACATCGGCTTCGCGGCCGACGAACGGCGTCGTCTCCTTCGGCTTGCCCGCCGGGGAGCGCGCCGGCTCGGCGCGCTCGATTCGCGACACCATTTCGCGAACGCGGGGCGACGGCGGAAGGTCGAGCTGCTCCCGGAGGGCCTGACTGAACCGCCGAAGCGACTCCAGCGCTTCGGGGGTCCGCCCGGCAGCGACCAGGACGTTCGCCTCGAGCAACGCAGCGGTCTCGTCGAAGGGCGCGATGGCCGTGAGCTTCTGGACGTATTGAAGGGCCTCGAGCCACCGACCCGAAGCGAGTGCGGCTTCGGCGCCGCCCTGAAGCGCCGACTGGAAGCGCCCCTTGAGGCGGGTGCGCTCGGCGTCGGCCCAGCTGTCGAAGACCGGCTCCCCGAGGTCGAAGCCCTCGAGGAAATCACCTCGGTATACCTGGATCGCGGCAGCCACGTCCCCGGATTCCAGGGCTGCGAGGAACGCGTCGCGATCGGCGGCGAGACCCGCACCGGGGGCGAGCTCGACGCGGTCGCGATCCAGGGGGATGATCTGCTCACCGAGGGCCGTCCGCAGGCGGTGGAGGGCCTGCCGGAAGGCGTTGCGCGCGTTGGCCTCGCTGACCTCACCCCACAGCAGGTCGACCAGCTCGTCGCGCCGTGCTTCGCGGCGGACGGCCAGATAGGCGAGAAGGGCGAGCGGCTTTCCCGGTCCGAGCCCGCTGACGTGGCTGCCGTCAGACGCCGTCAGGGCAGGGTGGCCCAGGAGGCGAAGCCGGAACTTCACGGCTTCTTCCGTAACGACCCCGTCGTCAGGGCTCACAGGAAGGGCGGCGCGGGTGAGAAAACAGGTGAGTGCGACGACCTAAATCGCTCTCGGGCACGAATATACGGCTATCGTAACAGGGCGCAACACCGGAATAACGGAAGCGTCACGAGGCGGCCATAGAATACTGGCGAAGAACGGATGTCAGGGTGTGGTTAAACCCGTTTTTCTCAAGTTTACCCGCCTCATCGATCCGTCGTTACGGCAGGAATATCGAGAGTAACGGGGGAGTGACTGGCCCTCGGTAAGATCTGCCCATCGCAAGTCGTTCCATCCTACCATCCAGAGCCCATGCCAGTCCGAAACAGGCGGTCCGGATTCAGTCTCGCCGAGATCCTCGTGGCGATCGCGATCGTTGCGGTGATCGCGGCCGTCGTGGTGCCGTCGTTCGGCTCGCAGCTGAGGTCCGGAGACGAAGGCCGGGTTCAGCAGGACCTGACGAACATCAGGTCGGGAATCGAGCAGTTCCTCGCGGACGTCAGGCGCTACCCGAAGACCGTCGGGGCCCTGACCAACATGCCCGACTCGACGACGACCCAGGCGCTGGTGGGTGGCCTCTACAAGGGAAACCAGATCAAGCGCTGGCGCGGTCCCTACATCAGCAAGGATTCGGCGACCGCCCTGCTCACGGGTTTCGATACCAACATCACCGCGGCGTTCGACACGCTGACGGTGAACGGAGCGTTGTTCCTGCGAATCCAGATCGCCTCGTTCGATTCGACGAACGCGTCGCGCCTGGACAAGAAGATGGATGACGGAGTGCTCAGCACCGGGCTGGTTCGGTGGGTGGTCGGGACGTCCCCTTCGGGAACGCTCAGCTACTACGCCATCCCGGTTCAGTAGAAACCCCAGATGTTCGACCGGCAGCACCCAGCCGTACCACAGCGATTCAACCCTACCAGGAGAAAGCAATGAGCAAGAACGTCCGCCGTCGCGGCTTCACCCTCCCAGAAGTGCTGGTGACGATCACGATCGTCGCGGTCCTGGCAGCGGTTGTCGTCCCCGCGGTTCTGAACCAGGTCAGCAAGGGTGACAATGCCGCCCTCGCCGGCGATGTCGGTGCGCTCCGCACCGCGATCAGCAACTTCACCACCGACACGCGCAACTATCCCCGCTACATCGGACAGCTCGTCACTCCGATTGCGACCACCGACAGCAACCTGACAGGGGCGACGTATCCCAGCAGCGCCGTCAACTCGTGGAAGGGTCCGTACTTCCCGACGAGCCAGAGCGTCGGAACGGGAACGTACACGACCAGCGCCTTCAACCTCACGATCAACAGCCTGCTGACGCTGGACAACAACTTCATCACGCTGACCTTCGGCGGGACGGGCATGACGGCCGCGAATGTCGCGACCATCGATCGCCTGTACGACGGTGGAACCGGCACCGTCCCGACCGGTGCGAATACCACGAGCTGCACGGTCGCGTCGGCCGGCAGCACGGCTGGATCCATCGTCTGGACCGAGGGCCCGGGCGCGGCTCCGGCCACCGATCCGTGCGTCATCACGAACCTGAAGTGGCGCCTGGTCTCGGCGGCGCAGTAGGGCTGACGGCAATAACGAAAGGGCCCGGCGATCTCGCCGGGCCCTTTCTGTTTCCGTGCAAGTCGGCTACATCACGGCCGCCGAGACTTCACGATCAACTCCGCCATAGCGCGACTCACGCCGAACCGGCGCATGATCGCATCCGCCGACATTGAATCGACGTTCGCGGGCAGGTGATAGAACACGGTCACCGTATCGAACGGCAGATTCGCGGCGGGGCCGGTTCCCAGGCGCAACCCCGACCGCGCGAGGACGTCCTTCAGCGCGACGGAAACGGGCACGTGGACGTACTGAACGGAGATCGTCTTGTTCAGGTTCGGCGGAATGATCAGCTCCAGCTTCCCGAGCTCGGCGAGCTTCTGAAGCACCAGCTTGACGGGGGCGTCGACCATCTCGAGGTCGACATAGGGCTCGGGAGCCTCCTGGAGCATCGTCATCGGCGAGGCCTGCATCGGCGTCGGCGATGCGGCCCGGGAGGAAGGAACGACCTCCTGAACCGGAGACGGCGACTCGGACGGCGGAGCGGCCGGCCGGCGAACGCAGCCAACGATCAGCAGCGTGGCCGCGAGAAGGAGCGTGGGTGCAGCCTTCGCGAGACTATCGCGGCGAACGGTCACGGTTTCCCCCGAAGCTCTGTCAGACGCTGCCGGGCGTAGCCCACGAAACGGGACTGATCCCGTTCCGCGGCCCCCACGGTCTGCAGGTAGGCGGCGTACTCCCGCGATGCAGCATCGAAGTCGCGCAACTGATCCGCCGAAATCGCCAGATACCAGTGTGCCCGGGCATTCGACGGATCACCCCGAACCGCATCCTCCGCGAAGCGGCGGGACTCGGTCCAGTTGCGCGCGTCGGACTCGAGACGCGCCAGCTCGACGTTGACCTCGCTGTTGCGCGGATTGATCGCGCGCGCCCGCTGGAAGAGCGGAACGGCCTTCGCCACCTCGCCCTGCAGCTCGGCGAGGCGGCCCTGAAAGAGCCAGGCCTCGAGATAGTTCGCGTCGACTCCAATCGCCGACTGGTACGCCGCGGCGGCGCCGGAAAGGTCGCCAAGCCGCTGGAGCGTCACGCCGTAGTTGGTCCACGCGCGCGCGGTGGGCGCAAATCGCGTCGCCAGCATGAACTTTTCCCGCGCGCCGGCGAGATCTCCGGCGTTGAACAGGACGGTGGCCTGGGCCTCGTAGTCGACCCGGGCCGGAGTCGGATCGCGTCGCGGCTCCGGCGGCGCAAGAGCCACGCGCTGCCCGGCACTCACGATCGTGGTATCGGTCCGCGTCGAGCGCGGGTCAGCCGAGCGCAACGCGGTCTGCCTCGGCGCATCGGGCCGCGGGGTGACGGGGACGGGCGCCGTCCCGGACGGACGCGCCGTTCCGGAAGGGGAGGCCGTAACGCTCGAATCATCGGCGACGGCCTGAGCGTCGGCACGGGCCGGGGCCGAGTCCTTCTTCATCGGTGCGGCAGCGACGCGGGGTGGAAGGACTATCGGTGACTTTGCACGGGTTTTCCGCGACCCCATGATTGACGGAAGCACGAGCCAGCCGACCACGCCGAGAAGCGCGACCGTCGCGACGGAAATCACGGCGAGCGGGAGAAGCCTCGAGCGCGACCTGGCCGGCGTCGACGATACATAGGGAAAGAAACCCTCGATCAGCGGCTGGGAATCCTTCGCCGACGACTGCGCGCGCCCAGTACGCTCCCGCTGCGCCGTCTTGATCGCGTCGTTGATCAGGCTCATCGCGTCACCCCGGGCCGAACCACGTTGCTGGCCGTGTCAGCGCCATGAACCGTGTCCGTCGGCGTACCTGCCGGCGCCACTTCGGGACGAGGGCAGATCGCGCCGATCTGCTCCATGCGCGAAACGAGAAAGCGATCCGAGACGGCGAGCGAGTCCGTCGCGGCGATCGAGCGGCATGCGGAAACCGTATCGCCGGAGTCCAGCTGCACCATCGCCGTGAAAACCAGGGCGCGAGCGCGGGCCGAATCGTTCGGGAAGTGGTCGATGACCTGCTGGTACAGCTGGAGAGCCCCCGTCCGATTGCCGCGGGCATTCTCGTACTGCGCGAGGCCAAGAAGGGCGACAGGAACGCGAGGGGAAGCGGGGAACTTCGTCACCAGCTCCCGGAACGCGTTCTCACCATCTTCGGCGGAGCGCGGCATGGCGCCGCGCCAGTACAGGGCCTCCGCCTGCTCCTCCGGCGAGGTCCGTGGCCACCAGGTAGCCGCGGTGATGCCGCCGAGCACCACCAGCAGCAGCGCGAGGACGGCGACGCGCCACTTCGGGCGCGAGCGCGGGACCATCGCTGCCGGCGGTTGCTGCGAGGACCGCGCGATCTCGGGCTCCTCGCCCCGGAGCGACTGCACCGCCTTCTTCACGTGAGCCGGCGAGATGTCACGGCTCTGGTCCGTGTAGGCGGCAAGCAGCGCGCGATCGGTGACGAGGTTGATGAGGCGCGGCACGCCGGTCGACGCGCGGTAGATCTCGGAGACCGCCTTCGGGTCGAAGCGCACCTGGCCCCGCGCGCCGGCCACGTTCATCCGGTGATGGATGTAGCGGTCGGTCTCCTGCTCGTCGAGGTAGGTCAGCCGGCAGCGGATGGAGACGCGCTGGTCGAGCAGCGCCATGCCCGGCGTGCGGATCTTGTCGAGCAGCTCCGGCTGGCCGACGAGAATGATCTGGAGGAGCTTCTCCTGGTCGGTCTCGAGATTCGAGAGGACGCGGATCTGCTCGAGGAATTCGGTCGAGAGATGCTGCGCCTCGTCGAAGATCGCGACGCAGCTCTTGCCCAGCACCAGCTGCGTGAGGAGGAACTGGTTGAGCCGGTCGAGCAGCTCCTTCCGGGACGCATGCTGCACCGCCGAAATCCCGAATTCGCCCAGCAGCGCGGCGAGCATCTCGTGCGCGTTGAGGAACGGATTGAAGATCAGCGCCGACTGGATCCTGTTCTTGTCGAGCTTCTCGATCAGGTCGCGACAGAGCGTCGTCTTGCCGGTGCCGGGCTGCCCGGTGACCAGCATGAATCCCTCGCGATTGTTGATCCCGTAGAGGAGCTGGCCTTCGGCCTCGCGGTACTGCTGCGAGTAGAAGACGTACCTCGGGTTCGGGGTCAGCGCGAAAGGCTTGTCGTTGAGTCCGAAGAAGCTCTCGTACATGGCTTCCGGCTCTACCGCCCGCCCGGCGGCTGGCCGCTGACGATTTCCGGCGTGAGGAAGATGACGAGCTCGGAGGTGCGCTCGGTGACGACGGTCTTCGAGAAGAGGCGTCCCAGGCCCGGGAGGCTCATCAGGATCGGAACGCCGGTCCGGGTGTTCGAGGTCTGCTTCTGAATCAGGCCGCCGATCATGATCGTCTCGCCGGAGCGGACTCGCGCCATCGTGTCCGTCTCGCGATGGTCGATCACGGGAAGCGTCGCCTGGATGCCCCCGTTCGCGCCGGCCACCGTCTGCGTGGACACGAGACTGGTGAGCGACGGCCGGATCGCCATCATGACCACGTTCTTGTCCGAGATCTGCGGCAGCACGTCGAACACTAGACCGACGGTGGCGGTCTGGATGGATGTCGACTCGTTGTACTGTCCGGTCGGTGCGCCCGTGGTCGGCGACACGATCGGAGTCCGCGTGATGTTGAAGAACTGCTGCTGGCGCGTGACGTTGAAGGAGGCCTTCTGCTGGTTCAACGCATTCGTCGACGGCGTCGCGACGACCGTGACGTCGCCGATCGACTCGAGGGCGTTCAGCACGGCCTTCACGGTGAAGCTGCCGAAGCCGAGGTTGAACGTCGCGTTTCCCGTGACGGTGGACGCAGGGTCCGTCGAGAAGGTGCCAGGCGTGTTCGACACGGTGGCCGAGCGCTTCGCGGTAGCGATGACCGCCTGCCAGTCGATGCCGAAGTTGTGCGTCCTATCGAGACCCACCTCGACCACCTGCGCCTTGATGGCGACCTGCCGTCCGATCGCGCCCGAGAAAAGGCCGATGTAGCGCGCCACCTCGTCCTGCTTCTCGGGGGACGCGGTCACGTCGACCAGCGACGTCAGGGGAGAGATCCGGAGACACACCCGGCCGTCGCAGCGATCGAAGGCGCGAGCGCCTCCACCGACCCCGGATGAGGAACCGCGAACGCTGTCGCTGGCGCTGCCGAAGATGATCGACTGAAGCTGCTGCGTGAGCTCGCCCCAGACGTCGGCCTGCGACGATGACTGGATGACGTCGGCGCCGCTCGCAACCAGCCCTCCCGCGGTCGAGCTGACACCCGTGCCCGTGCCGGTGGTTCCCGCGATCAGGCTGGTGTTCGAGGTCGCGCTGGCTCCCTGCGATCCGCGCGATACCACCGTCGAGCCGGTGCTGATGCGCGACATCGCGAGGTAATCCACCGTGTAGGTGTGCTGGACGAGCTGCACCGGTGAAACGACGAGGGCGCCGTTCCGCACCTGGTACTGGTACTGATTTCCGACGAGGCTGAGCATCGCGTCGCTCAGCGAAACGTTCTGGAGCGAGCGCGTCACCGGGCCGCGGACTTCGGGATCGATGATCGCCGTCAGGCCGACCTGTCGCGCCACCCGCGAAATCACGTCCGAGACGTCCTCGTTGTTCGCGGCAAGGCTCACGCGAGTGCTTGGCATGCCCACGATCGAGGGCTGGACCGGCGCCATGCTCGGCGGTCCGCCGGCCACCTCGCCGGCCTGCGAGGCGGTGATCGTCGGAACGGTCGACGCCGGCGGCAGTGAAGGGGGCGGGGCCACCGTCGTGCCGATCTGATACGGCGCCGGCTGCTGCAGCGGCGCCGACGCGCACGCGGCGGAGAGGCACAGGGCGGCCAGCGCGGCCACACCGCGGGCGGTCACCGCCCAGCGACTCGAAGCATCATTCACGACTCACCACCCTGGAGCGGCACCACATGCCGCGTCCCATTTGCATCGGTCACGATGACGTGCTTGCGCTCGATGGCAGTGAGGCGTGCTCCTCCGCCGAGCGGATCACCAACCGTGACCCATGCGTTGTTAACGATCGCCGATCGCCTGGAATCCTCGAACAGAATTGAAGACACGATCCACTGCTGGTCCCCGACCATCCTCGGACGGGAGGAAATGCCCCCGGCACTTCGTACCTGTGGATTCGCGGGCGAGCCCGATGCTGCGAAGGGATCGCGCACCCCTACCATAGTGCCGGGCGCGACAGCGGCCAAGCTCGAAGAATCCGGGAGTGGACCGAGGAACGCCGTCAGCGTCTGGACGTCCGCCGCCGGGACCGGCTTCGCGGCCACCGCCATGGCACTCTTCACCGACCGCAGCGCCGCGAAGCCGAGCACCGCCGCGACGGCGGTGACGCTCACGAGGATGACGCGGCTTCGATCAGTTGCCGGAAGTGACATCGAGCTCGTACACCGAGAGGATCATCGAGTAAGCCGCCATGCCGCCACGCTGGCCGGCGTTCATGCGGGCAACGAGTACGGAGGGGGGCAGGCTACTGACGAACTGCACCGCCCCGGCGAAACTCCCGGCGAACTCGACCACAAGGACGTAATCGGCTGACTTTATTCGACTTCCGGGCAGGGACCTCTCAGGGAGGAAGAGGCTGTCGGGCGCCGCCATGGCGTTGACCCGGATGGACCTCAGGGCTGCCGCCTCGGCGAGTCGGCCGACCGCTTCGACGAGATTGAACTTCTCCTCCGGCGGGACGCCCAGGGCGCCCATCCGGCTCGACTCCGCGAGAAGGGCGGCGGACTCCGTCGCCGTGGGTACCCGGAACTGCTGCTGCACCGTCGCGAGCTGATTCGAGGTCTGCTCCCAGGCCGCGCGCTTGCCCGACAGCTCGGCCGCCGCGGTCTTCGCCTTCGCGCCGATCCAGACCGACCCGGCGATCACGGCCACCGAGAGCCCGATGGCCAGCAGCCGATTGGGGTTCGACCGGACCCAGGCTCCGACCTGCGCGCTCGAGCTCATGGCTTCGCGCCCCCGACCGGCGCCACGAAGGACACGGTGAACCGGAGATCCTCGCCCGGCGGGACGATGCCCTTTTCGCCGGGAGTCCGGGGCACATAAGCGCTGGAGAACTCGAGATTGGCCAGTCGCCTGCCGTTCCTGAAATTGCGGTAGTACGACGTGGCCGCGCTCATCGCCGCGGGGCCGCTGGATCCGGTCGACTGACCGAAGAGCGTCGTGCGCAAGCCTTCGTCGGCGCGCACCATCGCGATGCTGTCGAGACGCGTTCCGGGCTGTGAGGCGCCAGCCACCATGGACATGAGCTGCGCAACGGCGTCGCGCTCGACGTTCGCGCCCGCGAGCGCCGATCGGATGGCGGCGATCCTCTCCCGGCCCTGGATGGACTCGCGGGCCTTCGCGAGCGCCGGCGACGCCTGTTCGACCTGGGCCTGGAGGCGCTCGACGTCCGCGCGGAGGCGCCGCACCGTCAGGACCTGCATCGCGCACCAGAATGCGGCAACGGCGGCAGCCACCCCGAGTGTCGTCGTGAGCAGGCCGGTGCCGGTCATGGCGTTCTTCAGCCGCTGGTCGAACGCCGGGGCGCGCGGATAGAGATCGAGCCTGTCGGTGTCACGGGCGGCGAGCACGGCGCCCATCGCCACCACGGATTCGGGCGAGCCGACACCGTGCCCGAGGGCCGCGACCCGCATTCCGGTCCGGGCCTCGATGGTCGAGGCGAGGTTGTCGTAGTCGGCGGCGGGCGCGGAAAGGAGCAGGCGAGTCGCCACGGTGCCGCGGGCCTGCTGGCGCAGGAAGATCGCGCCACGCTCGAGCTGGTCGATGATGACCGCCGAGTCCAGAGGCGCCTCGCCTTCGAGCGCGAGAGGCGGCTCGATGGCCAGCTCGAGCCGGCCGTTCACGAAGAACGCGACGTGGGGGCCGTTGTGAAGACAGACGAGCACCGCAGTCGCCTCGGTCGAGCCGTCGAGCGCGTCGTAGAGGCGCCGGAATACTTCCGGTATGACCGTCATGCCCTCGACGTCGATGCGCTCCCTGGCGAAGCGCGCCTGGATCGCCTCGATCACCGACTTCGGGGCGCCGGCAATGAAGACCTGCCTCGGGACCTGTCCGCCGGCACGTGCGGCGTCACGCCGCTCGATGGGTTCACCGGTCGTGAACGCGATGGCCGGATCGGCGATGTTGAACGAGCGCTGAACCTCGCGCAGGATCGCCGGCCGCAGCACGTCGTCGGATGCCGGCGGCATGACGAGGGTGTGGAAGAACGTCCCGAAGTGCTGGAGCACGATGGCGAGCGTCGAGTTCTTCGCGCTCATTTCGGCGAGAAGCTCCACGACGGCATCCGCGGCGGATTCCGGGGTCGTGAACCGGCGGTTTCGCGTGCGGGTGTCCACGAGCCGGAAGCCCGCCTTCTCCTGCTGGTACTCGAGGACGGCCACGCTGTCCTGGTCGATCAGGGCGGCGAAGTTGCGCGGCGCGGCCATCAGCGGCGGATCCCGATCGAGTTGTAGATGTTCAGGATCGGCAGGACGATCGCGAGAGCCACCATGAGGATCACCGCGCCGATGAAGGCGATGAGCAGCGGCTGGAGCACGATGATCATGCGCCGCACGGCCGCGGGAATCTCGCGCTCGTAGTACTCCTTGGCGCGCGTGAGCGCCGTGTCGAGGTTGCCGGTCGCCTCGCCGAGCGCGATCGACCGGATGACGACCGGGGGGAAGAGCGGGCTCTTGCCGAACGCGGCCGCCATCGAAACGCCTTCCGTGACGAGCTCCCGCGCGCGCGCGACGTCGCGGGCGACCGCCCGATTGGCGATGATGCGCTCGACGATGGTGAGCGACAGGACGAGCTCGACGCCGGTGCGGTAGAACAGGCTGAGGTAGGTGACGATGCGCGCCATGTACACGTCGCGGATGACGTTCCCCACGATGGGCAGGCGGAGCACGAAGCGGTCGATCACGAGGCGGCCCTCCTCCGACCGGCGAACGAGCCAGACCGCGAGGGCCGCGAGCGCGATGCCCACGAGCCACACCAGCCACTTGTCGTGGACGAAGCCCGACACGGCGAGGATGATGCGGGTCGGCAGCGGCAGCTCGATGTTGTTCACGCGAAGCAGCGGCGTGATGCGCGGAAAGACGAAGCCGAGGAGGCCGATGACCAGAAGGCCCACGGCCGTGAGCACGATGCCCGGGTACATGGTCGCCTGCTTCATCTGGGAAGAGATGTTCTCCTGCCAATCCATGTACTCGACGAGCTGGCGCAACGCGTAGCCAAGCTCGCCGCTGGCCTCGCCGGCCCGGATCGTTCCGACGTACAGCTCCGGGAACGCCTTCGGATGCTCGGCAAGAGCCGCCGAGAGGCTCTTTCCCTCCTCGGAAACCGCGTAACGGATCTCGGTGACGATCTTCCTCAGCTTCTTCGACTGCAGGCGATTCACGACGTCGTCGAGCGTGTCGAGCATGGGGATGCCGACGTCGAACGACCCGGCGACGTACTCCAGAAACGCGAGGAGGTCCTTCCGGTCGATCGCGCCATCGGTGAGGACGGCCGATCGGCCGGCCTGGCTGTTCCGGCCCCGGATTTCCGTCCTGATGAGAAACGCGCCGGCGGCGCGGAGCTCGTCGGCGAGGGCATTCTCGTTCGGCGCCGACATGTTTCCCTCGCGAACCGCGCCGGACTCCGTGAGGGCGCTGTACCAGAACTCCGGCATCAGGCGATCACCCGCAGGACTTCATCGAGACTCGTGATGCCGGCCCGCACCTTCCGCAACCCGTCGTCGAGGAGTGTCGGCCGGCCGGAGATTCTCCGAATGTCATCGGAGGACTTCCGCTCGTAGATGCACGTGACGATCGCTTCGTCGATCGGCAGGAATTCGAAGATCCCGACGCGGCCGCGATAGCCGGTCTGGCGGCATGCCGCGCAACCCCGCGGACCGAAAACCTGCTCGCCCACGAGCCTGAACCGTTCGGCGGCCACCCGCGGGAGGTTGAGCGGCGCGCGGCATTCCGGGCACAGCGCGCGGACGAGGCGCTGGGACGCGATGAGGCTGATCGCCGACGCGACGATGAAGGGCTCGGCTCCCATGTCGAGCAGGCGCGGGATGGCGCCGGCGGCCGTCGTCGTGTGCAGCGTGGTCAGCACCAGGTGGCCGGTCAGCGCGGCGCTGAGCGCGATGTGCACCGTCTCCTGGTCGCGCATCTCGCCGACCAGGATGATGTCCGGGTCGTGACGGAGGATCGATCGCAGTCCGGATGCGAAGGTCAGCCCCGCGCGCACGTTGATCTGCGACTGCCGGATCTGCTGGACCTCGTACTCGACCGGATCCTCGAGCGTGATGATGCATCGCTCGCCCGTGGTGATCTCGAGCAGGGCGGAATAAAGCGTCGTCGTCTTGCCGGATCCGGTCGGACCCGTCACGGGCATCAGGCCAAACGGCTTGCGCAGCGCGGCGCGCAGCAGCTCGACGTCGGACGGGTCGATGCCGAGTGAGTCGAGCTGCAGAGCGACGCGCCCCCGGTCGAGGATGCGCAGCACCACGTCCTCGCCGTGGACCGTCGGGAACGTCGAGACGCGGAGGTCGATGCTGCGCGATTCGATGCGAATCTTCGCGCGGCCGTCCTGCGGCAGCCGGCTTTCGGCGATGTCGAGCCCCGACAGGATCTTGATGCGGCTCATCAGGGCCGCCTGAAGCGCCTTCGGGTAGGCGGCGCCATCCTGGAGCACGCCGTCGACGCGATACCGGACCTGAACGATCTCCTCGAGCGGCTCGATGTGGATGTCCGTCGCGGCGAGGAGAACACCACGCTTGATGATTCCATCGGCCAGCTCCGCCGCCGTCTGGCCTTCCTCGATCCCGACGAGCTGGCGGGTGGACTGCGGGAGAGCTCCGTACGCTGGGGCGATGGGCGTCGACGTGAGAGTCGGGGCCGGCTGCGAAACGGGG
>CAMLHT010000015.1 GCA_946479895.1 uncultured Gemmatimonadota bacterium | reverse complement strand
TGACCGCGCGGACCATCCGCGTGCCGCTCGACTCCAGCTACCTGTTCGAGCGCGGTCCCGACGGCAAGTACCTCGGACCGCCGGGGCTCCCCGCGCCGAGCGGGCCCGCGCCCGAGGTGACGCTCCAGCCGTACGACAACGTGCTGATCCTGCGGCAGCCCAACTGGCAGCTCCAGCGCACCGTGGTGGTGGCCGGCGAGGTGAAGTTCCCGGGGCGCTACACCATCGTGAACAAGGATGAGCGGCTCGCCGACGTGATCCAGCGCGCGGGAGGGCTCACCAGCTCGGCGTATGCTGGGGGCGTGAGCTTCTATCGGCGGGAAGATCGCGTGGGCCGCATCGGCATCGACCTGGCGAACGTGATGAAGGACAATCGCGACGAGGACAACCTCATCCTCCAGGACGGCGACTCCATCTTCGTTCCGTTGTACAGCGGCGTGGTGCAGGTGGCCGGCGCGGTGAACGCGCCGGTGGGGGTGGCGTACGTGCCGGGGCGGAACCTCGATTACTACGTGCGCGCCGCCGGTGGGCCGAGCCGGAAGGCGGACATGAAGCGGGCCTACGTGACGCAGCCGAACGGGAAGGTGGAGAGCGTGAAGCGGCACGCGCTCTGGCCGGACGCCGTGCCCGACGTCAGGCCCGGGGCGAGGGTGTTCGTGCCGGAGCGCGATCCGGCGGATCACTCGGCGTTGGCGCAGACGCTGCCGGTGATCGCGTCGATCGTGGGTCGTGGGGGGGGGGGGGGGGCGATAATCACCGGGTGTGGGGTTGTGCGCTTTGCGGTGTGGGGCGGGGGTGAACGCCCGGCCCCCTCACCGCATCGCGACACCGGCGACCTGCCGGCCGCCACGGCGAGATCAGAAGCTCGAACTCCAGCCGATGCGATAATCGTTCGGCGCGGCCGGCATGAAGGTGAGCTTGCGCGCCAGGCGATCCAGCTTGTTGTCCGGGTGGGCGTGCTGGTGGCGGACGACGAGCGTCCCCGTCACGATGCCGATCGTCGCCGCCGCGCCGACGTCGCTCGCCCAGTGCGCGTCGCGGTACACTCGCGACACCCCGTCGAGCAGCGCGGCGCCATAGGCCACTCCGCGAATGAGCCCGACGTGGTCCGGCCACCAGACGTGGGCTTCGGCGGTGAGCACAGCGGCGGCCGTGAACGAGCCCATGGCATGCCCTGACGGGAAGGAGGCGTACTGTTGGCGATGTGGGTAGCCGCGGCCGAGCTTGAACGACCAAGGGGACGTGGTGTACGGCCGCTCACGGCCCGCCGCACCCTTGATGATCATCGTCGCGGCGCCTGCGATCGCGTACGCCTCGGTGAGATGCATTCCCACGTCGACCAGGCTCTCCTTGTGCGCCGCGCGCCCGGACAGGAACATCAGCGGGCCCAGTACCGCAGCCGTCGGGGCGCCCACGCGGTCCCCGACCGCCATGCTCACCTTCCAGCCCTCCGATCGGTGGATCGATTCGGCCTTGAGCGCACGAAGGATCGGGCGGTCCAGCACGAAGAGAAGGCCGGTCGTCGCCGTTAGGGCGGTCGCCGCCTTTGACACCGACCAGTCAGGGAGCGGTCCTCGCCTTGGGAGAGAGTCAGTCGCCGCAACGGCATGCGAGAAATCCGATGCGGTATCCGCCGGAACGATCGAGTGGGCACCGGCACCCGTGTCGGCGGCCGTCCGCACCGCGGCAGGGGGAAGCGCTGGAGAGGCGACGGTCTGCGCCATGCCGGCCGACCAGACGGCGGGGATCGAGAGGGCAATCAGGAGCGGACGGAGCATAGCAATGCGATGCATTCGGGACGGGCGGAGTGGGTGCCGCGCGGGGAGAATCAGAACGAGGTGCCGCCGACAGGTCTGGCACACAGACGTGGTGATCGCATTGTGCGTCCAGCTGCGCCACCGAGCGACAGCCCACTCGACTCGGGCACGACCGCATCAAACAGCGATCTCGGCGCGGAGCACGTCGATGAAGCGATTGAGTGAGTCGGTCCAGCGGGGCAAGACGATCCCCGTATCGCGCTCGAGCTTCGCGGTATCGAGCACGGAGTACGCGGGACGCTTCGCCGGTGTCGGAAAATCCGTGGTCGTGCAACGGGAGAGCAGCGCCGACGCGCCGGCCGCCTCGAATATCTGCTGCGCGACGCCGTGCCAGCTGGTGACGCCTCGGCTCGCTACGTGGTACAGTCCCAGCGCGCCGAGCGCCACGAGGTTCCACGTCACCCGTGCGAGATCAGCGGTGTACGTCGGAGAGCCGAACTGGTCGTCCACGACCGCGGTAGGAAGGCGCTGCTGTGCGCGCTGCCACATCGTCCGGGGAAACGATCGTCCATTACGGCCGAAAAGCCACTGTGTGCGCAGAATGAGCGCCGATGCCCCGCTCTCGCGGAGCGCAGCCTCGCCAGCGAGCTTGCTGCGTCCGTAGGTATTGATCGGATCGACCGCGTCAGCCTCCAGATAGGATCGGCCTTGCGCGCCGTTGAACACGTAATCGGTGCTGTAATGCAGCACGCGTATGGACCGCACCGCGCACGCGCGTCCGATCGCGCCCACGGCGGTTCCGTTCGCGGCGAACGCAGTGGCGGCGTCGTCTTCCGCCTGATCCACGCCTGTATACGCGGCGGCGTTCACGACCCACTCCGGGCGGAGCGCGTCGAGTGCCCGCGCGAGCGCCGAGCGGTCGGTGAGGTCGAGCTCCTGCCGGGACGGCGCGATGACCGCGACCTCCGGTGGAGCGAGCGCGGCGAGATCGACGCCCAACATTCCCGCGCCGCCGAGTAGCAGGACCTTCACGCCGCGGTGAGGTAGAGTGCCCGCGTGGCTCGGTACGACTCCGACTGCACGCGCCGCCACCACGCGGTCCGCTCGACGTACCACGCGATCGTGTCGCGAAGGCCGCCCTCGAACGTGTGCGTCGGTCGCCAGCCCAGCCGCTCGCTGATGCGCGTGATGTTCATGGCGTAGCGGCGATCGTGCCCCGGCCGGTCCTGGACGAAGCGAAGCAGCGATTCCGGCTTACCGAGCGTCCGTAGGATGGCTCGCACCACCTCGATGTTCGGCACCTCGGATTCTCCCCCGATGTTGTACACCTGATCGCGGAGATCACCGCGCGTGCACACCGCCCAGATGGCTGCCGCGTGATCGAGCACGTGCAGCCAATCGCGCACGTTCATCCCGTCTCCGTACACGGGGAGGGGCTGGCCGTCCAGCGCTCGCGTGATCATGAGCGGGATCAGCTTTTCCGGAAACTGGTACGGACCGTAGTTGTTCGAGCAACGGGTCGTGAGGCAGGGGAGGTGGAACGTCTCGGCGTAGGCCCGCACCAGGCAGTCGGCGCCGGCCTTGCTGGCCGAATACGGACTGTTGGGGGCGAGCGGCGTGTGCTCGGTGAACGGCGGATCGTTCGGCGCCAGGGAGCCGTACACCTCGTCGGTGCTCACGTTGACGAAGCGGAACGGACGAGGACGCTCCGCGAGCTCCCGACGCGTACACTCGAGCAGCGTCAGCGTCCCCTGCACGTTGGTCGACACGAACGCCGCCGGGCCCATGATGGAGCGATCGACGTGCGACTCCGCGGCGAGGTGCAGCACGGCGTCGGGCGCTGGCAGAGGACGACCGGTCCCCGGTTCCGCCGCCGTGCCTTCGAGCAGCGCCGTGACGAGCGCCTGGTCCCGAATGTCACCGCGCACGAAGAAGTGCCGCCCGTCCCTCTCCGGGCCATGCGCCTCCACGACGTCGGTGAGGCTCTCGAGGTTGCCCGCGTACGTCAGCGCGTCGAGGTTCACCACTTGAAGATCTGGGTCGTTCCCGAGCAGCCAGCGCACGAGGTTGGACCCGATGAAACCGGCACCGCCCGTCACGAGTACGGTGGTCGGCTGAAATACACGATCGTTCATGAATGGACGTCGGGGAGGTCAGGGCGGGACGGATCCAGAGGCCCGTATCGCTGGTCCTTGGGGGACAGAATGGGCGACCGGGTGGGCCAGTCGATGGCCAGCGTCGGGTCGGACCAGAGCACGCCATGATCATCGTCCGGCTCGTAGACATCGGTCACCTTGTACACGACGTCCGCGGTCTCCGAGAGCACGCAGAAGCCGTGGGCGAAGCCGGGAGGAATCCAGAGAAACTCGCGATGCCGGTGGGACAGGCGCTTGCCGAACCACTGACCGAACGTCGGCGAGCCGCGGCGGATGTCGACGACCACGTCGTAGATCTCACCATGGAGAGCGTGCACGAGCTTCCCCTGTGGGCGCCTCAGCTGATAGTGGAGCCCCCGCAGGACGCCGTGCGCCGAGTGCGAGAAGTTGTCCTGCGGGAATTCGTGCGGCAGCCCAGCAGCGGCGAAGCGCCGCGCGTTGAACGTCTCCATGAAGAACCCGCGCTCGTCGCAGAACTGGCGCGGCTCAATGATGAGTACGCCGGGAAGCGGCGTCGGGGTGACGTTCACAGCCGGGCCCCCTCGCGGGCGAGCCGCAGGAGGTACTGGCCGTACTCGCCATGCCGCAGGGGAGCAGCGAGGCGCTCGAGCTGCTCGGCGTCGATGAAGCCCATGCGGTGCGCCACCTCCTCGACCGCCGCGATCTTGAGTCCCTGTCGTTCCTCGACGGCTTCGATGAAGTTGGACGCCTGGAGAAGCGAGGTGTGGGTACCGGTGTCCAACCACGCCGTCCCGCGTCCCATGATGCGGACGTTCAGGCGCCCGCGTCTGAGGTACTCCATGTTCACATCGGTGATCTCGAGCTCGCCGCGCGCCGACGGCTCGAGCGCCCGCGCGATGCTCACGACGTCGTTCTCGTAGAAGTACAGCCCTGGTACGGCATAGTGCGACTTGGGCTTTGCGGGCTTCTCCTCGATGCTGAGCGCTCGTCCTGCGGCATCGAATTCGACCACGCCGTAGCGCTCGGGATCTCGCACGTAGTAGCCGAAGATCGTCGCGCCTCCTGGGTCCGCGGCGGCGCTCCTCAGGGTATCGCCGAGTCCCTCACCGTAGAACAGGTTGTCTCCCAGGATCAGACAAGTGGTGTCGGCGCCGATGAAGTCGGCCCCGATCACGAACGCCTGCGCGAGTCCCTCCGGGCGCGGCTGCTCGGCGTACTCGAAGCGCATCCCGATCTGGGTGCCGTCGCCCAGCAGCTCGCGGAATCGCGGTAGGTCAGCCGGCGTCGAGATGATCAACACCTCTCGGATTCCCGCCTGCATCAGGGTCGCGAGCGGATAGTAGATCATCGGCTTGTTATAGATCGGCATGAGCTGTTTGCTCACGACGATCGTCAGCGGATGGAGGCGAGTTCCCGCGCCACCGGCGAGGATGATACCCTTCATGTTCGCGAACGAAGCAGTGATTGCGTCACCGAGACCCCGAGAACCGGTACACCCGCCCGCAGCTCACCCGCGCTGACGGGCGCGAGTGGGCTGCGGGCGCGCGGATGCCCGCCCCCGAGCACGGAGCTGGAATCTGTTTGGGGCGACGCGTCCGACATGCGAGGGGAGCACGCGGCATGTCAGGCACGAAACCAGGATTGGGAAGGTACCCAAGTAGACTGACGAACGTTCTCCGCAAAATGTTACGACGCCAGTCGGCTATCGTCACCCATGCAGCCTACATCGCGGGGTGGCACTCCAACGCCACCCGACCAATCCCTCGAGTACGAGTGTCTGGGGTTGTACGGTCGCCGTCGCCTCCCTAACTTGGGCGGGTCGGTCGCGCCCGCCTATCTATCGTACCGCAGTTCGCCTTCCTGCCGTTTCGTTTCGCGGATTACCCGGATGAGAGTGCAGCTCGCGATTCCCGTCTTGAACCCTGGTCGGTACGCCAAGGCGCTCGTCGCGGCCATCCGGGAGCAGACGTTGCAGGTGGATCGCGTGGTGGTGGTCGATTCGTCGTCAGATGATGGTACGGTGGCGGAGTTTCAGCAACTCCACGCCGACGTCGTCGAGATCCCTCGGTCCGAGTTCGACCATGGCGGCACCCGCAATCTCGCGCTTTCCAGATACCCCGCCGACATCTGCCTTTTCCTGACCCAGGATGCGATCCCGGCGGATCGGCGGACCTTCGAGCATCTCGTCGGAGCGCTCGTCCGGCACGAGCGCGCCGGGATGGCATACGGCCGTCAGATCCCTCACGCCAACGCTACGCCCATCGCCGCGCATGCGCGGCTGTTCAACTACCCGGCGGAGTCGGAGTACAGGACCGCGACGGACATCCCTCGGCTGGGGATCCGGGCGGCGTTCTGTTCGAACTCCTTCGCCGCGTACCGACGGGTGGCGCTCGAGGAGGTGAACGGTTTCCCGGAACGCATCCTGTTCGGGGAAGACACGTACGTGGCGGCACGCCTGCTCGAGCGTGGCTGGGGCATCGGCTACGCCGCGGATGCGGTGGTGGCGCATTCGCACAACTACACGGTCGAGCAGGACTTCCGGCGTTACTTCGACCTCGGCGCGTTCCACGCCACGGAGCGGTGGTACACGGAGTTGCTCGGGACGGCGGGGAAAGAGGGGCGGCGCTTCGTGCTCTCCGAGTGGCGGCATCTGCGCGCGTGCGGCGAGTCGTTCGTGCTGCCCAGAATCCTGTTTCGCAACGGCGGTCGATGGCTCGGTTATCGGGCCGGCCGCGCGCAGCGCTGGCTGCCGGCGGCGGTCAAGCGGCGGATCGCGATGAACCGGAGCTACTGGGCCGCCGGCCACCGGCCGGGCGAGGACAGGATAGCGCGCACCGCCCGGCTATCGGCCTCGTGACGAGGGCGACACCTCCGCAGTCGGCGCGCGACCTCTCGCAGCGAGAGTTTCGAGCCATCACGCAGAAGGGGCGCGGCGAGATCTTCCTCTTCTCGCAGTACGTCTACCGCCCTATATCCACCTGGGTGACGCGGCTCTACGCGGCGCTCGGAGTGGGCGCGAACGGCGCTACCCTGCACAGCCTGGCCGCGGCGCTCGCGGCAGCGGCGGCCCTGCTCTGGCCACGTGCCGAGACGTTTCTGCTCGCGGCGCTGGGTCTGCAGCTGTACTTCGTGCTCGATCACGTCGACGGTGAGCTCGCGCGGCTCGACTTCTGGCGCGGCGTGCGGCGCCCCACCCCGGATGGGGAGTACGCCGACTACTGGGTCCACCTGCACTCGCTCAACCTGGCCTTCGCGGCACTGGGGGTCGGCCTGACGCTGTCCACGGGCCACCTGGTCTGGGCGGTGCTCGGCATCGTCGCCGATAACTGCCTGGGCAGCTTCCCCAAGCTCGCAATGGGGCGGATTCTTTGGTGCGCATATCGGCGGGACCCCTCCCTCACGAGCCATCCAGCATTCGCATCCGCCCTGGCCGTCGTGACGGACACCGACGGGACGCAGATCATGAGCGGGACGCTGAGCAGGCGCCAGCGGATCGTCCACGCCGCCCGGGAGCTCCTCTTCTATCCCGGTTGTCTCATCGTGCTCTCGGTCGTGTTGTCGATCGATGGGGTGACGAGTCTCGTGTCCGGCCGGTTCACCGCGACGTGGTCGAGCGTCTATCTCGCCGGCTTCGCCGCCGTTGGCGTGGTGTCGAAAGTACGCCGCACGGTGCTCTCCGCCAGGCAGTTGCGCAGACTGGGGGAGCCGGTGCAGCCGCCGGCGTCCGCGGGGGCCAGCGACCGGCTGAGCCATCCGCTCGCGGCGCCTCGTGCGGGCGACTGAACGGCCCGCACCGCGCCATCACCGGGAGGCGCGCCTGACCTGGGCGGTCGCGAGCGGCTCGGCGAACAGCGCCGGGACCGAATCAGCGATGACCAGGACGTCCGGCTGTGCCCTGACGAACGAGTCCACGTCCGCGAGCCGGGACGTCGTGTACGCCACGAGCTGGACGCCATCGCTGCGGAGCTGGTCGAGGCCCGCACGGTTCGCCGGCGTGAAGACCGTCAACGGGTAGAGCATCAACTGGACGCGATGCTCCGCGAGATAGGCGCGCTGGGTGGGCAGCCACTCCGGCGCGATGAACCCGAGCCGGATCGTGCTGTCGCGTCCTCGAAGTGCCGCGAGCACGTCCAGATTGCTGCTGTACACGACCAGCCGATCTCCGAGCCGGCTTCCCTGCGCGGCATCGAGGAAGCGCTCCGCCTCGATGGCGGCTGGGAACTCATCCTCGTGCTTGATCTCCGCGAGGACGAGCGGAATGCTCGTCGCGCCGAGCAGGTGTAGCGTGGCGACCAGCGACGGCGGTGGCTCCGGCGGGAGTGGACGCGTGGCGTATCGCACCGCATTGAGCGTCTGAGAGGCGGCGAAGGACGTTCGGGCAACGACGCCCTGGTACCCGGTCGTCCTGGCGAACGTGGCGTCGTGCATCAGGATGGGTATCGTATCGCTGGTGAGTCGGACATCGAACTCCACGCCAGGCACCGGGTATCGTGCCGCCAGCCGCATGGCGGCGAGCGTGTTCTCCGGCGCATCGGCACCAGCGCCACGATGCGCGATCGCGTGCCGCAGGGTTTGCGAGTCCGTGACCGCGACATCGGCCCACCAGGGTTGGGCAGCGCCGAGTGAAACGCGTACGGTGCTGCCGCCCGATCGCACACCCGTCAAGCCGAAGACCACATCGCCCGGCTGGCTGTCGGCGGTGGCAATGTCCACGGTATTCGGGTCCGTCACGCTCGCGGATATGCCGCATGCCGACGCTGAGTGCTCCACTTCCACGTAATGGACCGCGACGGTGAACGCGTCCCGCTCCCCGGTGGGGAGCCAGATGCGGCTTGGGCGCGTGCCGGGCTCGGTCCAGAGCACACCGCACTTGCCTTCGGGATTCGTGACGGACGGGAGACCGTTGCAGCCGAGCGCCGTGACCAACGTGAACCCAAGCGCGATACACGCGGAACACGAACCCGTGAAAACTCTCTGCCCACCCAAGCGCCGCCTCCGATCAGGAACCCGCACGTGACTCACACGGCCTCACCGGTGGAGCGTGGGTGAGACGTCGCACTAATTAGAAACTCGTGCACGCACTGCACCAGTCCCCGTTGACCTCGCCGACACGAATCGCCTTCTCGCCGCGATCCGGATCATGTCCAGCACTCTTCCGCAGGGAGTCGCCGCTTTATGATCGACGTCGCTCTGGACTACCCCATTGGGGGAGGCCATCGGCTTCAGCGGCTGACGGGCGCCGGCGCGGCCTCGGACGCAAGGGAGGTGCTCACGCGTACCGGCGACGTGAACGCGTCGGCGATGCTGGACTACGATCTGCCCGCGCGGCCCGGGGAGAGCGTGGCGCTCGCGCCGCTACTCCGTGGGCAGCTGGGCGAAGGCTACGCCACGGTTCGCGCATTCGAGGCCCGCGGCGGTCGGCCGCCGCACGCTCTCGCCGCCATTGTGCGAGTCGCTGACGACGCGTGCCTTGGTGTCCGTCGTGCTAATGCCCTCGGTGCGCGGCAGATAGACGACTCGGCAGATGTCGGAGAACTCGTCGAACCTGCCAGCCCAGTCGTCGCCCATGACCAGCACGTCGGCTCGGTGCTCGGTGAGGTAGCGCCGCTTTTCTTCCAGTGCGTGCTCGACGAAAACGTGGTCCACGTGGCGGATCGCGGCGACGATCGCGAGACGGTGCGCCTCAGGATAGACAGGTGCGACGCCCTTCTTGCGGATGTTCAGCGCGTCGGAGGACACCCCGACGATCAGCATGTCCCCGAGCGCCTTGGCGCGCCGGAGGATGTTGAGGTGCCCGAGGTGGAAGAGGTCGAATGTCCCGAACGTGACAACGCGGCTCATGCAGGCTCCGGTGGCTAGGCTGGGCAGTGGATCCCGTACGCTGTGGACGTCGGATGACCGGCGCAAGGTGGGGCAACGAGGAGACGATGTGCACGTCGTCGTGGTAACCGCGGCGGGGGCTGACAAGCCGCGCCGCGGACCGCCTCTCGGGGACGCTGTAATGTCGTTAGGGTTGGGCCATAGCAGTCGACTCACATCGCAGATCAGCAGGGGCCCGGCACTACATCGCCAAATCCACGTCGCGGCGGTGGGCCGGCACACGAGTCACTCGTTGCATTTCGGACAGCGCAGGTGGCCGGTGCCCGCGCGAGCGGCGAGCGCGCGGCGGATCACAGCTTCGTCCCATCGCCAACTACCGCAGCACGACGCGCCAGCCTCGCGTCGGAGGCTGACGCGGGAAAGCCGAAGCGCAGCAGAAATCTGGCAAGGTCGTGATAGGCCGTCCAAGAGGAGCGACGACGCTGGAGGGCCTGGCGAAGAGCTCGATCCGGTCGAGGAGGCAGCCATTTCGCACCGACGTTATATTTTGGCGAGTCATGCGTCAGGCATGAGGTGCGCCGCCCGCTGCAGGCGTGCCGCAACCCACGTCCAGCCTGAGATACCACATCCTCCACGGCACCGCCGGTGCCGGCGTGCGCCGTCCCACCATAGGGTGAGCTGATCCACGTCCCGGATCGCTCGTCGTTCAGAAGGTTCCGATGTCCACCACCACAGAGCGCCTCACCACGGCGGAGACGTTCGTGCCAGGCCATGGCGCTCCCGCCAGTGCGCCCCTCCTCTCCTTCGTCGGCATTCAGGTGCTGCGGGACCTCCGGCGCCTGCTCACGGTGGCGGTGCTCGGTGCCGCGGCCGCCGTTGGGATAGCCCTGGCCATTCCGAACGAGTACACGGCCGAGGCGTCGTTCATCCCGGACGCGGAGAACACCCTGCCAGAGGGGATCGGGAGCCTCGTCGGCCAGTTCGCCGGCCTTCAGACCGGCGCACTCTCGCCACGACTGGCGGGCGATCTCGTGACTAACACGCCGTCACTCACGCGCACTGCCTACGAGCGGTTCCCGACTCGCTCGTCCGGAGGGCGTGCCGACAGCGTCAGGCTGCTGGACGCGGTCACGCGACCCAACCTGCTGACGCGGCTGATCGCGCCCCACCCCGACTCGGCGCATCGCGAGCTGCAGGCTCTCCGGGAGCTCCGTAATCGGGTCGCGGCCGACGTGAACGAGCGCACCGGCGTGGTGACTGTCGTCGCGACGTTCCGGGACCCAGTGCTGGCGGCGGCAGTCGCAAATCGGCTCGTGGATCGCGTAGACGAGTTCAATGCGCACACGACCCAGACGCGTGCACGTGCCACGCGGAGGTTCCTGGAGGGGCGCACGAACGCCTCGGCAGCTGAGCTGGCCCGGGCGGAAACCGCGCTTCAACAGTTCTACGCGACGAACCGCACCTTCCAGTCATCACCGAGGCTGACGCTCGAGGAAGAACGGCTCAAGCGAGAGGTCGAGATCCAGCAGCAGGTGTATCTGTCGCTCGTGCAGAAGTTGGAATCGGCCCGTATCGATGAGGTGAAGGACACGCCTGTCCTGACCCGGGTCGAGCAGGCGACTCCGCCGCCGAAGAAGTCGTTCCCCAAGGTGTCGCTGTTCGCGCTGAGTGGCGCGGTGCTGGGAGCGCTTCTGGCCCTTGGTCGTTCCGTCGCGCGGGCGTGCAGCGAGTGGTATCGGAACGAGGATCCGGCGGGCTTCGCGGCACTCGCGGCGGCGGCGGATCCCGCGCGTGCAGTGCTCCGGCGCGCGTTCCATCCGAGCTCGTGGAGGCGGTCTGCAGGGCGCCCCTGAAGATCCGTCTCGCGTCGGCGTCGACTGGCTCAGCCCACTGAACGTGATGTGGGCGATCGTCGTGGTCTACATCATCGGGCGCCTCCTCATCCAGAAGGTCTTCGACCTCCCCCCCATCTGGGGCGGAACCCCCGCGAGCGAGCGGAAGGCCATCGCTCTCGTGGCGGCGTTCTGCATGTCGGTGGCCGCCGGCGTGTATCTCGTGCCGAGGCGACGGCTGGTGCGACTCGACTTCACGCCGCGGGGCCGGATCGCCGAACACGTCGGGGCGGCGCTGGCCGCGTCGTATCTGGCCGTCGGATTGGGCTGCGCCCTCATCCTGATCAAGCGGCTCGGCGGCGTATCGCGGGTAATGGAGAACCAGGCCGCGTTGGCGTCGCAACTCAGGGAGCTCGGCCTCACTCCCCTCTACGGCCTGACGTATCTGTTCATTCTCGCGTGCATCGTTCTCGCCTTCCGGGCGCTCTCCGCCCGGCGTGCGATGCGCGCGGGCATCTGGTTCTTGTGCGTGCTCGGCCTGTCGACCCTGCTCGGGCGGCGCGTCATGATTCTCTTCGCCGCACTGCCGCTGCTCTCGTACCTCCACTACCACGTGCGGCGACTCCGCTGGCGCCAGGTGCTTCTCCTGGTGTCGTGCGGGTTCGCGCTGTTCACCGGCATACTCCTGCTACGACTGGGAGCGAGCGCCAACTCGCTCGCGGAGACGGTGGGGACGTCGCTCGAGTACGCCCTGTACGATGCGCTGGTCATTTCCGTCGATCGCGTGGATGATCTCAAGTCGCTCGACGCGTCGTACTTCGCGCGCCATCCGGACGAGTTCTGGGGGAGCAACACAGGAGCGCTTTTTCTCCAACGATTGTCCGGCTTCCGCTGGACGGGTGGGGCGACGCCACCGACGGCCGTCGGTGCGCTTTGGGTCTACTTCGGGACGATCGGGATGCTGTGCTGGGGATGCACCCTCGGCTTTCTGCTCGGCCGGCTCAGACTGGAAGCGCGGGGGAGCCCCGCCGGGGCGCTGTTGTACGGCTTCGTGTTGTTCTTCTGGTTCGACTTCCTCCGGAATGGTGACATCGTGTTGGGGCTGAAGGTGTTCCTGCGCTATGCGGTGCTGCTCGGCGCACTACTTCTCTGTTTCTACCGCGTGCGCGTCGTGCCCGCGCGAACGGTGATGGCCCAGCTCGGGTCGGAAGGTGCCGCGTGACGGGAACTCGTCGCCATGTCGTCGTGGTCATCGGGACCCGACCGGAGGCCGTGAAGCTCTTGCCCGTCATCGAAGCGTGCGAGCGCCGCCCCGAGCTCCGCGTGACCTTTCTCGCGACCGCGCAACACCGCCATATGCTCGATCAGGTCACGGCCGTGTGGGGACGACGTCCGGACGTCGACCTCGATGTCATGCGACCCGGCCAGGACCTGACCGATGTCACGACAGCGGTCCTCGCCGGAATGCGGAACTCGCTCGCCCGCCTCGAGCCCGACGTCGTGGTCCTACAGGGAGACACCACCACGACATTTGCTGGAGCACTGGCCTGCTACTACGCGCGGATCCCCGTCGCGCACGTCGAGGCCGGCCTCCGAACCTGGAACAAGTATGCTCCCTTCCCGGAGGAGCTGAACCGTCGGCTCACGACCGGGCTGAGCGACCTTCACTTCGCGCCCACGGCGCGGAGCCGCGACAACCTGCTTGCGGAGGGCGTCGATCGGGCCTCGGTCTTCGTCACCGGCAATACCGTCATCGATGCGCTCTTCCACATCCGGGACACACTTGCGCAGGATTCCGCGCTCCGCGCTACACTCGACGCGCGTTACGGTCAGCTCGATTCCAGGCGACGCCTCGTGCTGGTGACGGCACACCGTCGCGAGAGCTTTGGTCGCGGCTTCGAGGAAATCTGCCACGGCATTCGTGACGTGGTCGAACGGTGTGACGCTGACGTCGTGTATCCCGTCCACCTGAATCCCTCCGTGCGCGAGCCGGTCCAGCGCATCCTCCACGATCAGCGGATTCGCTCGCGCGTGCATCTGCTCGAGCCAATTCCCTATCTCGATTTCGTCTACCTGCTAAACCGCTGCGATCTGGTGCTCACCGATTCGGGAGGCGTACAGGAAGAGGCGCCGGCAATGGGCAAGCCGGTGCTCGTCATGCGGGATGTCACGGAGCGACCCGAAGCGGTGGAAGCCGGCGCGGCGATCCTCGTCGGGGCGGATCGCCATCGCATCGCGGAGGGGGTCACCCGCCTTCTCTCCTCGGCGGGGGAATATGCCGCGATGGCGCGCGCGCGATTCGTATTCGGCGATGGGCGCGCATCGCTCCGCATCGCGGACGTGCTCGCAACGACGCCCCTTCTGGCGCGCCTGGCGGCGCCGGTGCCAGGCGCGATGCCGGCCGATGCTCCGCCGCATCCGCTCGCCGCCACGGACCGGTCACGAGCCGGGACTTGATGAGGTTCACGCCATCGTGAGACCGCTTCGCAACACGCTGCTGTCGGCGATCGTCACCGGGTCGCGCGTGGCCAGCGTCGCCGTGACAATGCTGTGGATCGCGCGCGCCCTCGGTCCGACCGGCTTCGGCACCTTCACCTACGCCCTGACCCTCGCGACGGTTCTGGCGGTCGTCCCCGATTACGGATTCAGCCTCCAGTTCGTCGCACGCGCAGCCGCAACACCGGAACGCGCGCGTGGCCTGCTGCGGTCCGCCGCCCTGGCCAAGTGCTACCTGGTTGCCGGCGCCGTGCTTTGCGGCGTCGTCTGGGCAGTGGTGCAGCAGCCGAGTGGGGAGGTCTTGCGCATGGCCGGTGTGCTGTTTCTATCCGCCATTGCGCTCTCGTTCGGCCAGCTCAACTCCTTTGCATTCCGGGGCGTCGATCGCTTCGATCTCGATGCGATCACGAGTGCGACACGGAACTGTGCCCTGGTGTGCTGCGTCCTGCTCGTGTATTTCCGCGGCGGTGGCGCCATGGCGATCGCGTGGGCCTATCTCGCCGTGCGCCTGCTGTACCTCGCACTGACCCTGGTACTCCTCCGCAAGCTGCCCCCCGATGCGGGCAGCGGTCCCGTGACGTCGCCGGTGCAGATGCTTCGCGAGGGGTTCTCGTACGGCGTCCATACGACCGTCGCCGTGCTGTACGTCAGCCTCGATTCGCTCGTGCTCGCAGCCTATCGAGGTGAGACAGTGGTGGGCTACTACCAGGCGGGAATTCGGCTCGTGTTCGCCTCCGCCATCTTGCCGGAGATCCTCACCTCCGGATTGTTTCCGAGCCTCTCGCGCGCCGTTGCGCTCGGACGTCAGAATGAGGCAACGGTTCTGGGCACGACGATGCACCGCTACCTCCTCCTGGCGGGCGCCGCCGCCGCGTCCATTTTCCTCGTCGTTCCGGGTGCCGTTCGGCACCTGCTCTACGGCCGGTCGTACGCGACGCTCGACGCGCTGTTGCCATGGTTCGGCCTCGTGATCTTCCTGCGGTATGCCGCGAGCGCGTATGGAGCGGCCATCACCGCCGCAGGTGCGCAGCGTAGCCGCACGCTGGCCACTGTGGGCGCCGCCATCCTGAACGCGGTGGCCAACTTCACGCTCATCCCACGATTTGGCGTGATGGGCGCAGTGGCCGCATCGACCGCCACGCATACGGTGCTGCTGGTGCTGTACGCGGTCCTCGCGAGGAACGCGCTCGACGACTGGCTGCTCGACCGACGGGCAACCATCGGCCTGTTGCTGCTCGTGCTGCTGGCCGGCCTTTCGTTCCGCGCGAGCGCTGTCGCGCCGCTGACGGCACCTCTCGTGTGCCCGGTGCTCCTGGCTGGATGCGCGATTGCTGCCGCCGTACCAAGGCACGAATGGCGGCAATTGCGCGACACTATCACGGCACGATTCTCATCCGAATGCCCCACATGAACATCGGCTTCGTCACCCGGCTCGACGCCTTCATCCATCGGGGCGGCGATACCGTGCAACTCGAGAAACTGGCCGCTGAAATCCGGGCGATGGGGCATCGGGTGGATGTGCACACCGGAGTGCGCTTCCCACTCCAGAACGACTGGGACATCGTGCACGTGTTCAACCTGCAGCGCCCCGGCGAGACCGCCGAACAGGTTGCCCGTGCGGCCCGCCGGCTACCCGTCGTGCTCTCCCCGATCTATGGCGATACCAGCACCCTCGACGTGCACGGACGCTCCCGGCTCCGACGCGTGCTCGCCAGGATCCTCCCCGCACGTGCGATCGAGTTCGGGAAGCAGGCGCGCCGGGTGCTGCACGGGCTCGGCCAGGTGGAGACGCTGCGTCCGTTCCTGGGACATGGCCCGGATGGGCTGAGGCGCCGCGTGCTCGATGTGTGTTGCGGCATCTATCCCAATTCGCGGTGGGAGGCAGAAGGCCTTCGCCCCCTCTTGGCGCCGGGCCGGGCGAACGCCATGGAAGTGGTGGCCAACGGCGTGGACGTCGGGCTCCTCGATCGCGGCTGGACTCCCGAAGCCTTTCGCGCCCACTGGAAGATCGAATACGAACGGTTCGTGGTGGCCGTCGCCCGGTTCGACGAGCGCAAGAACAATCTGAGCCTCATCCGAGCGGCGCTCGAAGCCGAGGTGCCCTGCGTCCTCATCGGCAAAGCCGCGCCGTTGCATCTCGAGTACTTCCGTCAATGCGAGCGCGAAGCCTCACGTTCCACGTCGATCCGTATTCTGTGCGAGTCTCTGTCTCAAGAGGAGCTGACCGGCGCGTACCGTGCCGCACATGCGCACGCCCTCCCCAGCTGGCTCGAGACGCCAGGGCTGGTCAGCCTCGAGGCGGGGCTCTGCGGTGCCAACTTGGTGCTCGGAGATTGTCCGCCGGTGCGCGAGTACTTCGGCGAGCAGGCCTGGTATTGCGAGCCGGGTGACATCGCGTCGATCGCCACCGCACTCCGCGGTGCCTACGGCGTGGAGCGAAACCACCACCGGCTGGACTCTCTCATCTCGAGCCAATACTCGTGGCAGCAGGTAGCGGCGGCCCAGCTCGCGTGCTACGGGCGCGTGCTCGAACGAACGGCTGCATAGGCCGCCGAAGCCTCAGTGTGCCCCCCGCCGCGACAGCACCGCGGGCACGGTCTTGAGCAGGATGGCGATGTCTCCCGACAGGCTCCACCGCTCCACGTACTCCAGTTCCACCGCCGCCCGCTCCGGGTATTGCACGTCGCTGCGCCCGTTCACCTGCCACGAGCCGGTGACCCCCGGCTTCAGCGTTAGCAGCAGCGGCGCCTGGTCGCTGTAGTGCATGATCTCCCGGGGCACGACCGGGCGCGGACCCACGAGCGACATCTCCCCCCGAAGCACGTTCCAGAGCTGCGGCAGCTCGTCCAGGCTGCTCTTCCTCAGGAAGCGGCCAATACGCGTGATGCGGGGGTCCTTCCCCTCGGGGAGCTTGTAGTCGTGCACGATGTACTGCCGGTACAGCTCCGGGTCCTGCTGCAGCCGCTGTTCCGCGTCCACGTACATGGAGCGGAATTTGAAGCAGGTGAAGGTCTCCCCGTGCCGCCCCACGCGACGCTGCCCGAAGATCGCCGGCCCCTCGCTCTCCAGTCGCACGGCCGCCCACACGAGCAGCATCACGGGAGCCGATAGCGCGAGCAGGAGCGCCGACACGCCGACGTCCAGGCAGCGCTTGAGCACGAGCTGGTGCCACCGGAGCGCGGCGCCGCGCAGCTCGATGAACGGCTGCCGCCGGCGCCAGAACACTTGCGGCCGCACTCCCGCCAGCTCGTAGCGCCGCGCCACCGAGAGCACCTGACACTCGGCCCGCATCGCCGTACGCACCACCCGCACGACGGTCTGATCGTCGACGTACCCGCACAGCACGATCGCCTCGATGCGGTGCGTGAGCAGGATCCGCTCGAGGTCCTCGACCGAGCCGAGGGAGCCGCGAGCGGGCGGCGTCTGCACGTCCACGAAGCCCCGCACGGCGAAGCCGCTCCGCTCGGCGAACGCCCGGCGCCCGCGCATCTCGATGCACTCGCCCGCCGTCCCAACGAGCACCGTCCGCGCGACGGCTCCCGCGCTCGGGTGCGGCGCGAACCGCGCCACCAGGCGGTCGAACATGAGCCGCACCGCCACGAGCACGACGACGACGGGCACCACGGTGAGCACGTAGCGCCCGGCGATCAGCAGGAAGGGGCTCTCCCACAGCCGCGCCCACAGGGGGAGCGCGACGGCGAGCGTGCACGCGGCGAAGATCCGGCGCGGCGAGCGGCGGTGGTCGCCGGGTCCGTAGTTCCCCGTCGCGATCAGGCTCACGATCAGGGCGACCGCGAACTGCCACCCTCCGAGATACCCACCGTGGAACAGCCAGCGGATGAACCGCGCCTCGCCGCTGGCGAAGATCGCGATGTGCTCGCGGACGAGCCGGAGCGCCGTTCGGAGCAGCACGAAAGCGCTGGCGTCCGCGGCCATGAGCGCCACGATCCGGGCCACCACGCGCCAGGAGTGGCGGCGGAGGTTCTTCGCGGCACGCGCCCTGAGCTCCCGCATGGTGGGCTCGAACGCGTCGATCGGCGTGAGGACGCGCGGCAGACCGAGCTCGATCTGCTCCACTTCGCCGGCGGGAGCGGGAGGCGTGTACGATCCGAAAAGATCGTCCTTCGTGGCTCGAGAAATCACGACCGAGGGAGCGTCCGAGAGGATGCTGATTCGTCTCGAATCGGGCCGATGCGGCGCTAGTGGCGGCGCGCGCCGTCAAGCGCTCGTCCTGGGATCTCCCGCGCGCGCGACACGACACGAGGGACTCCGCTCGGAGCGCGGAGCGGCCGAGCCCACGACCATCGTGGGGAGCGAGCCGCCCTGGCCTCATTGGCTATTCGAATCTCACCAGCTGTTGAGCAGCGGGGGAATTTCAGTCAGGCATGGCGGACGTGCGCACCGGCCAGGTCGCACTGGTGACACGACCAGATCGCTAGGCAACGGGACGCCGAATCGCGGCGGCTGCCCTGGGCGGCTCCGAGCAGCCCACGCGTCGCCATCGCGCGGGGGATCAACCCGCCATCCTGCCAGGTGTGTCAGGCGAGCAATACAATATGCAGTCCAACTCCGGCGCAAGTGGAGTGCACGCGATACTGGAAATACTCCGACCGACTAAGAGCCGTAACGATGAACGACACACGACTGCACGTAAAGTGACGATTCGGTCGTGATGCTGCAACGTTATGAACCCTCCTCCCCCCGGATGAGTCACTCGTTGCCGTACGCGGCCACCCACAAAATGTCCCCACCACTCGACACTCATCCCTTCCCGCCGCACTAGTGAATTCCCTAGCATTACCGAGAAGGTTCACGGTTGCGGCTTGGCATAGAGCCCAGCATGCTGGATGAAATGCCGGACGAGGGCGGGTTGGTGTTGCCGCCGCCGAAGGCTCGTGCGGGCCACGGCGGCGAGCGTCGTGATCGGGGCTGGAGGGGCGTTCGCCATCGCGCGCTTCACTCATGCGTTCGCCTGCTCCTCGGGATTGAGTCGGGGGCGTTGGCGGGCAGGTACGCGACGGCGTCGTCGCGCGTAGGTGCCGCCACGAACTGTCGGACCTCGCGCGAGCAGTGCGCGTTCAAGCGGTACCAGACGATCAAGAGCGGACTGGCGAGCTGCCGCCGGAAGGCGGGCAGCGCGGCCAAGACCGCGCGCGTGTGCACCGTGCCGGTGTGGTGGCGCGCCTGGAGCCGCCCGTCGGGCCTGACCACTACGACGCTCGAGACCTCCCGCCCTCGCCTCACGCGCCGCGCCACGGGCGTCCGACCGCGCCGGGCCCACGCGGCCGGCAGGCGAGGGCGCAAGGCGTGCCCCGTTTCATCCCACGAGGCGACGGTGCGCCCCTCGCGGGCCGCCTTTGTCCTTCAGCGCCGGCCAGCTGTGCAACAGCGACTCGACGACGAGCCGCCCGCCTTGGGCAGTGACGCGCCGCTCATGCGACTCGCCGTGGAATGAACCGGTGGTTCACTGTGCCGGCGCGCCTGCAGTCGAGGCCCGCCGGCACACTAGTTCTCGATGTGAACGACGATGTTGCGCGTGGCGACCATTCCCATCGCATCGACTGCCCGCACGCGCAACGTGTGCTTGCCGTTGGCGTAGGCACGCGTGTCCAGCTGGATCGCGAAGCCGATCTCGAGCGGTACTCCGGGAAATGTCCCTGCGACGTCCGGTCGCGGCGTGCCATACCGTGCCACCTGCGGTGATCCGTCGTCCACCGAGACACTCACGCGTGCTATGGCGGAATTGCCGAAGGACCACCCCAGGAGAGCGATGTTCCCGCCGAGAATCGTGTCGACGCTCGGCTGATCCACTGTCAGATATGGAGCGAGGATGTTCCGGGACTGCACGCTCTTCCGCATCTCGTAGATCGTCCGACGAGCAGCCCTATAGTCTCCAAGGATCAGGTAGAAGTCGGTTTCGAGTGTACTTCTTGGCGGCAGTCCAAAGACCATGAGCGGGCGAAGATAATTGAACGCCCATCCCTTCGGCCCGCTCGATCCGCTCGGATCGCTCGCCGCCTCGACATAGCCGTAGGCATTCGGCGCGTAGAGTGTGAGCCCCACACTGTCCTTGTTGACGAGCGACGCCCATCGCTCCGCGTTCCGGAAGAATCGGATCGGCTCGGATGGCGACGGCAGCGACGTCGACGATACGTTCCCCGCGGCCCAGGGTGTCTCGCCTCCGTAGTATACGAGCGTACTAAAATCCTTGTTTGTATATACCGCTGGTACCTCCTGCCTCGCGGTCGTGTGCTCGTCGGAACCGAAGTGCGTGATTCTGTAGCGGAAGTGAAACGCTGTCGGCTGATCGGGGACGGGCTCCACCCACTGCTCGATGTAAACATCGCTCGGGACAGGATGCGAGGCGCTGCCGCCCAATCGGTCTGGGTACCAGTGAAGCGGGCGCGTTTTGGTATAGATCAACGCCGCGTCGAGCCGTTCGTCGGATACGGGACTTCCGTTCCCATAGCTATCGCCAGCCTGTACCGGGTTCCAGCCTAACGGAGAGAGTTGCTCACGATCGTACAGGGCCGCTTGTACCTCGCGGCCTGGGTCATGGCTGTTCACGACGTTCACCCCGTTGACGCTCGCCTCCACCAGGCCACCGCCCCAGGCAGCGTCGAGTGCCAATCGAATGGTGTCTCGCCCCGCGATGCGCTCGAGGACCAGCAGGCTGCCGTCCCGGTAGGTTCGGATGAGCGGTAGGACCCGCAGTGCGAGGACAGCACTTCGTGCGGTCTCGCCGTTCGAGCTGCCGTGTATGATGATTTTGGAGCTATCCGGAACAGCCGTGGGTGGGAGGGTGATCGCGAGCGGCTGTACGACGCCCGCCTTGATCGAGACCGGGAGGCGCGGCCAGGTCGTAGCACCTCGAGGCAGTCCCTCGAGGTGAACCGTGACGGCACCCGTGAAGTGGTCCGCGGCAACCACGGAGATCAGCGCCGTGTCGGTTGTCGCGCCCGGGCGTCCACTCACCGCAGGCGGAGATACCGCGATCTGGAGCTTTGCGGCTGACGACAGTGCCGGCTGATGTGGCCCGCTCACGCTATCGCCGCAGCCCGCGACGAGTGACAACAGCACTGGGATCCAACAGTACCTGCACGACGCGGCCAGCGGTCGAGCTACGGCAACCGCTCCAAGAACGATAGACATTGCCTGCATGGCCCCCACCCGAATCACAGCACCCCCGGTGCTGTGGCGCATTTCGCACCGGCATGGCGCTCCGGGTGTAGCTACGCCCGGAGCAGCGCGTGGGCGGCGGTGGACCAGATTGCCACTCTTCCTTCCACTCACTGCCATGCCTGCGACCCCAAGCCAACGATCAGCACGCAAAGCAAGTAGTGTGCGAGGTGGCGTGAGGACGCTCAGCTCTCCCGCACTGCTGTCACATGCGGACGGGACGCATCACGCGGCGACCGGTTTACACTCCGCGCAAGGAGCTCGATCAGGTGCGCGGCACCTCTCGGCGCCCATTTACGCAAGAGTCCGGTACTGCTCCGGAGCACTGGAGAGTTCCGCACGGACCGGCGTGCATTCGCCAAGCACGAGATTCGCCTCGCACAGACTTGCCTCGGGGATTGCGAGGCCCCGGGCTCGGAGCCCGCCGTGGAGCGCGTGGACATGAGCCGCGCGGTATGCGCCGATGTGATCCTCCAGGGACGGCGCCGCCCTCGGGATGCGAACGGCTGCCCCCCCTCGCCGCTCTTCTCTCTCATCAATGGCAGCAGGTCACGTGCAACGACGCCGGCCTGCCGGTCAACACACACGGCACTTCCGCGTCGAGCGCGAAAGGTGGGGAGACCATCCGGGTTGAACGCCTGCCGAGATCATCTCGTAATTGCCACCGTTGGATATGGAGAGCAGCCGCTCGCCACGTAGCTCTGCGTTGGACGCTCGCGGCTCCACTCATCAGGAGGGGCCGCGGTCATTGATCCGAGCATCGCGCGGCGGCCCGCGGCAGCCCGCGTCGACTGCGCCTGACACGCAGCCGTGCTGGCCATCGTGGCTACGTTCACTCTCGGAGGCTTGAATGTCATATCCGTGCAGGCTGTCACGTCGGACGACTACGCGCTCGTCGGCGATGTGGTCGTCGTCTCCGTACTAGCGTGGGGCGTGTCGCGGCGCTCACGTTTGGCCCGATCTACGGGCTTGGCCTTGCCGGCACGGTCACGTTGGCGCCACTAGGTGCGACCGGGCGCTGTCAAGTCGGCGCCATCTCTGAGGCAGCATCCAACTAGTTGTCGCATCGGACGGGGGACCTTGCTCCAGATTGGTAGACACTTCTCCCTAACGATGGAGGTGTCCCGTGCCCCAGGCTGGCCCGCGGACGGTCCGCCGCTACAGCAACGAGTTCAAGCTCACGGCCGTGCGCTTGAGCCAGCACCCGGGAATTCAGCTGCAGACGGGTAGGCGCGACGCGCGTCGGACATGCGGGCCTCCAGCCAGGCAGCACCCGAATGCCTACGCGCCTAAGCCGCTGCACGCCAGCATATCAGCTTTGCGGAACAGTCTCTGGCGCCCTCGCGCGCGCGGGCGCAGACAACATATTCCTGCCATGCGACACTCCGCTCTCCTCACCGCCCTCCTCGCCCTCCTCGCCCCTACCCTCGCGCGAGCGCAGCAGACCACCCCCACGCTCCCGCTCACCCCCGGGATGGTGATCGACCATTCCGTGCGCGTGAAGCCCGGCACGTACCGCCTCGCCGCCCCCGCGTCGCTCGACTCGGCGCTCGTGGTGGTGCGCGGCGATGACGTCACGGTCGACCTCCGCGGCGTGACGCTCGTGGGCACGCACGAGCGCGCGGACCCGGACCGCGCGCGCGGCGTGGCCATCCGCGTGGACGGCGGCCGACGCATCACCATCCGCGGCGTGCACGCGCGCGGCTACAAGGTGGCGATCCTCGCCCGAGGCACGCGCGGGCTCCGGCTGGTGGACAACGACGTGAGCCACGGCTGGAAGCCGCGCCTCTACAGCCTCGTGGAGCACGAGAGCCTCGCCGACTGGCTCTCCTTCCATCACAACGAGCACGACGAGTGGCTCCGCTTCGGCGCCGCGATCTACCTGGCGGACGTGCGCGGCGGCGAGGTCCGCGGCAATCGCGCCGAGCAGGGGATGAACGCGCTCATGATGGTGCGCACCGACTCGATGCGCGTGTGGAACAACGTGTTCTCGTTCAACTCCGGCGTCGGGATCGCGCTCTACCGGTCGAGCGACGACAGCATCATGCACAACCTGGTGGACTACGACGTGCGCGGCTACAGCCACGGCTTCTACCGCCGCGGGCAGGACTCGGCGGGGATCCTGGTGTACGAGCAGAGCTGCCGCAACGTGATCGCGTACAACTCCGTGACGCACGGCGGCGACGGACTCTTTCTCTGGGCTGGACAGAGCACGATGGACAGCGGCCAGGGGGGCGCGAACGACAACCTGGTATTCGGGAACGACTTCAGCTTCGCGCCCACGAACGCGATGGAGGCGACGTTCAGCCGTAACGCCTTCATCGCCAACCGCGCCGTGGGGAGCGAGCACGGGTTGTGGGGCGGCTACAGCTTCCAGTCGCGCGTGATCGGCAACACGTTCGCGCGGAACCGCGTGGGGATCGCGATCGAGCACGGCCAGGAGAACGAGATCGCGTACAACGGGTTCGATGGTGACTCCATCACCGATACCGCCTCCACGGCGATCAGCCTGTGGGCGAACCCGATCGAGCCCTCGGACTGGGGGTACCCGAAGCATCGCGACACGCGGAGCCGGGACTATCGCGTGCACGACAACGTGTTCTTCGGCAATCGCGTCGCCGTGCGCGCGGCGAACACGAGCGGGCTGGCGGTGACGGAGAACGGGATGTCCGGCGTGGACTCGGCGCTCGTGCTGAGCGACACTACCGGCGTGGTGGTGGCCGGGAACGGGACCGGGGGCGTCGGGATGGTCGTGGGGATGAACGATGGGACGCCTGCGCTGCCGCCGGAGATCGCGCGCCTGGCGCCGCCGCCGATCCCCGGCGGGCTCGCGCGCGACGCGAGCCCGCTCGCGCGGCTGCCGCGCGAGGCGATCGTCGTCGACGAGTGGGGGCCGTACGACTACCGCTCCCCCAAGCTCTGGCCGCTCGACAGCACGCGCGCGGTGCCGCTCCGCCTGCGCGTGCTCGGGCCGGCGGGGCGGTGGCGCGTGGTGGGGCGGCGCGGGATCGCATCGCTCTCGAAGCGCGCGGGCACGATCGGCGGTCCCGGCGCGCCCGACACGATCACCGTGACGCCGCGCACGGAGTCCGTGGGAGATTGGGAGCTGACGCTCGAGTACCGTGGCGCGGCCACGGTGTCGCCGCGCGGCGAGCGCCGCCCCGCGGGCGCGCCCTATCGCTTCTCGTACGGGCGGTGGGAGCCGGCCACGAGCTGGACGGTGCGCTGGTACGCGGTGCGCGACAGCGCCGGCGCGCAGGGAAGCGAAGCACGGCCGCTTGCGGCGATGCTCGGCGATTCGGCGCCGGTGGCCGAGCAGCGGGTGCCGCGCCTCGACTTCGAGTGGTACCGCCCCACGGTGAAGGGCGTCCCCGCAGAGCACGCGGCGTTCGTGGCCGAGGGCGTGATGGAGCTGCCCAGGGGAGACTACACGCTGCGCACCCTCAGCGACGACGCGGTGCGCGTGTGGGTGGATGGCGCGCTCGCGATCGACGACTGGTCGCCGCACGAGACGCACCCCGCCTTCGCCGCGCTCACCGGCGGGCGCCACGCGCTGCGCGTGGAGTACCTGCAGGTGGATGGGTGGACGGAGATGCGGCTGGAGGTGCTGCGGAAGTGAGCGGCCCGGGGCGATCGCTCGGCGCTCGTCCGCGATGGGAACCACGGCAAGCGTACGGAGACCGAACGGAATGAAGGTTCGACGACTGGGGAAGGCTGGTCCGACCGTGGCCGCGATCGGCCTCGGCTGCATGGGGATGTCGGGTGTGTACGGCGCGAGCGACGACGCCGAGAGCATCGCCACGGTGCGCGCGGCGCTCGATGCGGGGATCACCCTGCTCGACACCGGCGACTTCTACGGCATGGGGCACAACGAGCTGCTGCTGCGCGAGGCGCTGCGCGGAGCGGACCGCGCGCGGGTGCTGCTCAGCGTCAAGTTCGGAGCGCAACGCGCCCCGGACGGCACGTATC
>CAMLHT010000014.1 GCA_946479895.1 uncultured Gemmatimonadota bacterium | reverse complement strand
TGACGTATCGCCCGGCGGGATAACCCTGGGTGAAGTCGAGCGGATAGCTGCCGCCGGCAACGATCAGCGACGCGCGTGACGTCAGCGGGAACTGCACGGACGCGCCGCCCCACGCGCGAGACTGCCCGGGCGTCGAGGGAAGCCGCGAGCCGCTCCGCAGGCCCGCCGTCAGATCCACCTGCGCCCGGGGCAGGATCCAGCTCAGCGCGCCCTGCGTGTCGACGTAACGGATCGTGTCGTCGACCGCGGCCGGCGTCACGCTCACGACCGCCTGCACCGATCGACGGCTCGCCCACATGCCGTATTCGAGCCCACGCACGTCGTGCCACGCCCCGCCGTCCCACATCGTCCCCACCCCGCCCCCGGCCCACGCGCCGGCGCCATTCCGTACGAGATGCGCGCGCAGCGATCCCCGCGTCTGGCCGGTCGTCGCGCCGTCCTGGTGCGCACTGCCGCCGGCAGATCCGGCGAGCTCCGCGCTCAGGCCTCGCGCCGACGGCGTGAACGTCGATCCGGCGACCGTGCCCTGAACGCTCGTGCCCGACGCGAACTTCGAGAGCGTGCCGATGGCGTCGATCGAGGAGCGACCGGCTGCGAACGACAGCGCCGGAGACAGCGAGACACCGCCCGAGGAGACGGTGTCGCCGTACCGGAGCCCGACCGCGCCGACGTCGATGGTCGTCGTCAGCCGCTGCGCCGCCAGGGAGGAGAGCGGCGCGACGAGTGCCAGGAGGTGCCGTGCCTTCATTCAGTCGTGCTGTAGTCCACCGCACCGAGATTGACACGGGAGGTCGGCGTGCCGAACTCGTCGCGCGACGAAAGCGCGAAGGGGTCGGCGACCCAGCGCGACCGGTCGACCACGAACGCGTACTCGTGCGCGCCCGGCGGCAGCGTCACCGATGCCGTCCAGACCCCCTCGGCATTCACCGCCAGCGGGATTTCCGAGGCGCCCCAGCCGTTGAAGTCGCCGACCACGGCGATGTGCCGCGCCGACGAGTCGACGTAGACGAAGCGGACGACGTGAACCGTGTCCGGGGTGCTCTCGAACAGCGACGCCAGGGGACCGGTGCGCGCGGCGGCCAGCGTCGACAGCGCCACGATGGCGGCGAATCCCGCCGCCAGCGCGAACGACATCAGTGGCGCGCGCGTGACCGTCCGCGGCGCGAGCCACCAGCTCCGCGGATGATCCTTCTTGCGTCGTGCCTCCTCGACCGCTTCGGCGCGGATGCGACTCAGGAGGCGATCCTCGAAACCCGCGGACAGGGTTTCCCTGCCGCGCATCGGGGCGGCAATGCGTTCCGCGACCGGATCGGCCCCGGGCCGGTTGATCTCATCCATACTGCACTCCTTCCAGAAGGTCTCTCAGACGTCCCGTCGCGCGCTTCACCCGCATCTTCAGCGCGGACACTCCGGCCCCCGTCACCTCGGCCATCTCCTCGTACTCCAGCTGCTCCACGTGCTTCAGGACGAAGGCTTCGCGCTGCTCGGTCGGCAGCGCGTCCAGCGCCCGCTGGATCTCGTCGCGCAACAGCACGTCCGTGTCCGGTCCCGCGGCCAGCCGGTCGAGCTCCGTGGGATCGGCGAACCGGCGATCGCGATTGGCTCGCCGCGCGAGGTACGAGCGGCATTCGTTGACGACGATCTGGTACAGCCACGCGCCGAACCGCTTCGGCTCGCGACAGTTCGCGATGTTGCGATAGACGCGCATCCACACGCTCTGCATGACGTCTTCGGCGTCACCACGATCCCCGAGCATCCGCACCGCATAGCGGGTGTAGGCGTCGCGATACCTGCGGACGAGCGCCGTATATGCGTCGAGATCGCCGCGAACGACCGCCGCGACGAGCTCGCTGTCCGAAGCGGGATCGTCCATCATGCCGTGCTGACTGCGGTGATTGGCTTCGGCGTCACCGGCCTCGGGAAATCAGGATGATCCCATGCCGGGGTCCCGGCACCGGGACAGGGACTGCCCCTGGCAGAACTCGCCGGCCGGGTTGCGGATACATCCGGAGTGGCGGCTACGGTCGCCAGATGGTACCCCACCTGTCTCCTGGAGAGCCTCATGTTGAACCCGTTGCGCCATTCCCTTGCCATCCTGGGCCTGACCCTTGCCGCCTCCTGCGGCGGCGGCGGGACCGAGCCCGTGCAGGACAACACCGTTGCGTCGGTCACGATCGCGTCTGCCGCCACCACCATCGCGCCCGGCGCGACCGTCCAGCTGAACGCCACCGCGAAGACCGCGGCGGGCGCCACGGTCGGCGGCCTCACGCCGACCTGGAGCTCGTCGAACCAGGCGGTGGCGACGGTCAGCACGTCCGGTCTCGTCACGGCCGTCGCCAACGGGGTCGCAACCATCACCGCCACCATGGGCGGAGTGAGCGGAACCCGCGTGATCACGGTGCAGACCGTCACTCCCGTTCCCGCCGCGACCGTGGATGCCGGCTCCAACAATGCCTTCTCCCCGCCGCAGGTCGACCTCACCGTTGGCGGCACGGTGACCTGGCAGTTCTCCGGCGTGAACTCGCACAACGTCACGTTCGGCTCCACCGCCGGCGCGCCCGCCAACATCCCCAACCAGACCACTGGCAGCGTGTCCCGCACGTTCAATACGGTCGGGACGTTCAGCTACAACTGCACCAATCACGCGGGAATGACGGGCACGGTGATCGTGCATTGACCTGCATCGTGGCGTCATCCTGAGCGAAGCGAAGGAACGCCTCTTCCCGCGTTCGCTCGGGGTGACACCACGAGGTCAGATCAGGGCTTCCTCAGCATCGAGTCCCGCTTCGCCTTGAACTCGTTCCCCTGGCGCCACTCGGGCAGCGCGTCGCGCTGGGCGACCAGGTAGCCGACCTTGAACAGCACGCGCGCGTCGTCCACCGCGCCGCTCAGGTCCCAGTCGGCCTTCACTTCGTCCGTCGGCTGGTGGTAGTCCCTGTCGTTGTACTCGTTGCGCTTCGTCATGCCGTACGCCGTGTCCTTGCCGGCATACGTGACGCCGGCATCCGGATCGAGCGCCGGCACGCCCTTCTTGGCGAACTCGAAATGGTCCGACCGGTAATAGAAGCCCTTCTCCGGCTCCGGATCCGGACGAACGGTGCGCCCGTCACCCTTGAGGACGCCCGTCAACACGTCGTCAAGCGTCGAGTTGCCGAGTCCCACCACGGTGAAGTCGGTCGTCTTCCCCCACTGATTGACGCCGTCGACGTTGATGTTCGCCACCGTCTTCGCGAGGGGGTACAGCGGATTCTCCGCGTAGTACTTCGCGCCGAGCAGCCCCTTCTCTTCGGCCGTGACCATCAGGAAGAGGATCGAGCGGCTGGGCTTCTCCGCCGCCTTCGTGAAGGCCTTCGCGATCTCGAGCACCGTCGCGACCCCGGACGCGTTGTCGAGCGCCCCGTTGTAGATCTGGTCCCCGGGCCCGGTGCCCTTCCCCAGGTGATCCCAGTGCGCGCTGTACACGACGTACTCGTCCTTCTTTCCCGCGCCCTCCAGCTTCGCCACGACGTTCTTCGAGTCGATGCGGCGGACGTCGGTCTTCACCGTGACACTGGCCTTCGCGTTCAGGGCCACCGGACGGAAATCCTTCGTGATCGCCAGCCGGTGAAGCGAATCGAAGTTCTGGCCCGCGGCGGCGAAGAGCTGCTTCGCCTTGTCGAGGGTGATCCAGCCCTCGACCGGTACCCGGCGCTCCGCGTCGGGTGAAATCACGTCGAGGGCTTCGATCGAGTTGCTCGACCGGACGACGTTCCAGCCGTACGCGGCGGGTACCGTCTCATGGATGATGAACACGGCGGCCGCGCCCTTGCGGGTCGCTTCCTCGTACTTGTAGGTCCAGCGACCGTAGTACGTCATCGCCTTGCCGCGGAACATCGTCGAGTCGAGGTGCTCCATGTCCTCGGCGGTCGTCTCGCCGCCTTTCGGCGTCCAGCCCGGCGCGGGGACCGCGGGGTCGTTGATGAGCATGAGGATCGTCTTGCCCTTCACGTCGACGCCCTTGTAGTCGTCCCACCCGTACTCGGGCGCCTCGACGCCGTACCCGACGAAGACGATGTCGGAGCCCTCCACCTTCGTCTCCGGACGGTTGTGCCGGGCCGTCGCGACATAGTCGTCGGGGAAGCGCAGCGGGATGCTCCGGCCGCCCGCCGTGAACGACGCCGTCGGATGCGGCGTGTAGCCGATCATCTCGACCTTCTGTGTGTACGAGCCGTCCGGATTGCCCGGCTGGAGTCCGAGCGCCTTGAACTGATTCTCGAGGTAGGCGACGGCCCGCGTCTCGCCGACCGTTCCGGGACCGCGCCCTTCCATGGAATCCGCGGCGAGGTTCCGGATGTGCTGGAGCATGGACTCGGCCGAAATGGACTCGGCGGCCGCGGCTAGCGCGGGAGAGGAGGCGACGGTGGAATCGCCGGCCTTGTCGGCCGATGCACGGCAGCCGACGAGCGCCGCCAGGGAGGTGATGACGAGAGTGCGACGCACCATGAGTGTCGTGGGTGAGGGATGGCTAATCATCGGCCGCACCCGTCCCGGCGGCAAGTTCGGCTAGTCTCTCCCGCTATCGCCGCTTTCTGCTCTTCTCGTAGACCGCGATCCACTTCTCGACCGGGATCGAGGCGATCAGCTCGCCCACCACGTCGAGCGGCAGGTCGTCGGATGAGCGGAAGCGGACGCACGACTTGCCCATGTCGAGCCTCTTGCCCGCCGCGGCAAACCCCTCGCGCAGTCGCGCCTCGTGCTGCTTGTCGCCGTACACCGACATCAGGTACAGCGAGCAGTAGTTCTTCTGGGCGGCGAGGGCCGCGTAGCAGAGCGGCTGGCCGTTGTACGTATTCGGAAAGCGCGACAGCGGGACGCCGTAGTTGAGCATCCCCCAGCTCACGAACTCCGCGTAGCCCTGGGGAAGGTGCTTCCGGACGATGGCGCGCACGCTGGACAACGCCTCGCGCCGGTCATCCGGCAGGGCCTGGAGATATTCGTCGGCGGTGGTCGCGGCCTTGTTCTGCATCCGGGCGCCTCGGGTCGTCGCTGGGGTATCCAGAGGACGATCCAGCCGCGGTCCGGTTGCTGGCCCGAAATCGGACCTGGATCACCGCTGCTTCATGTACTTCCAGTTCCGCGGCTTTCCGTCCGCCAGCCAGCCCAGGGCCTGCTCGATGCGGCGATCACGCGTTTCCGGCGTCTTCGCCTCGCTGATCCACTCGATGTACTCGCGCTTGTGGCTCGCCGAGAAGTTCTCGAAGGTCTTCCGCGCCTTCGCATTGCGCCTGAGCGCGGCAGCCAGCGACGGCGGCGTCCGCACCGGCAGACGCCGGGCGGGCGCATCCTTCCCGCGGTTCGGTGTGGGCACCCCGCCCTCGTTCAGCTTGATGGCGGCCTTCACGTAGCCGATGAGCGTCTTCTTCGGCGGGAGGTCGGCGACGCTCGTGAGCCGCCCCAGCTGTCCCATGCCCTTGTCGTCCGTCGCTCGACGCGCCTTCGATCCCGTGATCAGCGCGCCCTTCCAGAAGTTGACCGCCGCGTGTGCCTTGAATCCCGCCATGATGCACACGATGCCCTTGTGCATGAATGCCGGCGCGCCCCACTTGATGTCCTCGTCGATCCCGGGATCCGCCTCGTGAATCGTGTCCCGGATCCGTCGCAGGATCGGCTGGGCGAATGGCGCCTGTCTGGCGATGTAAGCGTCGACGCGCGGGTCTCTCGTTCCCATGATCGGTGGCGAAGGTCAGCCGCCGAACTTACCGCTCGAAGGAATCGACGAAAGGCCCTTGCACGTTCGCGATTTTGTATACAAACATTCGGAGACTCGACTGGAGCCGTCCGTTGCGCACCCCTGCTTTCGCCATCCTCGCCCTCGCCGTCGTCACCGGCTGCCACCGGAGCCATGTTCGCGGCTCCACGCTGCCGCCGGAGCGCGAGTGCACGAACCGGTACGTCGTCGTCAACAACAACACCAACCGCATCTACGACATCTACATCAGCGGCCGGCTCGTCGGCACCGCCGACCCCAACCGCCTGACGCAGCTGACGATCGACCCCGCCGTGACGGGCACCACGGCCACGCTGCGCGAGGCCTACGTGACCCGCAACCAGCGCGGGTTGCGGCTCAACCCCGGCGCGGCCCGCGTGGTCTGCGAGTAGGCCCGCTCACAAGGTGAGCCAGCGCCCCACCCGGCGCTGATAGTCGCGGTACGAATCGCCGAAGGCTTCGGTGAGATGCCGCTCCTCGCGCGCGATCACGAGCACATAGAGGAGCGCCAGCACGAGCGGCAGGTGCAGCAGCGGCCAGACCGACCCGATGACGATCGAGCCTCCCACGTAGGCGACCGTGAGCCCCGAGTACATCGGGTTCCGGGTGAACCGGTACGGTCCCTCGTTCACGAGCGTCGACGCGTCACGATTCGGATACACCGATGTCCTCAGGCGCCGGAACGTCGCGATGCCCCAGTAGGTGAGCGCCAGCCCGCCGGCGACGAGAAGCCAGCCGGCGACGTCGAGCGCGCGGGCCAGCGGCCGCGGCACGTCCGGCCAGAGGTGGAGCGCGCGGCGGTCGAGGAGCCACCCCGCGAAGAAGCCCGCCGCGAAGAGGATCGGCGGCGGGAACTTCACGTTGGGGCCCGGGCCGCGCGAGCGGCTCATCGCCTCTCGCTGTAGAGCTCGGGGAATCCCTTCCGCAGGTTCTCGACCTTCGGCCGGTCGTGATACACGATGTAGGGATCGTTCGGATGCCGCGCCATGTAGTCCTGATGGTACCCCTCCGCCGGATGGAACCGGTCGAGCGGCGCCACTTCGGTGACGATCGGCGCGCGATAGTACCGTGCCTTCGTCAGCTGCGCGATGTAGGCCTCCGCCTCCTTCCGCTGCGTCTCGTTCCGGAAGAAGATTGCCGACCGGTACTGCGGACCGACGTCGGGCCCCTGCCGGTTGAGCTGCGTCGCGTCGTGCGCGACCGAGAAGAACACGCGCATCAGCGTCGCGTAGGTGACGATGGCCGGATCGTAGACGACCTGCACCGATTCGGCGTGTCCGGTCTCGCCGCTCCCCACCTCTTCATATGTAGGCGAGGCGGACCGGCCCCCGGCGTATCCGGAGACGACGTCACGCACGCCCTTCACGTGCTCGAACACGGCTTCGACTCCCCAGAAGCATCCGCCGGCGAAGACGGCGGTGTCGAGCGGCGCGGGCTTCGGCGCGGCGAGCGCGGACCCGAGGGCGAGGGTGATCAGCGGAAGGTTCATGGGACTCTCGTTGTCGGTGAAGCGGCTGGCGAGCTGCCAGTGGCCGTCTTCTCCTGTACCCCGGAATACATCTAGCGCTTCCCGCCCGAAGGCGCGCTGGTGAATTGCGGCAGCCGCTCCCCCTTCGCCGAGCACTCGATCAGGCGATCCAGGCGGCGTTCCCGCGTCGCAGCCTGCTTTGCCTGCGTCACCCAGAATTTCACCGTCCGCTTGTATCCCGCTGGCGTCGACTCGAAGAACTGCCATGCCTTCCGGTTCGCCTTGAGCTTCCGTTCCTGCTCCGGCGTGAATTCCTGCGGGGGCGACTCGAACGAGGCCCGGCCGGTGCGCTCGGGCGTCCGCCGCTCGAACGCGGCCCGGCCGGGCGGGGCGACGCGGCCCTCGGCTTCCAGCTCGCCGAACCGGCGCACGTTCACGAGGCTCCAGTGGCTGTCCTTCTTTCGCGGCGTCCATCGCTGCATGTAGCTGTGCCCGTCGATGGACTTCACGATCCCGTCGATCCAGCCCCAGCACAGCGCCTCGTCGAGCGCGACCTTGTAGGTGAGGCCCGGCTTGCCGGAGATCTTCTTCCAGTAGCCCATCCACAGCTCCGTCTCGCGCGCGTGATGCTTCTTCAGCCAGGCGCGGAAGGCGGCGGGCGTCTCGAAGAAGACCGGCTCTGGCGGTTTCACCATGTGGTGAAGCTACGCGACCAGGTCGGCACTCGCGCGCTTTTCCCGGAGCATCTTCCCGTGCCGGTAGCGCGCCATCAGCCGGTCGTCGGTGACGATGCGGCCGATCGTCCCCCCGATCACCATGACCACGCCGAGCAGCGGGAGGGCGAGCATCAGGCCGGACACGCCCGCCACCGCCCCGCCGATGAACAGCATCATGACCGTGATCACCGGGTGCATGTGCAGGCTCTTGCCGATCGTCATCGGCATGTAGACGAAGTCGTCCAGGCCGCGCACGATGATGAAGAGCGCCACCGCGGCGTAGACCATCTGCGGCTGGCTGGGGAAGTCGGTCGCCGTTACGAGAACGACGATCAGCCCGCCGGCGATCGACCCGAAGTACGGCAGCCAGGCCAGCACGGCGCAGAGCAGCCCGAGCAGCAGTGGCGACGGCATGCCGATGATCCGGAGGCCGACGGCGAGCGTGATGGTGTCAAGCACCGTGAGCTGCATCAGGCCGACGAAGTACGCGCGGGTCGTCCGGTCGACCTGGTGCATGAGGTAGAGCGTCTTCTCGAAGAAGGCGTTCGGCACGGCGGCCGCCAGCATGCGCTCCACCTTGCCGCCGTCGCGGAGGAAGAAGAACGCGAGGAACGGCGCCAGCAGGAGCGACGGCGTCCACGCGGCGATCGCCATCACCAGCGGCCGCAGGTACTGCTCGGCGTTGCCGGTCAGGTGCGCGAGGCGCTCGCGGGTCGAATCGGCGACGCGCGCCTGCGCGAGATACGGCCAGGCGCGCTCGAGACTCCGCAGCGTCCGGTCGACGAACGCGACGCCGCCGTCGATGTACCGCATGCTCGAGGCCTGCCAGTCGAGCATGTGCTCCAGGGCGCGTGGCAGCAGGATGATGCCGGTCACGACGAGCAACGCGGCAAGTGCCGCCATCACCACGGCCGCCGACGTGCTCCGCGCGAGGCCGCGATACATCAGCCAGGTGAGCACCGGATACAGCAGGTAGTACAGGATCAGCGCGAGGAGGAACGGCAAAACGACCCAGAGGACCTTCTGCAGCAGGAAGAGCAGCAGGCAAGTGGTGCCGATGATGGCCAGCCAGACCAGCGGGCCCGAGCCCGACGAGCGCGGCAGCTCGACGGGATTGAACAGCACGGCGCTGTCCCGGCGGACCGCGGGCACCGTAGGCACGGGCGCGGTCACCTGCTCGCTCGCCCGCTCGCTCACAGGTAGTGGTCTCCGCGGGCGCCCAGTACCGTCTCGCGCAGCAACCGGCCCACGTGTCGCGCGAGCTGCTGGTAGAGCCGGGAGCCGGTGCGCGGGTCGGTCTCGAGAATGCTGTGGAAGTCGGCGCGGAACAGCACGCCGAGCAGGCAGTCGGTGCCGGCGCGAGCCTGGGCCGCGCGGGGAGCGCTGTCGATCAGCGCGAGATCGCCGAAGAAGTCGCCCGGCCCGAGCTCGGCGAGCGGCGTGTCGGGGCGGGATTTCCGCGCGATGACGACCTCACCGGAGAACACCACGTAGAGCGCCTGCCCTTCCTCGCCCTCGTCGAAGATCACTTCGCCCGCCTTGTACTCGCGCTCGTGCAGCAGCCGGCCGACGGTCGACAGCTCGCGCTTGTTCAGCGACGCGAAAAGGGGAACGTCCCTGAGCTTGGCGACGCGCTCCGGCAGCGGTCGCAGATGCAGTAACGAGAGGCGCATGGGGGACGGCTAATCTGCGCGTCCCCCGTTGGGCTCGCCAGCCTCCACGCTACCAGGGAATCGCCGGGTCGCGGTGGTAGTTGATCCCCAGCAGGTTCCAGCGCGGCCCATGCGCCGCGAGGCGGAGCCGGAAGTTGTCCCACCCGCGCACCGCGCGCGGTGACCACGCGAGCTCGGCGACCGCCGGCAGGCGCGGCATGAGCAGATACTGCGCGGCCGTGATGTTCCGCGCCGTCTCGCTCCACATCGGCGCCTCGATGCCGATGATGCGTGTCGTCGCGAAGCCCTTGAGGTTCGCCATCGGGTCCCAGTCGTACGCCTTCCGCACGTCGATGTAGCCCGCCCAGCGGAGCCCCAGCTCCGTCTCCGGCGTGTACTTCATGTCGAGGTACAGGCGCGGACCGGCGGACACGATGACGTCGTTCGGCAGGCTGCCGCCCGCCTTCAGCGAGTCACTCTGCCACTGCTGGATGATCGACGTCGGGTCGAGCTGCGCCTTCCCGATCTCTTCCCAGCCGATCACCCGCGCGTCGTACTTCCGGACGATCGCCTGCACGCGCTCGATGAACGTCGTGTACTGCGTCGCGTTGAGGGCCTGCACCTCGTCGCCGCCGATGTGGAAATACCCGCTCGGTGTGAGCTGGACGATCTCCCGGATCACGTCCTCGAGCAGCGTGTAGGTGCCGGCGCTGTCGGGACAGATGGCCGAAAAGCCCACCTGGATGCCCGTGTACACCGCGGGCGCGCGACGCCCGCAGCTCAGCTCCGGGTGGGAGAGGAGGAGGGCGTTGATGTGCGCCGGCATGTCGATCTCCGGCACGACCGTGACGTAGTGCTCCCCCGCGTAACGCACGATCTCGCTGTAGTCGGCCTGGGTGAAGAATCCGCCCGGTCCCCCGCCCACCTCCGACGGCGCGCCCATGGCCGTCAGCTCGGGCCGCGACTTGATCTCGATGCGCCAGCCCTGATCGTCGGCCAGGTGCAGGTGCAGGGTGTTGAGCTTGTACAGCGCGAGGATGTCGATGACCTGCTTGACCTCGTCGACGGTGAAGAAGTGGCGGGCGACGTCGAGCATCGCGCCGCGCCACCGGTACGTGGGCATGTCCTCGACCGTCACGGCCGGGATCGTCCACGTTCCCATCCTGATCGCGCTCTGGTGGGACTCGATGCCCGCGGGAAGCAGCTGCCGGAGCGTCTGCACGCCGTGAAAAAGTCCGGCGCCGTTCGAGGCGGTGATCAGCACGGTGTCGCGATCGACGCGAATGGAATAGCCCTCGCTTCCGAGCGGATCGGGCGCGATGAACGTCAGCAGCCGCAGCACGATCGCGTTCCGTCGCAGCGTGTCGAGATTCGCGGGCAGCGCGACCGGCACCGGATTGTTCGCGTTGACCACCGGCAGGGTGAAGCCGGTGGAGGGGCGCAGCACGGACGTGAGCGCGGTGATCGCGCGCCGCATCTCGCCGTTGCCGGTGTCGGCGACGATGGACGTGGCGGCCGTGATCGTGAACGCGGGCTCACGCCGCTCCGTCAGCTGGCGCGGCGCCGGGATGACCGTGATCGCCGGGAGGTCCGTGCGAATGCGCGGGCCCGGCGTCGGGACCCGGGCCGGTTTCCGGGCGCAGCCGGCCAGGGTGGCCAGCGCGATAATGGCGAGGATCTTCTTGATCGGCATGCTCAAATCCTAGTCCTCTGGCGGGCTGGCGGGAAATGCTTCATGCTGGAGCCGTGCCGGAACAGAAGCCGCTCCTCAGGCAGATCGACGTGTTCGGCTGCACCCACCGCGGAATGGTGCGTGCAACCAACGCCGACCATTTCCTGGTGGCGAGCTTCCATCGGGCGATCCTCGTGCACGCGGCGAGCGTGCCCACCGAATCACTGCCCGCCTTCTCGCCCGATTCCCGCGGGTTCGTGCTCCTCGTCGCCGATGGGGTCGGCAGCATGACGCACGGCGCGCACGGCAGCGCCACGGTCACCGACGCGATCGCCCGCTATCTCGTGGAGATGGGCGAAGTCTCCCTCACGGCCGGGCCGAAGCAGGAGGCGGAGGTGCTCGCGCGCCTGCGCGAGACGGTCCAGGCGGCGCACGCCGATCTCCAGGCCTACGCGCGGGAAATGGGCGGCGGCGCCGCGACCACCATCACGGTCGTGTACATGATCTGGCCGTGCGCGTTCATCGCCCATGCCGGGGACAGCCGTGCCTATCGCCTCCGCGCCGGCAGGCTCGACCGGATGACGGTGGATCACACCATGGCGCAGGCGATGATCGACTCCGGCACGATGTCGAAGGAGGCCGCCGAAGCGTCGCGCTTCCGGAACGTGCTCCTCAGCGCGGTCGGCGGCGTCTCGATGGACCTCGACATGTCGGCGACGGATCTCGAGCGCGGCGACCGCTGGCTGCTGTGCACCGACGGCCTGACGAAGCACGTCACCGACGACGAGATCCGCGCGGCGCTCGCCAGCGAGCGCACGAGCCGCGAGGTGTGCGAGCATCTCGTCGGCCTCACCCTCGGGCGTGGCGCCGAGGACAACGTGACGGTAATCGCGACGCGGGCCCGGGCGACCCCCGCGGCCTGACGCTACATTAGCTCGCGAACCTCTCCATCCATCCCATGACACGCACGCTGACCCGCCCCGCAGCCCTTCTCCTGTTTGCCGCGACCGCGGCGACCGCGCAGACGAAGCGCGTGTACACCGCCGCCGACTACGACCGCGCGGCGCGCATGCTCGGGCCCTCGCTCGCGAGCATCCAGTACGGAGGCACCGTTGCCCCGAACTGGCTGGCCGACGGCACCTTCTGGTACCAGCAGACGCCCGCCCAGAACGCGGCGCTCCCGTTCGTGGTCGTCGATCCGGCCCGAGGCACGCGGACCGCCGTGGCGTCGGCGCCGAAGTCCGAAGCCATGCCGGGGGCCGGCGGCGGGCGTGGCGGTGGTCGCGGGGGCGGTCGCGGCGGCGCGGGAACGATGGTCGACCGGACCTGCGGACCCAACGTCACTGGGGTCGGCGGCACGACCACCCGCCAGCAGGCGGTCGCATCGCCGGATGGATCGAAGCTCCTCTACATCTGCGACTGGAACCTCTGGATTCGCGACGTCGCCACCGGGCGCGATCGCCAGCTCACGACCGATGGCGCGAAGGACTTCGGCTACGCAACCAACAACGCCGGATGGGTCACCGCCGCGACGCCCGTCGTCTCCTGGTCGCCGGATGGGAAGAAGATCGCCACGCAGCAGCAGGATGAGCGGAACGTCGGCGAGATGTACCTCGTGCAGACGCCGGTCGCGGGCGGCCACCCGGTGCTGCGCCAGTGGAAGTATCCGCTCGTCGGGGACTCCGTCGTCGCGATGATGCATCGCGTCGTCATCGACGTCGAGACGGGCCGGATGCTCCGGCTCAAGGACGGCCCGGACTTCCACCGCGCGACGATCAGCGACGACATCAGCATGGCCGAGTACCAGTGGAGCCCTGATGCCACGAAGCTCGGATACATCTCCACCGACCGCTTTCACAAGTCAGCCACCGCCAAGATCGCCGACCTCGCGACGGGCAACGTCCGCACGATCATGAAGGAGGAGTCGCCGACGCACTTCGAGTCGCGCGTCACCTGGCGGATCCTCTGGCCGACGAACGAGATCATCTGGAACTCCGAGCGCGACGACTGGAGCCAGCTCTACCTGTACGACCTCAACACCGGGGCCCTGAAGAACAGGATCACGAGCGGCGAAGGCGCCGTGTCGCAGATCGTCCGCCTCGATGACCGGACCCGCACGCTCTGGTATGCCGCCTACGGGAAGGAGCCCGGCCAGGATCCGTACTTCGTCCACTACTACAAGGTGGGCCTCGACGGCAGGAACAACGTTTCACTGACGCCGGAAGTTGGCACGCACACCGCCCAGCTCTCGCCGGACGGCAGGTACCTGATCGACACCTGGTCGCAGTGGGACGTGCCGCCGCAGACCGTGCTGCGCGACGCGAACACCGGCCGGACGATCCTCGCCCTCGAGAAGGCCGACATCGCGGCCCTGCTCGCAACCGGCTGGCGGCCTCCGATGCCGGTGAAGATGAAGTCGGCCAACGGGAAGTGGGACATCTACGGCGCGATCTGGCGTCCGACGAACTTCGACTCGACGAAGAAATATCCGATCATCAACAACGCCTACCCCGGTCCGCAGTCCGGATCACTCGGCAGCCGCGCCTTCAGCGTCGCCCAGGGCGACCGCCAGGCACTGGCCGAGCTGGGGTTCATCGTCGTCAGCATCGACGGCACGGGCACGCCGAACCGCTCGAAGTCGTTCCACGACGCCTACTACGGCGCGATGGGCCGTGACAACACGATCCCCGACCAGATCGCGGGCATGAAGGAGCTGGCGTCGCGCTATTCGTGGATCGACATCGACAAGGCCGCGATGTGGGGCCATTCGGGAGGCGGCTTCATCACCGCCGACGCGCTCCTCCGCGAGCCGTACAACGACTTCTTCAAGGTCGGCATCGCCGAGTCGGGCAATCACGACCAGCGGCAGTACGAGGATGACTGGGGCGAGCGCTACCAGGGCGAGCTGCTCCGCCACGACAAGATCGACAACTACACGGTCGAGGCGACGCACACGCTCGCCGCGGGCCTCAAGGGCAAGCTCTTTCTCATTCACGGGACGATGGACAACAACGTCCCGCCCTACAACACGTACCTGGTCGTCGACGCGCTGATCAAGGCGAACAAGGACTTCGACCTGCTCATGATCCCGAACGCCGCCCACGGCTACGGCAGCGCGAGCAACTACGTCATGCGCCGGCGGTGGGATTACTTCGTCCGCAACCTGCTCGACGCCGAACCGCCGAAGAACTACGAGTTCCCGGCGCCCCAGGGCGGACGCGGCGGCGGCCGTGGAGGATCAGGGGCGAGGTAGTGGGAGTGAGTGGGAGTGGGAGAGCGCTATCCCACTCCCACTCCCACTGCTCTACCGCTTCACACCGAATTCCCTGACCTCGATGTCGAGGTTGTGATTGATGCGCAGCCCGGCCAGGCCGTCCGTCGCAACGCCGGTCAGGGCCGTCTTCGGAAAGACCCGCACTTCGCGGCCGTTGATGTAGAAGTGCACAGAGTCGCGGGCGACACGGATCGCCATCGCGTTCTCCGCCGCGCCCGTTCCCGGCGCGTCCTTGTTGATCGCCTCCGATGGCGTCTCGGTCACGAGCTTGCGCGGCGCGGCGTTCCCGGTGCGATGATTGATCAGGTACGTGCCCGCCTGCGGCTTGATGACCATGTACAGGTAGTTCTGGGTCGGGTCGGAGAGGTTCTGGCCACCGACGAACAGGCCGTAGCCCTCGTGCATCATGCTCTTCTTCTGGTTGAAGATCGCGCTCACGGTGTACGAGCCCGAGGCCACGTCCTTCGTGTTCCAGTAGATCGCCGCGGGCCCGGAGCGGAACGCGAGCGCGGTCCCCGCCTGCCGCACGTCCACCTGGGTCAACGCCGAGCCGGCCTGGTCGAACCGCGCGTTCCAGCCTGCCGGCAGCTTGCCCGAGCCGGTGACCTTCGTCGTGTGATCCATGCCCTGCGCGGCCAGTGGCGCGGCGGCCACGACGGCGAACAGCGAGGCGGCAACGAATCGAATCCTCATGATCTCTCCCGATTGAATTGAAGCGGACGGCCCCTGTCCGGAGCCGATCCATATGCTACCCCGCGGGGGCAAGGATGACGCCGACTCCGAATGATGGGCTCGTCATCACGGTGCGGATAGATTTCGCCGAATGCCGCGGATCGTCTCCTTCCTTCCCGCGGGAACCGAGATCGCCTGCGCGCTCGGTGCCCGCGACATGCTCGTCGGCCGGTCGCACGAATGCGATTACCCGGCGGGCGTCGAGACCCTCCCGGTCGTCAGCAGGCCGGCGCTCCGGCTCGAAGGGCTCTCGCAGTCGGAGATCGACACGGCGGTGTCCGAGCGCCTGAAAAGCGGGGCCAGCCTGTACGAGGTCGACGAGGTACTCCTGCGCGAGCTCGCTCCCGATGTCGTGATCACCCAGGATCTCTGCCAGGTGTGCGCTCCGTCCGGAAACGAGCTCACCCGTGCGCTCCGCGACCTTCCCCGGAGCCCCGAAGTGCTCTGGCTGACGCCCCAGAACATTGCCGAGATCGAGCAGAACATCGTCGACGTCGGCGTTGCCACTGATCGCCGCGACGTCGCGGAGGCGCTGATTGCCGCGAACCGGAAGCGCATGACGTCGGTTGCTGCGAGCGTGGCCGGCCTGCCCCGCCGTCGCGTCGTGTTTCTCGAGTGGATCGATCCGTACTTCTGCGCCGGGCACTGGGTCCCCGAGATGATCGACATCGCCGGAGGCCACGACCCGCTCGGCAGGCACGGCGCTGATTCACGGCGAATGAGCTGGGACGAGGTCGCTGCGACCAGGCCGGAGATCATCATCGTCGCGCCCTGCGGCTTCGGTCTCGATGAAGCCGCCAGGCTCGCGCGGACCCTGCCCCACACCGACGCGACCGTCTTCGCCGTGGATGCCAACGCCTACTTCGCGCGGCCGGGGCCGCGTGTCGCCGAGGGCATCGAGCTGCTCGGGCATCTCTTCCATCCGTCGCGGTGTGACTGGCCGCACGAACACCAGCCGTGGGAACAGGTCGTGCGCTGAAGGAGGGCCTGAACCTCCAAAGGGAGCACAACCATGAACGTCTCATCGATCTCGCGCGCGGTTGGCGTCGCGATGATGGTCGCCGGACTCGCGATACCGGCGTCCGGCCAGGGCAAGTCAAAGGGACCCGAGAAGACGAAAGGCACGGTCGTCGTCACGTCGAACGGCGAAGTCGTCTCGGGCAGGAAGGCCGACAAGGAAGTGAAGAAGGCCGTCAAGGCAGACGAGAAGCGCGACAAGGCCTACGAGAAGGCGGTGCGCAAGCGCGTCTCCACGTCCGACGCCGTGATCGTCACGCGCGACGTGCTGATCGCCAACGGCTATCAGGTCGTGAACGTCGTCCCGTCCGGCGTGACGCGGGTGATCTACTTCCGCCGCGGGAATCGCGGGAACGGCCGCGGGCTGGGACCGGTCGAGAAGATCGTGGTGGTGCCGGCCGGCGACGTCGTGCGCTTCACGTCGGGGCCGCAGCCACTGCTCGTGACCATCCTTCGCCGGCTCGGGCTGTAGCCGCAAGGCGGGAGAGCGGGAGTGCTGAAGAGGCATCCCCGCTCCCTCGCGCTCCGGGTCAGACCGTCGTCGTCCCCGGATCAGCTCCCCGGATCCAGCGGCCATGAGCCACGTTGCTCGCGACGCGGCGGATGGTCCGCCAGACCAGGCGCACGAGCAGCATGGTCAGCACGAGCACGACCAGCGCGATCGCCAGCGTGATGACCGGGTGGTTCCAGATGAAGTAGGACACCGCGGCAACGACTCCCAGCTCGCTCGCGCTCAGCAGCCCGTTGCTGAAGGGCTCCGGCGAAGTATCCACCGCGACACGAAGCCCGAGCTTCGTCGCGTGCGTCGCCAGGCCGAGCCCTCCGCCCAGGATGCCCGCGGCGGCTATGATCGCAGGGTCGGCATGCCACGCCGTGGCGACGGCGACGAGCGCTGCCGCCGGGGGACGGATGGCGGTGTGCACCGTCTCCCAGATGGACGCGATGCCCGGGACCAGCGATGCGCCCAGCTCGAGCACGGCGAGGATGCCGGCGATGATCAGCACGACCGGGTTCGACGCCACGGACAGCGGCCCGGGCAAGGCGCCGATCCAGTGCGCCCGTTCGGCAAGGCCGAGCAGCAGGATCGTCGCGTACAGGCTCACGCCCGACGCATACGCGAGTCCGAGCGACTGTATCAACGCAATCAATCCACTATCCCCCTATCCGCTTCCCACTTTCTCCTCAATGCGCGTCGACGACGGCCGCCGGCCTGCCCCGCGGCTTCTTCAGCAGGAACACTGCCGGGACGACCGCCAGGAACGAAAGCAGGATCAGCATCCACGCATCGTTGTACGCCAGCATCGCCGCCTGCCGGGCGATTCCGCCCTGCACGAGCGCGATCGCGCCCCTGGTCGCCTCTGACGCCGGCACCCCGTGCTGCACCAGCAGCTGCACCGCTCCGTTGAATCGCTGGTCGAAGGCCGGATTGCCCGGATAGGTGTTCATCGCCAGGTCGGCGCGGTGATACGCGATGTGCCGCGTGAGATACGCGCCGAGGATCGCAATGCCGAAGGACCCGCCGAGCTGGCGGGACAGGTTGATGAGCCCGGAGGCCTGCTGCGCCTCCTGCGGCTTGATGCTGCCGTAGGCCGCGTTGTTGATCGGCACGAACAGCAGGCCCATCGCCAGCCCGCGAATGATCAGCGGATATCGCGCGTCGGCCTCGCCCGCCACCGTCGTGAGGTGGCCCAGCTTCCACATCGAGTAGCAGAAGAGCGTCATGCCGCAGAGGATCAGGAAGCGCGGATCGACGAGGGGGCCGTCCTTGCCGCTGAGCAGCCGGCCGCAAAGCACCGCCACGAACGCCGTGCACACGCCGCCCGGCAGCATCGCCAGCCCGGTATCGGTCGGCTTGAAGCCGAGGATGCCCTGGGTGAACAGCGGAAAGAGGAACGTCCCGCCGAACAGGCCGAAGCCCATGACCACGAACAGGAAGATCGAGGCCGACAGGTCGCGGTTCTTCAGCACCCGGAAGTCGATGATCGGGTGGCTGTTCCGCTTCGAGAGCTGCCACCAGACGAGCGTGAGCAGCGAGACGACGGCGATGATCGAGAGATAGACGAGCAGCTGGTCGGCGAACCAGTCGCGCTTGTTCCCCTCCTCGAGGAAATACTGGAGCGAGCCGACGCCGGCGATCAGCAGCGCGATCCCGAACCAGTCCACCGGCCCGCTGCGCCGCTGATGCTCCGGCGGGTCATGCAGGAACGTCGCGACCAGGAACGCCGAGGCGATGCCGATCGGCACGTTGATGAAGAAGCACCATCCCCAGCTGTAGTTGTCGGTGATCCAGCCGCCGAGGGTCGGCCCGAGCGTCGGCGCCACGATGACCCCGACCATGAAGATGGCCTGGACGAGTGCCTGCTCCTCGCGCGGGAAGATCTGGCGCAGGGTCGCCTGGGCGGTCGACAGCAGCGCCGCGCCACCCGCGCCCTGGATCAGCCGGTAGATCACGAGCTGTCCCAGCGACGTCGCCGTCCCGCAGAGGAACGACGCGACGATGAACAGGATGATCGAGAACGTCAGGTAGCGCTTCCGGCCGAAGGTCTCGGTGAAGAACGCCGTCATCGGCAGCACGACGACGTTGGCCAGGATGTAGGAGGTGCTGACCCACGCGATCTCTTCCTGCGTGGCCGAGAGGTTCCCCGCCATCCGGGGCAGCGCGACGTTGATGATGGTGGTGTCGAGGATCTCCATCATCGCCGCGGTGATCAGGCCGAGCAGGATGAACCAGCGGAACCTGTCGACATGCTCGGCGTGCGCGGCCTTCGCGGCGGCGCGGGCGGTTTCATTGGACACCGCTGAAATATGTCATCCCGGGCAACGAGGCCCGCGACGACGCTCAACGCCTGCGGGCTGCCGTATCTGGCTTCACCTTCGCCGTGGTATCAGGCCTGGGCCTGATCAGCGTGTCCGGCTTCGGCTTCGTCGTCGTGACCGGAGGCCGGACGAGGCTGTCGAGTTTCGGCGTCGGCACCGGGGGTGGCGCGACGGCCGTGGCGCCACTCATCGTATCCGTCGGCGGCTTCGTCGTCGACGGCGGCGTGTACATCCAGACGGTCCCCGTGCTGTCGGTGTACGTCCGCGGGCGCTGGCGCTCCGTCGCGGCCTCGGCCGCAGCCGCTGCCGCAGCGCGCTCGCGCCGGATCCGGCGAGCCTCATCCGCCGCCACGATGGAGTCGCGGAGTGCCGTGAAGGTCGCGCTGTCGCTCAGTGAGGCGATGGAACCCGCCGCGGAGTCCGAGCGAATGGGCGTCGCCGGGGTCGTGACCCCCGCCGGCTGGCCTGCCGGCGCGGAGGCGACCGTATTCACCACCGGCGCGTCGTTCGACCGCGAGCGGCCGATCCCGAAGGCGGCGCCGACCATCAGCAGCACGGCGCCGGCGATGCCAGCGGGCACCATCCACGCCGGCCGCTTGCCGCGCTCCGGCTTCTCCGGAACGGCGGCGGCCTCGTACTGGATCGCGCGCACCGGCTCGTCCGTCTCCAGCGGCACGGTCCACGGCTCGGCGGTCTCGATCGGCGTCCAGGAGTGCGTTTCCTCTTCCGCCTCGATCGCCTCCTGCATCACCTCGACGTCGTCCTGCGGCGGCTCGTCCATCGCGTCGTCGATCTCGTCGATCGCCTCGACCTCCTGCGTCGGGCGCGCGATCTCGCCGGCGTGCTTCAGCCGATCCATCAACCCGACCTTGGTTGCCGGGACGTCGCCATCCAGCGCGGTCGACTGGGCCGCGGTCGACGCCAGTGCCGCGAGCTCCAGCAGCTCCTGGTTGCGCTGCTCCAGCTCCGCCGCGCGCGCCTCGAGCTGCGCGGCGCGCTTCTCGAGGGACCGCTTCTGTTTCTCCAGCTCGCCCATGTGCTTGTCGACCTGCTTCGCGCGGGTCTCGAGCTCGGACTTCTTCTGCTTGTAGGCGGCGCGCGCGTTGTCCAGCTCGGCGCGGGCTTCCTGCACTTCGGTGCGACGCTTGTCGATCTCGGCGCGCGCGGTCTCGAGCTGCTCGCGCTCCTTCGCCGAGCGTCGCTCGTACTCGGCGCGCTCCTCGGCGAACTTCTTCGCCTGCGCGTCGTTCGCCATCTGGCAGGCCTGCTGTTCGGCCTCCCACTTCTCGCGTTCCGCCTTCATCTGGGCGCGGAATTCGGCCTCCACGCGGGCCACTTCCACCTCGCCCTCCTTGATGGCGTCGGCCATGGCCAGCGCCGCGAGGAAGCCGGAGATGTCCGGTGTCTCGTCGTTGATCGTGCAGCCGGCAACCTTCTCCGTGGCATCGACGACGCGCTGCGGCAGGTCGGGCCGCATGCTCGCGAGAGTCCCGTCATGCTCTTCCGTCATCGGCTTCGCCGTCAGCATCGCGACGGCGAGCGCGCCGATCGTGCGGGCGTCGTCACGCGCATCCGGACGATTCGTCTTCGGCGCGTCGGTCGGCTCGAGCGAGACGAGGACGCGATTGGTGCCGCGCTCGATCCAGATGTTGTCCGGCGTCACCGCGCGGTGCGACAGGCGCTCGCCTCGCGCCCAGTCGAGCACCCCGTCCACGCTGGCCAGGATGTCCGCGATCCGCGGCTTGGGCAGGCGCTCGCCCTTGAGCAGCTCGGCCAGCGTCGTGCCCTGGACGCGATCCGTGACGTACGCGAATGCGTCGTCGCCGATCCACCGGCCCTCGAGCACCTGCGGGACGTTGGGATGGCTCAGGGCCGTCAGGAGGTTCACGTCCGCCGCGAACTGGGCGATCGCCTTCCCCTGGGCCACCTCCGGCGCGGCATGGAGGATGGTGATCAGGACGTCGCGTCCGTCGTCCCGGCGACGCCCCGGATACCGGCGGTTGTGCCCGAGCGGGGCATATTCGCCCACGATCTCGTAACTGTCGGAAAGGGTGGAGAGGTCGAGGGGCTTTTCCAGCGTGCTGCTGCTCATGGTGTGGGCTCCGACGGGGTGCTGCGGTGGTGGTGCATCGCCCTCTATAGAAGCGGGATTTGTGCCGGGCCCGACCCCAGATTTCCGCGTCTTCGGGACCAGCAAATGCGGCCTCGGCCGCCGAACTCTGCCATTCCGGCGCGACTACAATTCGAGGACCCGAACCCACGTCCGCATGCGTCACCTGCTTGTCCTCGCCACCCTTGCTGCCTTCCCGTTGACCATGGCCGCCCAGCAGGGCGCGCCGATCCAGTCGGGAGACATCGAGCGCCTCAATCCGGCGAGAGTCATCCTGGACCTTCGAAAGCAGCTTCGGCTCAACCGGCCTCAGGTCGACAGCCTGGAGCGGCTGCGCCAGGCCTTCGATCGCGACGGAAAGGCGCTCGCCGACACCGTGAAGCGCAATCAGCGGGCGATCACGACCGCGCCGCCGCTCCTCCGCCGTCCTCCCGAGGGCCGGCCGGAGACACGGAAGGACAGCATCGAGCGGGCGAAGCTCGACAGCACCAACCGCCTCAGGCGCGACAGGTACTTCGAGCAGGTGACCACCGGACGGCGCGACCTTGCCGCGGGGCTGCTCTCCCTCAAGGCCCTGTTCGACAGCACCGTGGACCGGGCCACCGCCCTCCTCGCTCCCGACCAGCAGACTGGCGGATCGCTTGCGCTCGAGCGCGCGTCCGAGGCGTTCACCCGCCGATTGCGCCTGGCGAACGTCAGGTAACACATTCCCGGAATGAAGAGACTTTTCTCCGCCACGCTCGCGCTGACCGTCGCCGGGTGCATGCTGCAGCGGGAGGCATCCCTGCCTTCGCCGATCCCCGCGATTTCCGGGGAGAAGAAGGAAATCGAAGTCGAGCTCGAATACATCGACTTCATGAAGGGCACCGGCGAGATGGTCCAGCCGCGAAAGTGCATCTACACGCACTACACGGGCTGGACGACCGACGGCAGGAAGTTCGATTCGTCGCGTGACACGATGCCCAACGGCCGCCCGCGGGACGTGTTCAGCTTCAACCAGGGCCTGCGCCGCGTCATCATGGGCTGGGACATGGGCTACGAGGGGATGCGCGTCGGCGGGAAGCGCCGGCTCATCATCCCCCATCAGCTCGCGTACGGGGAAGCGGGGCGCCCACCCATCCCGCCCCGCGCGACCCTGGTGTTCGACGTCGAGCTGCTCGGCCTCGCCGACACGCTGACGACCGCCGCCGCGATGGCCGTGCAGCAGCAGGGTCCGGGCGGCGCGGGACGCGGCGGCAACGCACAGCCGGTCGCCGTCTGCCCGGCCTGGGAGACGATCAGGCCGAAGTGATCAGGCGGCGAGCCGCGCGATCGCGGCTCGCTCCGTGGCCTCCGGAAGCCGGCCGAGGCCGGCTTTCATGTTGTCGCGGAGGTGCGCGGCGCTGCTCGTCGCGGGAATCGCGCACGTCATGGCCGGATGCGACACCACGAACTTGAGCAGCAGCTGCGGCCAGCTGTCGCAGTCGATGTCGCGCGAAAGCTCCGGGAGCGGCCTGCCCTCGAGGCGGCGCATCAGGGCCCCTGACGCGAGCGGCCGGTTCGCGATCACGGCGATCCCGCGCTCCATCGCCAGAGGCAGCAGGCGCCGCTCCGCCTCGCGCTCGGCCACCGAGTAGTTGATCTGAAGGAAATCCACCGGGTGTCGCTCGAGCACGCGAGCGACGTCGGCATGCGCGCTCGCCGTGTAGTGCGTCACGCCCACGTACCGCACGAGTCCCTGCTGCTTCCAGCCGGCCAGGGTCGCGAGATGCACGTCGACGTCCAGGAGGTTGTGCACCTGCATGAGGTCGATCGGCGACGCCCGAAGCTTGCGCATCGACGCGCGCATCTCCTCGATGCCCTCCCGGCGGCCGGTGGTCCAGACCTTCGTCGCGACGAAGAGCCGGTCGGCGATAGCCAGCTCGGCAGCGAGATCACCCAGCACGCGCTCCGCCCGTCCGTACATCGGAGACGAGTCCACCAGGCGTCCGCCGAGCTTCACGAATCCGTCGAGCACCTCGCGGGGACCGCGCCGGGCGCTCTCGGCATCGGAGACGTCGAAGCTCTTCCACGTTCCCAGCCCGAGGGCCGGGATCGTCTCACCGGTCGACGGGATCGGTCGCTGGAGCATGCGATGGCGGTGCGATGGGCGGGAGGAGCGCGGCGATCTTGTCGGCCCGCTCCTCGTGACGCTCGCCAAGCAGGCGGAACGTGTCGGCGGTGTCCGTGTTGCCGGAGTCCGTGGGCTGCGTCGTCATCATGCGGCTGTAGGCGGCGACTTCGCGCTCGTCCTCCACGTCCTGGGCCGTGAAGCCATGCGGCTCTCCGTAGAGCAGGAGCGCGGCGAGCGCGTGCGGCGAGAACGGCGTGTCCATGAAGTGCTCGCGGATGGTGTCGAGGCTCTTCCGGTTCGCGAGCACGCCCGCCCACTCGGCGGCCGAGAGCGCGGGGGAAATCGGAGTGGTCACAGGGCGGACTCCAGAGGTGTAGGGTAAGTGCCGTGGGGTCGCGGTAAGCAGGTATTGTGCACTACCTTATTCGAACACAACGTAGTCGCGGCGGGGCCGGCGCCCCGCCGCTCTTTTTGCACTCTTCTTCAGCCCGCGATGACGCACATGACTCTCTCCCCCGGAGCCGACTGTTGACGAGCGCCCAGATCGAACTTGGCACGGCCCTGCCGGCCGCGAAGACCGCGAAGCCGCAGTGGGCCCCGGTCATCAACCGCTACTCGAAGACCGTCCTCTGGAAGGCCATCTTCCAGCTGGCCACGACCTTCATCCCGCTCGCGGCCACGTTCTACCTGATGTACCTGTCGCTGTCGCTGCCGTACGTCGTCACGCTCGCGCTGGCCTTCCCGGCCGCGGGGCTGCTCGTCCGCACGTTCATCATCATGCACGACTGCGGACACGGATCGTTCTTCAAGTCCCGCCGCGCGAACGAGATCGTCGGCTGGATCACGGGTGTCATGACCCTCACGCCGTTCGCCCAGTGGCGCAAGGACCACGCGCTCCATCACGCGTCCTCGGGTGACCTCGATCGCCGGGGGCACGGCGACATCGATACGATCACGGTGCGGGAATACCTCGCGCTGTCGGCGGCCGATCGCCGGAAGTACCGCTTCAAGCGCAACCCGTTCGTCATGCTGCTTCTCGGCCCGCTGTACCTGATGATCAGCCAGCGCCGCCTGATGAAGAACGCCAACCTGAACGAGCTCCAGCACTTCAGCGTGTACTCGACGAATGCCGCCATCGCGGCGATCGTCATCGGGTTCTCGTGGTGGATCGGCTTCGGCCCGTTCATGGCCATCTACTTCCCGGCGATCTTCATCGCCGCGTCCGCCGGCATCCTGCTCTTCTACGTGCAGCACCAGTTCGAGGACACCTACTGGAACCAGCACGGGGACTGGGACTACGCGACGGCCGCGATCCGCGGCAGCTCGTACTTCAAGCTGAATCCCGTGCTGCAGTGGTTCACCGGCAACATCGGCCTGCACCACGTGCACCATCTCGGGCCGCGCATTCCGAACTACAACCTCAAGCGCTGCCACGACGAGAACGAGATGTTCCACTCGGTGACGGTCCTGACCATTCCCGAGGCAATGCGCACGATGCGTTTGCGCCTCTGGGACGAGGAGGAGCGCCGCCTGGTTCCCATCGCCGAGCTGGAAGCCCGCGCCGTCGCGCTGGATTCGAAGCGAACCTGAACGCGAGGGCGGAGGGCGGAGGACGGAGGACGGAGGACGGAGGACACGACGGCGAAGAGCGCCGAAATCCGCTTCGTGATCGAAGAGGGTGAGCTTATGCTCACCCTCTTTGTTTTCGCCCTACGCCCTACGCCCTACGCCCTACGCCCTCCGCCTCCGCCCTCCGCCCTCCGCCCTACGCCCTCCGCCCTCCGTCCTCCGTCCTCCGCCCTCCGCCCTCCAGCCTCTCAGTCGGCGCGCAGCGCGGAAATCGGATCGATCCGCAGGGCCCGCCGGGCCGGTAGCCAGCTCGCCAGCGCCGCCGCGCCGAGCAGCACGACGATGACCTGGACGAACGTCGTGATGTCGTTCGGCTGGATGTCGAACAG
>CAMLHT010000013.1 GCA_946479895.1 uncultured Gemmatimonadota bacterium | reverse complement strand
CCGCGACCCCAACCTTGGCAAGGTTGTGCTCTACCAACTGAGCTATTCCCGCGTCGCACGGAATATAGAGGATCACACGCGCTGGCCAAGTGCGTGGACCGCATACCATGCCGACCATGCGACGAGTCCGGACAGCGCGGCGTCGCCGCCGTTCGCGACGGCCTTCCCCTGCGCGTCCACGACCTCGGCGGCCAGGCCGCCGTCGAGCGGCGCCCGGCGCATCCACTCCAGCACCGCGGCCGATTCGGGGCCGAGCAGTCGCGCGCACTGGAGGGCCAGGTGCATTTCAGTCGGCGCGAGCGCCTTGGCCGTCCGCCGGTACGTCGAATCCTCCCGCGGCACCGCCTCGAAGAACGGCAGCCAGAGCATCGACGCCGAGGGGTCGTCGGCCGGAACGCTCCCGCCGGCGAGGTCGACGGCCGAGACGTAGCTGCCGTTGACGACGAAGTGCCGCCGGATGGCCGCCCGCACCACCTCGGGATCCTCGACCCGCGCCGCCGTCTCCTCGTCCAGCGTACGCCGGAGCACGTCGAGCGCCTGAGCCACGGCGGCGTTGCCGTGGACGGTGAACGGCATGGCCGCGGTCTGGCCGGACAGGGTGACGTCGGTCGAGAAGAGCGGAATCCGCTCGTCGCGCCGGCGGCCCAGGTCTTCGCTCACGAGGTACAACGTGTCGGCGATGACCGGATCGTCCACGATGCGGTCGTCGCTCGCGTCCCGGATGTACCGGTCGATGGCAATGGCGTAGGCGGCGACGGATTCGACGTTGAACCCGGGCGCGAAGAGGGTGCCGTCCAGGTAGTTGCTGCCCCGCCCCGGCGCGTAGCCGTGGAGCTCGCACACCCGCATGAGCAGCTCGCGCGCGAGCGGCGGGTCGGCGAGCTGGATGGCCGGGATGATCCACATCAGGGCTTCCCAGTCCCGGATGGTGGCGCCCCCGGAGTGCCAGGGCGACCGCGTCCGCACGACGTAGTAGTGCGCGTCGTCCAGGGCGCGCGCGGCCGAGTAGAAGTAGGAGAACAGCAGGTTGCGGTTGATGAGCCGGTCGACGTTCTCGTTGCCGGTGCTCTGCTCCAGCGAACGGATGCCCTCACGGGTGGACGTGAGGAGCTCACGCCAGCCGCGCCGCCGCAGGACCTCCACGGTCGCCATCGCCGAATCGCGCTCGGGAGCGCAGGCGATGAAGAAAGCGCACTGCTCCCGGCCGTTGGCTGGCAGCTCGAGCACGCGCGACAGCTCGTAGGACTGCCCGTCCACGTGGGCGGGCCCCGCCTCGTCGGCGGCGAGCGCGAGCGCGACGAATGCCGGGACCGTGGTGCCCTCGAAGACGATGGTCCCGCCCTCGTTGAGGGTGACGGCGCGATCGCCCGGCAGCTCGCGCGGCGTCCGGATGCGCAGCTGCTGATGGCCGAAGGTCCCGCCGAGCCGCACGGTCACGCGCTTCGGGGCATCGCCGCGATTCTCCAGCGAGAGCGCGTACACGGCCGCCGGAATGTCGCCGTCACGGCCGAAGGGCGCGAAGATCGTTCCCCGCACCACGATCGAATCGAGCGTCGCGGTGAAGGTCGGCACCCAGCCGAACGCGCGCTCCCAGGCCATGCCCGTTTCCGACAGGTTGCGGACGACGCCGTCGATCTCGAAGGAGGGCATCGCGAGTGGCGCGCCTTTTCCATCGAGGAACGCGGAATCGCCGGCGAGCTCGATCGCCCCGCGGGCGCCGCGGTGGAGGATTCCCAGCGCGCGCACCGATCCGTCGGCGGGATGGATGCACGGAATCGCCAGCCAGTGGTTGCCGGTGATCTGCCAGGGAACCGCGGGTAAAGGAGTGGGTGTCACAGCGGGATATATTGTCGGCGGGATAGCGGAACAGCTGGATCGCTCGATAGAACTGATAGCGGGATAGGGGAGAATTTGCGTAGATCCTGGCAGCAGGCGGTTCTGGTCATCTTCATTCTGGGCGCTGCTTCCGCGGGTCGGGCGCAGATGACGAGTCCAACGATGTCGGATGCGACCGTGGTCACGCGCGGCGCCTTTCGCGTTCGCGGCGAGGTGAGCTGGACCCGCATCGACGGCGTGTTCGGGCCCGGTGGCAAGACGGTCCTCCCCCTCGGCTCGTCGCTGACGGGGATCGTGGACGCCGCGGCACTCCCGCTGCTCTCCCCCGCCGAGGCGGCGGCGCGAGTCCTCGCCGACGATCCCGCCGTCGTCTTCAATGCCGGCCGCATCACGACCACCGCGGACTCGCGCATCGCGACCGTCCCGCTGACGGTCGAGTACGGGCTGACGTCGCGGCTCACCCTCGGCGCGGTGATCCCCATCGTCCAGTCGCGCAGCGTCGTCACCACGCAGCTCAATGGGAAGGCCGACAGCATCGCGAACGTGGGGACGAATCCGGCCGGCTTCCACAACTCCGCGTCGGCGCTGGCCGCGAACGCCACCGTCGCGACCGGCCTCAACACCGCGAGCAGCCAGCTGGCGCAGCGCATCGCCGACTGTACGGCGAACCCCGCCGGCACCGGGTGCGCGACGATCAACTCGCGACGGGATGAAGCCGCCGCGCTCGTGAGCGCCTCGTCGAGCTTCGCGCTCGGAGTGGCGACGCTCTACGGCATCTCGACCGACCTGCCCGGCGCGGCTTTCGTCCCGCTGGCCGGCAGCGCGATCCAGTCGGCGATCGATGCCCGGCTGGCCAGCCTTCGCGCCGGCTTCACCAGCTTCGGGATCGCCCCGGGAGGAGGAACCCTGGCGGCAGCCGGCGGACCGGCGGCGAACGCCCAGCTCGCGCGGCTGGTGAGCGATCCGGACTTCGGCATCGGGCTCGACTCGATCGGCTCGACGGAGCAGACGGCGATCGGCGACATCGAGCTGTCGGCGACCGCGCTGCTGTTCAATTCATTCGGCGCCGGCGGCGGCCTGCGGCTCCGTGGCGTGGCGGCCGGAGTGGTGCGGCTCGGCACCGGCCATCAGGCGCGAGCCAATCGCCCCTACGACGTGCCCACCGGCGACGGGCAGACGGACATCGAGGCGCGCGGCGCGGTCGACGCGATGATCGGGCGCCTGCTCACCACCGTCGGCGCCAGCTACACCGTGCAGACCGGCTCGGTCGGGACGACCCGGCTTCCGGGGGCGACCGGCGCCCTGTCGCTGCTCCAGTACCCGGTCGCCGGCACGACGAAGCCTGGCAACATGGCGGCGGTGCGCGTGAATCCCCGGTTCATGATCACTCCGGCGCTGATGGTCGGCGCGCTCGGCGTCGGAGCCTGGCGTGCCGCCGACGAAGTCTCGATGGCCGCGGGCGGCCCGACCTCCGGAAGCGCCGATGGGCTGACGACGCTCGCCGGTGGCCTGACCATCAGCTACTCGAACCTCGCCACCGCGTCCGGCACCGGCGGCCGCCAGTTTCCTGCCGAAATCGTCTTCACGCACCTCGAGACGCTGACCTCGTCGGGCGCGGGCGCCGCGAAGAGCTTCCGCGACGCGATCGAGATGCGGTTCTACCTGCGCGATCGACGCTGAGCCGCCGGCACGGGCTCGGCGTGCTCGATCAGCTCGCGGGCGTGCGCCCGGCTCACGTCGCTCTCCGGATCACCGCCCAGCATCCGGGCGATCTCCAGTATGCGGGTGTCGCCGTCGACGATCGACACGTCGGCGGTGGTGACGCCGCCGCGCGGGCTCTTGCTGACCACGATGTGGTGATGCGCGCGCGCCGCGATCTGCGGCAGGTGGGAGATGGCGAAGACCTGATGGGACGAGGCGACCTTGCGCATCGTCTCGCCCACCTGGAGGCCGACGCGTCCGCCGATGCCGGCATCCACCTCGTCGAACACGAGCGTGGGAACGCCGTCGAGCCGGGCGAGGATCGTCTTGAGCGCGAGCATCACGCGCGACAGCTCACCGCCTGAGGCGACGCGCGCGAGGGGCCGGGCCTCGTGGCCGAGGTTCAGCGAGACCTTGAAGACGATCTCCTCGGCGCCATGCGCGCCGACCTCGGGGGCCGGCGGCAGCTCGACGGCGAGATGTCCGTCGGGCATGCCCAGCTCGGGAAGAACCTCGTCGACGGCCGCCGCGAGACGCCGTGCTCCCTCCCGGCGCAGCTTCGTCAGCTTCGAGGCCGCGACGCCAAGCTTGTTCTCGGCGTCCGCCCGGCGCTTCTCGAGAGCGCCGATGTCCAGACCGCCCGACTCGGCGAGATCGAGCTCGGCGCGGGCCTTCTCCCCCGTCGAGATGACGTCGGCGAGAGTGGGCCCGTACTTCTTCGTGAGCAGGAAGAGGAGGTCGCGCCTGCGGCGCACGGCTTCCAGGCGCGACGGGTCGAGCTCGATGGTCGCCAGGTACAGGTCGAGCTCCCGGCCCAGCTCCTCGACGTTGTAGAAGGCCGCGTCGTACAGCTCGGAGAGGCGGTCGAGACTCGGGTCGATCTTCTGGATCGACGAGAGCGTGCGCCCGATGGCCGTGAGCTGATCGATCAGCGTGTTCTCCTCGCCGCTGATGGCCGCGGTCGCCGACTCGGTGAGCTGGCGGAGCTCGTCGGCGTGCTCGAGCCGCCGCGCCTCGTCCTCGAGCCGCTCGTCCTCGCCGACGGTGACCTTCGCGTCCTCGATCTCCTTCGTGACGTGCCGGAGGTAGTCGGCGCGCTTCTCGGCGTCGCCGCGGCGCTTCGAGAGGTCGGCGATCGTGCGGCGGATGAGCGAGAGCGCGTCATGCGCCTCGCGCACCTCGGCCGCCTGCTCGGTCGCGCCGGCGAAGGCGTCGAGGATCCGGCGCTGCGAGTCGGGATCGAGCAGCGTCTGCGCCTCGTGCTGGCCGTGGAGGTTCACCAGCAGCCGGCCGACTTCCGAGAGCACGGCCGCCGTGACGGACGACCCGTTGATCCAGGCGCGCCCGCGACCCGTCGCCGCCACCTCGCGCTTGAGGACCACGATGCCGTCATCCACCTCGATGCCGCGGTCGTCGAGCAGGCCGGCCAGCGCCCGGTCGGAGCCGACCTCGAACGTGCCTTCGACGGTCGCGCGATCGGCGCCGGTGCGGATCATGTCGGAATTCGCGCGCTCGCCGAGGAGGAGCGCCAGGGCATCGACGATGATCGACTTGCCGGCGCCCGTCTCGCCGGAGAGCACGTTGAACCCTGGAGCGAGCGGTAACGCGAGCGATTCGATGATCGCGAAGTTCTTGATGCGCAGCTCGGTCAGCATCAGGTCCCGGGTTCGTCGCGCTCCGGCAGGCCGCCCCAGCCGAGCTTCTTGCGCAGCGTGGCGAAGAAGCTGGAGTTGGGGAAGCGGATGATGAGGATGGGACGCCCGGCGCGATGCACGCGCAGCGTCTCGTCGAGGCCGAACCTGGTGCCGACCTGGCCGTCCACCGTCACCATAATGTCCGCGGGGCCATCTTCCCGTTGCACCGTGACCTCGGACTCCGCCGGCAGGAGGAGCGGACGGATCGCCAGCGTGTGCGGCGACACGGGCGTCACGAGGATGCTCTCCAGCGTTGGAAACACGACCGGACCGCCGGCGGAGAGGCTGTAGGCCGTGGAGCCGGTCGGGGTCGAGATGACCACGCCGTCGGCGGCGTACGTGGCGATCGGCTCGCCGTTCACGCCCACCTTCAGTGACGCGATGCGGGCCACGCCGCCCTTGTGGACGACGACGTCGTTCAGCGCGACCCATGATTCGCGCACCGCGCCATGCGGGCGATCGATCGTGGCCACCAGCCCCATCCTCGACTCCGCCGTGTACTCCTTCCGCGAGAGATGGTCGAGCGCCTGCGTGATCTGGTCGGCGGCGCAGCAGGTCAGGAAGCCCAGCCGGCCCATGTTCACGCCGAGGATCGGGACCTGGTGCGATGCGATGAGCCGCGCGCCTCGCAGCAGGGTCCCGTCGCCTCCGAGCGTCAGCAGGGCATCGAGCGAGGCGGGCTTCTCGATCGGCCGGCCGTTGGCGATGCCCTGGAGCTCCTTCTCGAAATAGAGGTCGATGCCGAACCGCGGTGCGGACTCGATCAGCGTCCTGAGCACCGCCGGAAGACCGTCGTATCCGGAATGACCGACGACGCCGAGGCGGATCACCCGGCCATTGCCTCGCTCTCGAGCAACGCGCGAACGCGGCTCACGATGCCCGGGATGTCGAGGCCGCACTGCGCGAGCTGCTTCTTCCGCGACGCGGCGTGGATGATCTCGTCGGGCACGCCGAGCACGGAGACGCGGACTCCCGCGTCGCGCCGCGCGATGACGCTGGCCATGAAGGCGCCGAACCCGTTGATGACGGTTCCCTCCTCCACCGTGAGGATCATGCGGTGATGGGCGAGGATCGCGTCGAGGGTGACCTCGTCGAACGGCTTGAGGTAGCGGCAGTTCACCACGGTGACGCTGACGCCGTCCTTCGCGAGCTCGTCGGCGGCGGCGAGCGCCTGGTTCACCATCGTTCCCACCGCGAGGATCGCCACGTCCGCGCCCTGGCGCACCACCTCCCAGGAGGCGTGGCGCGGAACGGCGACGTCGCGCATCGGCGGCGCGTCATCCGGCGCCGTGTCGCGCGGATACCGAAGGCAGAACGGGCCCTCCGCGTGATTCACGCCGGCCTTGAGCAGGGCGAGCATCTCGGTCGAATCCTTCGGGGCGGTGACCGTCATGCCCGGCACGGCGAGCATGTAGGCGATGTCGTACAGGCCCATGTGCGTCTCGCCGTCCTCGCCGACGAGGCCAGCGCGATCCATGCAGAAGGTGACGGGCAGCGCCTGGATCGCGACGTCGTGCACGATGTTGTCGTACCCGCGCTGGAGGAACGTCGAGTAGATCGCCACCACCGGCTTGATGCCGCGGGTGGCCATTCCCGCCGCGAAGGTCACGGCGTGGCCTTCGGCTATGCCGACGTCGAAGAAGCGCTTCGGATGCTGCTTCGCGAACTCCTCGGTGCCGGTGCCGCTGGGCATCGCCGCCGTGATCACGGCGACCTTCGGGTCCATCGCACCAAGCTCGGCGAGACCGCGCCCGAAGACCTTCGTGTAGTTCGGCCGGGCCGCCCCGACCGCCCGCTGCTTGCCCGTGGCCGGGTCATGTCCGGGCGGCAGCGCGTGCCATTTCTCGATGTGCTCGCCGGCCGGGAAGCCCTTGCCCTTCTGCGTGATGACGTGGACGAGGCGCGGGCCCTTGAGGCCGCGGACCGCCTTGAACGTGTCGATGAGCGTCGGGAGGTCGTGGCCGTCGATCGGCCCGAAGTAGCGGAAGCCGAGCTCCTCGAAGAGGACGCCCTCGGTCAGGAAGGCCTTCACGCTCTCCTCCCACCGGCGGACGAGCGTCGGCACCGGCCCCGGCGCGCGATCGGCGAACTCCCCGATGACGTTCCGCAGGCGATTGTAGAGCGAGTTGCGCTGGATCGAGTTGAGGTACTTCGACATCGCGCCGACATTGGGCGCGATCGACATCTCGTTGTCGTTGAGGACGACGATCATGTCGCGGTCGGAGTGGCCGGCGTTGTTCAGCCCTTCGTACGCCAGGCCCGACGTGAGCGCGCCGTCGCCGAGGATGGCGACGACCTCGTAGTCGCCGCCGACGAGGTCGCGGCCGGCGGCGATGCCCAGCGCGGCGGAGATCGACGTGGCCGCGTGGCCGGCGCCGAACGCGTCGTACTCGCTTTCGCTGCGCTTGAGGAACCCGGACAGCCCCTGCTCCTGCCGCAGCGTCTCCATCCCGGCGTTGCGGCCGGTGAGCACCTTGTGCGGATAGCCCTGATGGCCGACGTCCCACACCAGCTGGTCGGTGGGCGTGTTGAAGACGTAGTGGAGCGCGATGCTCAGCTCCACTACGCCCAGGCCGGCGCCGATGTGGCCGCCGGTCCGCGAGCACACGTCGATCAGCCGCTCGCGGATGTCACCGGCGAGCGTGGCAAGCTCCTCGTTCGTGAGGCCGCGGATGTCGGCCGGGCCCTTGATGCGGTCCAGGATACTCATTGCGATGGTAAGCTAGTCATGAGGCGCGGTCGACGACGAAGCCCGCGAACGCCTCGAGCTCCCCGGTGAGGATCCCGGCTTCGGCCAGGTACCTCCGTGCCTCGCCGACCTTCTGGACGGCCATCGCGCGGGCGCCCTCGAGGCCCAGCAGGGCCGGATATGTGCTCTTCCGGAGCGCGGTATCGCGACCCGCCGTCTTGCCGAGGGTCTCGGTGGTCCCCGTGACGTCCAGGACGTCGTCCATGATCTGGAACGCGAGCCCTAGCGCCCCTCCGTACGCCTCCAGCGCCCGCACCCGCGCGGCGCCGGCGCGAGCGGCCTCGCCACCGACCGACGCCGCAGCGGAGATGAGGGAGGCCGTCTTGCCGCGGTGAATCGTCTCCAGGGCCGCGAGGGACGTGTCGCGCCCCTCGCCAAGGAGGTCGAGAAGCTGGCCGCCGACCATGCCGCCCGCGCCCGAAGCCCGCATCAGGCGCGCGACGATCGAGCGGGCAATCACGTCGTCGAGGCCAAGCGCGAGGCAGCCGTCCCAGGCGGCCCGCGCCGCGAGCGGCACCATGGCGACGCCGGCGACGGTGGCCGGCCAGACGCCGTGCGTCACGTGGACCGTGGGCTGTCCGCGACGCATGACGTCGTCGTCCATGCACGGGAGGTCGTCGTGGACGAGCGAATAGGCGTGGACGATCTCGACGGCCGCCGCGAGCCCGCTGGCGTCGCCGGTGCCGCCGCAGGCCCGGTGGGCGGCGATGGTCAGGAGGCCGCGAAGCCGCTTGCCACCCCCGCTCACGGCGTGCACGATGGCGGGCGTCGCCTGGCCAAGCCGCGGCGCGGAGCGCGACACGGCGTCGAGCATCGCGCGATCGATCGCGGCGCGCTCCGCGGTCCGGGACATCACGCCCGCGTCACTCCTCGACGACGTCGAAGCTCCCATCGGCGCGCTCGATCAGCCGGCCGAGGGTGCCCTCGACCTTCGCGAGCTCCTCGTGAGCGTTGCGCAGCAGGCCGACGCCTTCATCGAACAGCTTGAGCGCGTTGGCGAGGTCCAGCTTCGAATCGTTGAGCTGTGCGACGATGGCCTCGAGGCGCGCGATCTGTTGCTCGAAAGTCATCTCTCCTCCGGGGTTGCCGGCCGAACCGACTCGGCCGTCGCGCGCACCGAGCCGTCGCGGAGCAGCAGCTCGAACGCCATTCCCGGCGCAAACTCGGCGATCTCGCGCAGGGTGCGGCCCTCGAGGTCGCGCGGGACGGCGTATCCGCGGTGCAGCGTGGACAGTGGGCTGAGCGCATCGAGCCGGCCGGCGAGCGCGGTGACGCGCGCCTTTGCCCGCTGGGTCAGCGCGGCCGTCGCATGCTGGAGCGCGCGCCCCGCGGCCCGATGCCGGTTCCGCGCCGCATCGACACGCCACGAGACGGTCCGCGCCATCCGCGTGCGCAGGTCGGACAGCATCTGCACCAGCTCTTCCTCCGATCGCGCGACGATTTCGGCGGCCGCCGACGGCGTGGGCGCGCGGACGTCCGCCACGAGGTCACAGAGCGAGACGTCGGTCTCGTGGCCCACCGCCGAGATGATCGGCACGGGCGACGCCGCCACCGTGCGGGCGAGCTTCTCGTCGTTGAAGGTCCACAGGTCCTCGCGGCTGCCGCCGCCGCGGGCGACGATGATGGCATCGGCCTCGCCCCACTGACAGGCGCGCACGATGGCGCGGCGGATCTCCTTCACCGCGCCGTCCCCCTGCACCTTCGCCGGCACGACGACCAGGCGAACCTTCGCCCGCCGCCGCTGGACGACGGCGATGATGTCCCTGAGCGCGGCGCCGTCCGGGCTCGTCACGACCGCGACGGTCCGTGGAAAGAGCGGCAGCGCGCGCTTGCGCGCCGGATCGAGCAGCCCGTCGGCCTCGAGCTTCTGCCGGGTGAGCTCGAGCTTCTTCCGCCACAGGCCGTCGCCTTCCGCCTCGAGGCGCGTGACGGTGAACTGCATCTCGCCGCGGCTGGCGTAGACCGTGAGCCGACCGAAGGCGAGGACCTGCATGCCCTCGTCCGGCGGCGCCGGAATGCGGAAGCGATCGCGCGCCCACACCACCGCGCGCACCTGGGCCGCGGAGTCCCGGAGGCAGAAGTACCAGTGGCCGCTGCGATGCTGCTTGAAGTCGGTGACCTCGCCACGCACCCACATCATCGGGAACGCGCCTTCGACGATCTCCTTCGCGGCGGCGGTCAGGTCGGCGATCGTGGAGACTTCCGCCGGATCCGGCGCATCCCGGCGTCCCCGGCGATCGTACGCCAGGTCAGCCGCCGGATCCCACGCGCGCGTCACCGGGACTGCATCTCCGCGGCGCGGACGGTGTTCAGCATCAGCATCGCGATGGTCATCTTGCCGACACCGCCCGGGACGGGCGTGATCTTCGAGGCGACGTGCTTCACCCCGTCGAAGTCGACGTCGCCGACGAGCCGGGTGCCGCTCTTCTTCGTCGCGTCGGGAATGCGGTTGATGCCGACGTCGATGACCACCGCGCCGGGCTTCACCATGTCGGCGGTGATCATCTGTGGCCTTCCGACCGCGGCAATGAGGATGTCGGCGCGCCGGATGACGGCTGGCAGGTCGCGGGTGCGGCTGTGCGCGACGGTGACCGTGGCGTCCTGGCCGATCATCAGCGCGGCCATCGGCTTGCCGACGATGTTGCTCCGGCCGACGATGACGCATTCGGCGCCGCGAATCTCCACGCCCGACTCCCGGAGCATGAACAGCGCGCCGTTGGGCGTGCACGGGATGAAGCCGTCGTCCTGGCCGATGGAAAGCTTCCCGACGTTCACGGGATGGAAGCCGTCGACGTCCTTCTCGGGCCTGATGCGGCGGATGACGGCATCGGCGTTCATCTGCTTCGGCAGCGGCATCTGCACGAGGATGCCGTGGACCGCGGGGTCCGCGTTCAGCCGGTCGACGACCGCCATCAGCTCGGCTTCCGGCGCGGACGCGGGAAGCCGGATCGTCTCGCCATTCATGCCCAGCGACTTGCACGTCCGCTCCTTCGAGCCGACGTAGACGGCGCTCGCGGGATCGTCCCCGACGAGCACGACGGTGAGACCGGGCGTGACGCCACGCTTCTTCAGGGCCTCCACGCGCGCCGCGGCGTCAGCGGTCACGCGGTCGGCCATCACGGTGCCGTCGATGAGCTCTGCCATCTGCAAAGTGTTCGTCATCGTGAGCCTAAGCGAGGGATCTGATTTGTATGCGCGAAGAAGAAGAAGCAGAGTCCTCGCTTCGCGAGGAATGACAAGAGCCGGTTATCTGGCGAAGTCCACTGCCCTGGTTTCACGAATGAGCACGACCTTGATCTGCCCGGGATACTGCAGCTCCGATTCGATCCGGCGCGCGATCTCCTCGGAAAGCGTCGTCATCCGCACGTCGTCCACCTGCTCCGGCGTCACGATGATGCGAACCTCGCGGCCCGCCTGGATCGCGAACACCTTGTCGACTCCCTTGTAGCTCGAGGCGATGCGCTCCAGGCCCTCGAGCCGCTTCACGTAGGTCTCGAAGGCCTCGCGCCGGGCGCCCGGCCGCGATCCTGAGATGGCGTCAGCCGCCTGGACGAGTACCGAGACCTCCGTCTCGTGCGGCACGTCGTCGTGGTGCGCGGCGATGCAGTTGATCACCAGCGGGTCCTCGCCGTACTTGGTCGCGACCTCGACGCCGAGCTGCACGTGCGTGCCCTCGTGCTCGTGGGTGAGGACCTTGCCGACGTCGTGGAGCAGCGCGCCGCGCTTGGCCATCTTCACGTCCAGCCCGAGCTCGGCGGCCATGATGCCGGCGAGGAACGCCACTTCCTTGGAGTGGTGCAGGATGTTCTGCCCGTAGCTCGTCCGCCAGTGCATGCGGCCGATCAGCTTGACGAGCTCGGGATGCACGCCGTGCACTCCGACCTCGTAGCAGGCCTCCTCCCCCAGCTCGACGATCCGGGCGTCGACTTCCTTCTTGGATTTGTTGACGACCTCCTCGATGCGCCCGGGATGGATGCGCCCGTCGCTGACGAGCTTTTCCAGGGACAGCCGCGCGATCTCGCGGCGGATCGGGTCGAAGCACGAAACGACGACGGTGTCGGGTGTGTCGTCGATGATGACGTCGGCCCCGGTCGCGAGCTCGAAGGCGCGGATGTTCCGGCCCTCGCGGCCGATGATGCGGCCCTTCATCTCGTCGTTCGGGAGCGAGACGGCCGAGACGGTGGACTCCGAGGTCTGCTCCGACGAGATCCGCTGGATCGCCAGGGCGATGATCTTCTTGGCCTCGCGCTCGGCATTCCGGCGGGCGCCTTCACGGATCTCGCGGATGCGGTTGGCAGCGTCGGCGTTGGCCTCCTCCTCCATCCGGCGGATGAGCTCCGCCTTGGCGTCCTGGGCGGACATGCCGGCGAGGTGCTCGAGGCGGCGCTTCTCCTCGCCCAGCAGCTTGTCGAGCTCTTCCTCACGATCGCCGAGGGTTTTTTCCCGCCGGCCGAAATCGCTGGCCCGCTTGCCGAGCTCCCGCTCGCGCTGCTCGAGCATCTCGACCTTCCGGTCGAGGACGGACTCCTTCTCCGAGACCCGGCGCTCCTCGCGCTCGACTTCCTGTCGCCGCGCGCGGACTTCCACCTCGACCTGCTCGCGCAGCTTGATGACCTCTTCCTTGCCGGAGACCAGCGCGGTCTTCCTCAGGTTCTCGGCCTCACGCTCGGCGTCGGCGACGATGCGCTTCGACAGCTCTTCGGCGGTGGCCTTGGCCTCGGCCTGGCGGCGGAGGGCCCGCTTCTCTCCGGTGCTGTTCCCTACAAAGAAAAAAGCCAGTCCGGCGACCACAGCACCGCCCAAACCGGCAATAATTGCCAGAAGATCCATTGATCTATGCTCCACCGCGATCATGTCGCGGAAGACGAGTGAAACCACGATCGACCGCGTCTGGGAGCATTCCTGGAAGTCCGGGGCTTCGGCGACACGCCGACGTAGGGCGTGAGGCGGGAACCGCTAACTGCCAATAATGCTTCGACCTACGGGTCAGCCTGGCTGCTCGGGAAAAGCTAGGTGCGCGCCGGAGGGACGGCTAGGGGGAGGATGGAGGCCGGAGGGGTGAGGGCGGAGGGCACTCCGCGCCATCGGTGCGATCTCGGCATTTCAGACTCTGTCCTCCGCCCTCCGTCCTCCGCCCTCGGCTATCGCTTCGCCGGCGGCAGCAGCCGCTTCATCTCGTCGGAGAACTGCTTCATCGACGCCGCGAGGTCCTGTGATCCCTGACGTTCGGCGAACAGCTCGGCGGTCACGCGCAGGGCCGCCAGAACGACAGCGCGGTTTGCCTCGACGACATTGCCGCTGGACATGACCTGGCGGGCAATGCCGTCCAGGTAATCCGCGATCGCCCGGGTCTGCTCGGGGGGCGTGTCGCTCCGGATCGTGAACTCCTCGTTCAGGATCGAGACCTTCACGGAATGCTTGGGGGCGGTCACTTCTCGGCCGCCTGGGCCTGCTGGCGCAGAAAGCGCACCTTGTCGAGCATTCCGCGGCTGCTCGATCGAGCCCGCTCGACCTGGGCGCGGAGCCGCTGGTTCTCCTCCTCGAGCTCGGCCATGCGGGCGCCGGCCTTCGCCGACGACCCGGATGCGGACTCGAAGCCCTTGAGCTTCGCCTCCGCGGCCAGGGCCCGCTTCCGGAAACCGGCCAGCTCGTCGACCAGGCTGCGGACGACGGCTTCGAGATCCCGGTACGCTGCTACATCAGGACGATCTTTGTCTGACATCGAGCTCTTTCTCCAGTGCCGAGAGGATCTTCGCGCGCCTGCCGTCGATCTCCTTGTCGCGTAGGGTGCGCTCCGGATGCCGGAACGTCAATCTCCAGGCGACACTTCGCATGCCGGTGCCGATACCGGGGCCGGTGTAGAGGTCGAACAGCTCGAGCCGCTCGAGCTGGTCCCCGGCGTTCAGCCGGATCGACTTCTCGACTTCGGCGGCGGTCCGGTCCGGGGGCAGCAGCAGGGCGAGATCGAACTCCGCCGCCGGCGTCGCGGGCAGCGGCTTGTAGACCGCCGTCCCCGACGGCCGCCGCTCGATGCTCACATATGAATGCTGGCCCTTGTCGGCGGCGGCCCGTGATTCGACGCGGCCGAGGGTGATCTCGATTCCCCAGGCGGAGGGCGCCCAGACCGGCGCATCAAGCTTCACGCGGCCGGCGTGCCCGACCACCGTACCCTCGCGCATCACGACCCAGTCGGCAGCCATGTTCGCGGGTCCAGTCGCCTGGTCGCCCGCGGGCTGGAGCAGCAGGCGCTGGTCGGGGAACGCGATGCGCGCGATGTCCATCGCCATCGCCTGCACGTCCCAGCGATCCCAGCCCGCCCACGCCTCGAAGTCCTCGCCGGCGGGATCGGTGAAGTGCCGCGGAGCGCGACGGCCCATGACGAGCACGCCGACCCGCAGCGACTCGACGGGCGCCGGGCCCCGGCCCGGCGTGAAGACGTCGCCGATCTCGAACAGCCTGATGTCGCGCTGCATGTGGGCGAGGTTCAGCTCCGCCCGGCCGGCCAGCGTCTCCATCACGTCGCGGCGGAGACATCCCTCGTCCTCGGCCAGCGGATTCTGGACCCGCACGTGTCCGGCTCCGCCGGCGACGAACGGCAGGGGCCGGACTTCGTACAGTCCCTGCCCCACCAGGTATTCACGGACCTGCCCCGACATGATCCAGAGCGGATCATCGGGGACGGTCCCGGGCCGATAGGGACGGATCTCCTCGGAGAAGCTGTCGAACCCGTGAAGCCGGGCGACTTCCTCGACCAGGTCGATTTCGTCGGTCACGTCTTCGCGCCACGAGGGCACGAGCGCGCCGCCATGCTCGGCGTCCCCGCGCTTCATCTGGAATCCGATTCCCGAGAGATGGCGATCGATCGCTTCCGCGGGGATTTCCTCCCCCAGCACCTGCGTCACGCGCGAGGTGCGCAGCGCGATCTGCCGGACGGCGGACTCGGTGGTGCGGATGTCGACCGGCGCGCCGTCCACTTCGCCGCCGGCGAGGGCGATGATGATCTGCGTGACCCTCTCTAGAGCCGTCGGGGCCAGCTCGACGTCAACGCCCCGCTCGAACCGGTAGCTCGCGTCGGTGGACATGCCCAGCGCCTTGCGGGCGCTCCGGATGCGCGCGGGATCGAAGTTGGCGACCTCGATGAACAGGTCGGTGGTCGCGTCGGTGACTTCGCTCTCGCTGCCGCCCATGATGCCGGCGATGGCCTGCGCCTTCGACGCGTCGGCGATGACGATCATCTCCTGCGTCAGCGGACGATCGGTTCCATCCAGCGTCTTCAGGCGCTCGTCCTTCCTGGCCAGGCGGACGCGCAGCTCGCCACCGCCGAGCTTCGCGAGGTCGAACGCGTGCGTCGGCTGCCCGAGCTCGTGCAGGACGTAATTGCTGGCGTCGACGACGTTGTTGATCGAGCGGGAGCCGATGGACGAGAGCCGATCGACGAGCCACTGCGGGCTCGGCCCGACCTTCACGCCGCGGACGACGACGCCCATGAAGCGGCGAACGAGTCGCGGATCCTCCACGGTGACCGACACCGGACCGGCCGACTTCCCTCCGGTCGTCGCCTGGGGGATCCCCGGGACGAGGAGTCCGAGCTTCGGGAGCGCGAGCTTCCGGCCGGTGAGCGCGGCGATCTCGCGCGCGATCCCGAGGTGAGACAGCAGGTCGGGGCGATTGGCGCCGACGTCGATCACGAGCTTCGTGTCGCCGACGGGGACTGCCGAGAGGAACGGCGTGCCCGGCGCGGCGTCGATGGAAAGCTCCATCACGCCTTCATGATCGTCGCCCAGCCCGAGCTCGCGGGCCGAGCAGATCATGCCGTTCGAGACCTGGCCGCGGATCTTCCGCTTCTCGATCCTCATCCCGTTCGGCATGACGGTGCCCGTCATCGCGAAGGGATAGAGCTTCCCGGCGGTGACGTTCGGCGCGCCGCAGACGACGTCGAGCAGCTCGCCGGTGCCGGCGTCGACCTTCGTCACGTGCAGGTGATCGGAGTCGGGGTGAGGGCCTTCGACGACCACGCGGGCGACCACGATCTTCTCCAGGTCCGCGCGGAGCGAGACCAGCTCGTCCACGGTCGCCACGCGTGACGTGATGAGGTCGCGCAGCTCCTGCGGCGACTGGTCGAAATCCACGAACGCCTTGAGCCAGGCATAGGAGGCGTTCATGAGCGCCCTCCCGCGATCTGCTCGAGGAAGCGGACGTCCGAATCGTAGAGCAGCCGAATGTCGGGGATGCCGTAGCGCGCGAGCGCGACGCGGGCCGGGCCCATGCCGAAGGCCCAGCCCGTATAGCGCTCGGAATCCAGCCCCGCGGCTTCGAGGACCTTCGGATGCACCATGCCCGACCCGAGGATCTCGATCCAGCCCGTGCCCTTGCAGACCGAGCAGCCGACGCCGCCGCACACGCCGCACTCGATGTCCATCTCGGCCGACGGCTCCGTGAACGGGAAGAAGCTGGGGCGGAAGCGCGACTTGCCCGCGCCGAAGAAGCGCTTCGCGAAACGATTCAGCGTGGCCTTGAGGTCGACGAAGCTGATGCCTTCGTCCACGCAGAGCCCTTCGATCTGCATGAACGCCGGCGCGTGCGACGGGTCGAACGGGTCCTGCCGGTAGGCGTTGCCGGGGATGAGCACGCGAATCGGCGGCGGATATTTCTGGAGCGTACGCACCTGCACCGGCGAGGTGTGCGTCCGGAGGACGACCTCGTCGTTCAGGAACAGCGTGTCGTGGGCGTCGAGCGCCGGGTGATTCGGCGGGAAGTTGAGCGCGCCGAAGTTGTACCAGTGCGTCTCGGCCTCGGGGCCCTGCGCGACGGAGAAGCCGAGCTCGCGGAAGATCTCCTCGATCTCCTCGATGACGAGCGTGACGGGATGCTTCGCCCCGCGCCACCGGGCGCGACCCGGCATGGTCAGGTCGATCGAGGCGCCCGTCGCGGCCTGCTCCCCGCCGCCGACGGCCTCGACGCGCGACGCATGCAGAGTCTCGAGGGCAACCTTGAGCGCGTTGAAGCGCTTGCCGGCGGCCGGCTTGTCCTCCTTCGGGATGTTCCGGAGCGAGGCCTGGACGTCCTTCAGCTTGCCGCGGGCGTCACCCAGAAACGCGATGCGCGCCTCCTCGACATCGGCGGCGGTGGAGGCGGCTTTGAGCGCAGCCGTCGCTTCGGCCTCGAGGGCGTCGGCGGCGGCGAGGAATGATTGCAGAGGAGAATCGGGCACGAAAAGCGGGTCCCTCGCTACGCTCGGGATGACATGAGGGGACGAAAAAGCGGCGGTGCAGGAAAACTCGCACCGCCGCTCAGGCTTTACAACGCGAAACTACGCTGCGGGCAACGCCTTGCGTGCGGCTTCGGCGATGGCGGTAAACGCCGCCGGATCGTGCACGGCGAGGTCGGCCAGGATCTTCCGGTCGACTTCGAGGCCCGACAGGGCGAGTCCGTTCATGAACACGCTGTAGCTCATGCCGTTCTGGCGAGCGGCGGCGTTGATGCGCGTGATCCACAGCTTGCGGAAGTCGCGCTTCTTCGCCTTGCGATCGCGGTAGGCGTATTTCCAGCCGCGCTCGACGTTCTCCTTCGTGGCCTTCCACAGCTTGCTGCGGGCGCCGAAGGCGCCGCGGCCCGCCTTCATGATGCCCTTCTTCCGCTTCAGGCGCGGAACGTTCGATCTGGCTCTTGGCATGGTCTCCTCTCCTTAAGCCTGCAGCAGGCGCTTGATGGTTTTCTCCTGACCGGGCGACACGAGGTCGCCGCGGCGCAGACGGCGCTTCCGCTTCGGATCCTTCTTCGTGAGGATGTGGCTCTTGAAGGCGCGCATGCGCTTCACCTTGCCCGACCCCGTGACCTTGAAGCGCTTTTTGGCGCCTTTGTGCGTCTTCATCTTTGGCATATCGATCTCACTTGGGTGCCAGAATCATCGTCATTGACTTGCCTTCCAACCGACCGGCGCTCTCGATCTTGCCCACGTCGACGAGCGTCTGCGCGACTCGCTCCAGGACCGCCTGGCCGAGCTCCGGGTGCGCTACCTGCCGACCACGAAACATCATGGTCACCTTGACCTTGTTCTTCTCCTCCAGGAACCGCCGTGCATGCCGCGTCTTGGTCTCGAAGTCGTGATCGTCGATGCCCGGACGGAACTTCACTTCCTTGAGCTCGATCACGTGCTGCTTCTTCTTCGCGACGCGCGCCTGCTTGGCCATCTCGAACTTGTACTTGCCGTAGTCCATGATGCGGACGACGGGCGGTCGCGCGGTTGCCGCGACCTCGACCAGATCGAGTCCCGCTTCTTCGGCCATGCGCAGCGCGACGTCGACTTCGAGAATGCCGAGCTGCGATCCGTCCGCGCCGATGACGCGGACCGGGCTGATGCGAATCTGCCGATTGACCCGCACCCGCTTGGTGGTGTCCTGAATAGGCTTGATCTCCAGAGAGTGATGGAACACCGGGGATTCCCGGTCGAGCACAAAACAAAAGCGCGGATCCCATGGCCGGAATCCGCGCAAAAGGCGCAGGCCGCCCTCTCGGGCGACCACGCCATTCTCACAAGACTCCTGTAGCACGCCTCGAACTGCGAGGGCCAGAGGGTGGGACCGTGAGGTCCGCTTGATGAATTGTGCGATAAACCTAAGTCCGCTGTCGACTTAGGTCAACGGCCCCTCAGGGGACGAACGCCCCGGACCTGGCCGCCCCCGAATATGACACCACGCCGCCGTTCACCACCGAGAGATCCCCGTCGGTGGCGATGAAGAGCCAGTTCCCCGAAGTCCCCGTCACCGGAAGCCAGGACGACACGAATCCGGCCGCCCCCGAGAGATCCGGGACCGCCAGGGTGACCGAGGAAGCGGCGCCGAGGTAGCCCCGCGTCGCCCGCACGTCGACCTGTCGGAAGGTCTGGCTGTTCCCCTGGCTGAAGTTGAACTCGAACAGGTTGTCGTAGCCGGCCTGCACGGTGTATGACGCGCTTGGGCGCGCGGAGCCCGTGAGCGAGACGGGGCCCAGCGTGGGTCCGAGCGTGATCGACCTGTCCGCGGCATTGCTGTACAAGGCCGTCGCGAACCGGATGTCCTGCGTCCCCGAGGAGCCGCTCTTGCTCGCGGATGCCTGGAGGGTCTGGGTCTCGCCGGCGGCCAGGGCGGATGACGACAGCCCGTAGAATGGCGCGGACACCGATCCGGAGAACGAAGCCGATGCCGCCGCGTACCGCGAGACATTCGCGATCGTCGAGGGCATCGCCAGGTTCGAGTAGATGTTCAGGCTCTCGCCGGCCAGGAGATTCGTGACGGTGACGGCCTGCGGCAGCGGCGCGAACGACTCGGTCGTGGAGGCGAAGTCGATCTGGCTGGTCGCGGCGCCGGTGACGCCACGCCGGATGAAGACCCTGTTGGGATACTTCTCGAACGTGGTGGACGTCGCGGCGGTGCGGTAGCGAACCGCGACAAGGTCCGTCTCGGTCGCCCCGACGTCGTTGATGGTGAAGGACGCGGGCGCCGGCTGCGACCCGAACACCGTCGTGCTGCTGGCGCCCATCTGGAGCGTCATGTTGTCGAGGGCCGCGTACCCCGTGACGGAGCCCGACACGCCGCGCACCGATCCGCCATTGCACGCGGGCAGGTTCGCCTGAAATTCCTCGGTGGTCGCGTACATGACGAAGAGCCCGCCGTCGGTCGTGTAGCTCGCGATCCCGCCCTTCCCCCGCCTCAGCGTGAAGTTGAAGGCGCCGCCGGACGTCATGCTCACCCGCGTCCAGTCGCCTGTTCCGTCCTGGTACGCGAACCACTCGGGCGTGTCGGAGCCGCCGAGGCACGGCGCGTAGCTGAGGTTCACCGGCGTGCCCGGATTCGGCTCGGTGGAGGGCTCGCAGCCGGCGAGGATCGAGAGGGCGGCCGGGACGATCAGGGCGAACGGTGATCTGCGCATGACGATATGCCTCGATGAATGTTCGGGCGCGTGACGGACGGCGAACCGACCGTGATACCCCGACGGAAAATCTGGTTCAATGCGCGCCGCCGCGCTCACTCCGGCTTGAGCGCGGGTGTGCCGCCCGTCACATCGAGCCGGCCCCATGGCACCGTCGCGTCGTGCTCGAAGACCATCAGCCAGTTCTCAGCCACGGCGCGCCGGTAGATCTCGCGGCGGGACTCGAGCGTCCGCAGCGGCTCGACGTCGTACCCCATGATCCACGGCAGCGGCAGGTGAGCGGCGGTCGGGGCGAGATCGGCCAGGTAGAACGCCCGATCGTTTCCGCCGTCGATCAGGATGCCCTGGTGGTGCGGAGTGTGGCCCGGCGTGGGAATCAGCGTGATGCCCCGGACGACTTCGGTCTCGCCCTCGACGAAGTCGAAGCGCCCGGCCTCCAGCACCGGGACGAAGTTGTGCGGGAAGTAGCTGCCCGCGGTCCGTTCGTTGGTGTGCGTGGCGTAGTGGTACTCGCCCTTCTGCACCACGTACCGCGCGTTGGGGAAGGTGAGCTCGACCCGGTCCCCGACCTTCCGGGTGTTGCCGCCGGCATGATCGAAGTGCAGGTGCGTGTCGATCATCAGCGTGATGTCGCCGGTGGAATAGCCGAGTGCCGCGAGGCCATCCTCGAGCAGCGTCGCGCCGGACCCAGACTGGCTCTGGTTCTCGACCGCGTAGATGTCGTGGAACTTGGCCGACTCCTTGTTGCCCGCCCCGTTGTCGATCAGCACGAGCCCGACATCGTGCTCGATGAGGAGGCAGCGCATGCCAAGCTGAATCCGGTTCCGCTCGTCGGCGGGGATGCGCCGTTCCCACAGCGGCTTGGGCACGACCCCGAACATCGCGCCGCCGTCCAGCTTCTGGCCGCCGGCCTGGATGGCGTGGACGCGGAGGGAGCCGACCTGCCGGGTCTGGATCAGTGGAGAGAGGGTCATGCGGTCGTATCGTGGATGACGGAACCCGGCATCGCCGGCGGGCGAAGCCTGCGCTTCCGCGGCGCGCGCAGGTGCGCCTGGAGGTCGTCGATGGTCTCGAGCCCGAAGCCGCGCGCCGCATCGAGCAGGCGGAGCAGGACTTCGGCGGTGGCGATGGCGTCCCCGCCCGCGCGGTGACGATTCTCGATGCGGATGCCGAAGAACTCCGTGACGGCGTCGAGGGAGCGGCGGTAGAGCGTGGGCACGAGCCGACGCGCGAGCTTGACGGTGCAGAGCCGCGTGCCGTCGAGTGGACGGCCAGTGGCGCGCTGCATCTCGGTGGAGACGAACCGCCAGTCGAAGGTGGCATTGTGCGCCACGAAGACCTGGCCTTCGAGAACACCCGCGAGCTGGACGGCGATGTCCCCGAAGCGGGGCGCATGACGCACCATCTCCCAGCTGATGCCCGTCAGCGAGGTGATCGGCGGTGGAATCGGCCGCTCGGGGTTGATCAGTGAATCGAAGACGACGCGCGATCTCCCGTTCCGGACCTCCACGACGGCCACTTCGGTGATGCGGTCGCCGTCGAGGGCGCGGACGCCGGTCGACTCGACGTCCACCACCACGTAGCCCAGGCCGTCGAGCGTGCGATCGGCGAGCACGGGGGTGGCGGGCGCGAGCTCCCACCAGCCATCCACGCGTCGGAAGAATCGCGGGTCTCCGCCGAGGAGCGCGACGGCCAGATGCGTGGCGAGCGCCGGCTGCACGGCCGGGATCTGGCAGACCTCGCGCACCACGAGCGCGGGATCGGCGGGGCCCTTCGCCAGCAGCGACAGCGCCCGCTCGGCCAGCACCGTGGTGCGCGTGCCGAGCGACGTCACGCCCGACGGCGTGGCGGTCAGCTCCACGGATCGTCCCGCGAGACCGGACAGGTCATGCAGCGCGCGCCGCCGCCGGCGCGCACCAGCTCCGCGCCCTCGAAGGCGATGACGGCGCGGTCGGAGTCGGAGACGCGGTCACCGCCGGTGAGGAACGCGCCGGCGTCGACGATGCGGAAGCCCATCTTCTCCATCTCGCGCAGCGTCTCCTCGTTGCGGTTGTACGACAGGACGAGGCCGGGCCGGAGCGCCGTGAAGTTGCAGCCGGACGCCCACTGCTCGCGCTCCTGGTGGCGGCGCTTCTCGCCGCCGCACATCACGGCCTCCACCGGCATGCCGCACTCCTTCAGGGCGTCGAAGATCGTCGGGCGCTCGTGGATGGACGCCTCGCCGCGACGCCAGTGGAGCACGGAGAGCCGCTCGGGCCCCATGAAGTGCGGCGGGTAGACCACGCAGATCTCGCGGTCGACCTGGGTGAAGATCATGTCGAGATGGATGGCGGTCGCCTCCCTGGGCATCACGACGATGATCACGTCCTGGACGGCGGTCTTCTCGAAGAACACGCTGGCGATCTGGTCGATCGCCGCGGGACTCGAGCGGTCGCTGAAGCCGAGGACGACGAGGTCGCGCCGGAGGTAGTGGACGTCACCGCCCTCGAGCGTGTAGTTCACCCGGCGCTCGGAGGCGCCGTCGTACAGGATGCCGGCGTTGGCGAGCAGCGGATGGTGGGTGAACAACGCCTTCATGATGATGGCCTCGGTCCACCGGATGGCGTAGCGCATCGAGCCCACGAGGACGTGGTCGCCGGCGACCATGCCCGAGTCTCGCGTGAAGAACAGGTTGGGCAGCGGCGGGAGCACGTACGCGCTCTGGTTGAGCGCGCGCGTCAGGGGACCGCGGTGCTCCTCCCTGCCCTCGATCAGCATGCGGACGAGGCTCTCGGCGTCGAGGCGGCTGATGTCCCGCGCCAGCGGCTCGGAGGGCACGATGTCCATCGTCGCGCGGATGAGCAGCTGGCGGGCTTCGGCGTTGGCGAGGATCTCGCCGAGGAGGTCGCGCACCTGATGGACGGTCGCGAAGCGCTCGAGGATGGCCACGAAGCGATGATGCTCCCGCCGCGCCTGGTCGCTGTCGATGATGTCGTCGTAGAGGTATTCGACCCGGTTGCCCGGCGTCACGGCGTCCAGCTCGTTCCCCGGCGAGTGGACGATGACGGAGCGCAGCGTTCCGATTTCCGATGATACGTGAACGGGCATCAGGTAAGGCTAGTGGGAGTGGGAGTGGGAGTGGGAGAGACGCTGTGAATGCGAATGGAATGGGAGACGTTCGGGGTGGATCGGTCGATCACATTCGTTGGGCGTCGAGTGAAATCCACACGTCCGGACGCGCTTCCATTCCCCTTCCCATCCCGATTGTCTCTCCCGCTCCCACTCCCCCTCCCACTATCTTGTGAATCAATTCACAAGCGGTTCCATACGTGAAACGGATCGCAGACTCTACCGTCCGGCGCCTCTCGGCCTACCTCCGGTTCCTGGAGGATTTCGAGGGCCGCGGACTGACGACAATATCGAGCGAGGAGCTCGCCCGCCGGGGCGGGACGACGTCGGCGCAGGTCCGGAAAGACCTTTCATTCTTCGGGTCGTTCGGCAAGCGCGGGCTGGGCTATTCCGTCCCCGAGCTCAAGAAGGAGCTACGGGAGATCCTCGGGCTCGGCCGTGACTGGCGGGTGGTGATCGTCGGCGCCGGAAAGATCGGCGCGGCGCTGGCGCAGTACCGCGGCTTCCGGCAGCGCGGCTTCACCATCCTCCGCGCGTACGACAGCAATCCGGCGAAGATCGGGACGGTCGTCGAGGGGATGTCGGTGAGCGACATCTCCCTGATGGAAAAGGACTTCGCCCGCGACCGCCCGGACATCGTCGTCCTCACCGTGCCCGCGGAAGCGGCCCAGGAAGTCCTCGACCGGGTCGTGCGCGCTGGCGTGAAGGCGGTGCTCAACTTCGCGCCCACCCAGCTTCAGGCGCCGTCCGACGTCACGGTGAAGACCGTGAACATGGCGATGGAGCTGGAAGGCCTGAGCTTCGCGCTGACGAATCGGGATTGACCGATCACGCGCCCGCACAGAGCGTCTGTTCGCGCACGCGATCAGGACGATGCCCGATACAGTGCGGCGAACTCCCCGACCGTCAGAGTTTCCGGCCTCGCCATCGGATCCAACCCGATCTCCCTCAGCCTGTTGTCAGCCTCTTCAGCCGACAATCCTGAAACGGATCGGATTATCCGCTGCATCTGCTTGCGGCGCATCGTGAAGACGGACTGCACGAACGCACGGAACTTCGCCTCGTCTTCCGGCTTCACGAGTGGCTGCGGCTTCGGCGTGATCCGCACGACCGCGCTCTCGACCTTCGGCGGCGGACGGAATGCCCCCGCCGGAACCCGGAACAGGATCTCGGCGTCGGCGACCGCGCCGACGTTCACCGTCAGCGCCCCGTAGTCACCACCCCCGGGCGGCGCGACGAGCCGCTCGGCGACCTCCCGCTGCACGAGGTAGACGGCGAGATCGGGGCGTGGCGGCTCCAGCGCCTGGAAGATGATCGGCGTCGTGATATAGTACGGTACGTTGCCGATCAGGTGATACGGGCCGCCGGCCAGCCCGCCGAAGCTCACCGTCAGCACGTCCGCCTGCACGATCTCAACGTTGCGACGCCCCGCGTAGCGCTCGACGAGCTTCGCGGCAAGCGCGCGGTCGTATTCGATCGCGATGAGCCTCCCGGCCCGTTCGATGAGGATGTCGGTCAGCGCGCCGCGCCCCGGGCCGATCTCGATGACCGTCTCCGTTCCCGTCAGCGCGACGGCGTCGGCGATCCGCTCGAGGATCGCGCGGTCCGACAGGAAGTGCTGGCCAAGGCTCTTCCGGACCGGCGGAAAGCCGGGCTCGTCCCCGCCCCGGCGCGGCGGCATCAGCTGCGGAGCAGGACGAGCGTCAGGTCGTCGCGCAGCGGCGCGCGGCCGACGTGGCGGTCCAGCATCGCGAAGGTCTTCTCGAGAATCACCGACGGCTCCTTCGCCTGATTCGCCCCGATGAGGTCGAGGATCTTCTGCTCTCCGAGGCGCTCGCCGGCGCGATTACGCGCGTCGCTGATGCCGTCGGTGAAGAGGACGAGAAGGTCGCCGCCGGGATCCCACGGCCGCCGCACGGTGGCCGGCCGGCCCTCGGCCATGCCGAGCGGTGGATCGGCCGCGGCGAGCCGCTCGATCGTCCCGTCCGCCGCGAACACGAACGCGTGGGGGTGACCGGTGTTCGAGTACCAGATCTCCCGCGCGTTGCGGTCGACGATGGCGTAGAAGCCGGAGATGAACATCTCCGTCGTCGTGAGCTCCTCGCGCACCGACGAGAAGAGGGCGTGCATCGTCTCGCCGGGATCGTTGGTGCGCTGGGCATGGATCGCCGACGCGCTCATCGTCAGCGCCATGATCAGCGCCGCCTGATACCCGTGGCCGGACACGTCGCCGATCATCACGCCGGTGCATCCCTGCGAGAGCCGGAACAGGTTGTAGAAGTCGCCGCCGACGCTTTCCGCGGGGACGACGCGCGCAGCCACCTTCGCGTCCGGCGCGACGATGTCGCTCGACGGCAGGAGCTTCATCTGGAGCTCGTGGGCGAGCTGCATCTCCCGCTGGAGCCGCTGCTGCTCCACCGACGCGCGCACCAGGCGCGCATTCTGGATCGCCGTGCCGATCTGTGTCGCGATGGCCGAAATGAGCTTCTGGTCGCCGGCGGTGAACGGCTGGCTGGAGCGGCGGTCGGAGAGGTTCACGACGCCGAGGGGCTCCGAGCCGCGCGGGGCCGGCGCGGTCCACATGATGGGCACGGAGAGCATCGCGCCGCGGCGGTACGGAGCCTCGAGCTCGTTCTCCATCTCGCCCGGCTCGGCCAGCACCGCGTGAAGCTGCCGGAACACCCGGGAGCTGACGCTCGACTCGTCGCCGAGGGGGATCGGACGCACGCTGGCGACGTCGGTGCCAAGCACGGCAACGGGCAGCAGCGCGTCGGCGGT
>CAMLHT010000012.1 GCA_946479895.1 uncultured Gemmatimonadota bacterium | reverse complement strand
CTCATCCCAGCGACCCCCGCCGCCTCATGAAATCCAAGACAGTTGCTGCGGTAAATGCTTCTACTCGGATTCCTCCGCGGACTCACCACTCTCATCGGCGTACGGGTCGGCATCGTCACCCGCAGCCTCATCTTCGACATCGTCAGCCGTCCGCGGCTCGACCTTCGGGCCCTTTCGCAGCACGTCCTCGCAGGTCGCCGCGAGGATCGCCTCGAGCGCCTCGATGCCGTCGTCCGTCGCCTCCATGAAGAGGTCCTTCACGACGGACTCGGCCCGATGCAGCGAATCCATCAGCATCTTCGCGTGCACGCGCGACGGCATCGTGCCGCAGACCTTCGCGTGGATGCGGTTGCCGATCGGACGCCGCAGGACGACGAACACGCCGCCCTTGCCGGGCTGCATGAAATAGTCGGACTTCTGCGGCCGCTGGCCGCGTCCGCCAGGCCCGCCCGGCCCGCGCTTGCCCCGGCCATCCCGGCCACGTCCGCCCTGACGCGGCCCGGCTCCCTTGGGACCTGCTCCACCACCGGGACCGCGACGATTCTTTCTCGGGCCCCGGCCCGGCTTCTTCGGCATACTCGGTCGGCTCACTGGTGACGACGGCTAAACGTTAGTCGGTGCTCCTAGGGTCGGGACACCTTCGAGTCCGGACTCCGCGGATCGTTGGCGCCCCAGGCCGTGCTCGTCTTCGCGTCGTACCGGATCGAGTGGGCGTCGCCCTGCGCTCCCCGCGACTCGCGCAAACGGTGTCCCATGGCCTCCAGCGTCTTTACGACCGAGTCCGCCAACCTGTTGCGCTCGTAGCTCACGACTTCGGGCATCCACTCGAAGTCCTCCCGGGGAGCATTGACGGCCTCCTGGACGTCCATTCCGAAGTCGATGCTGTTCAGGATGACGTGGAGCGTCGTGTTGATGATGGTGCGGCCGCCCGGCGACCCCGTCACCAGGAAGAGCCTGCCATCCTTCGTCACGATGGTCGGCGACATCGAGCTGAGCATCCGCTTCCCGGGGGCGATGAGGTTCGCCCGGGTGCCGATGGTGCCCGTGCTGTCGGTGAACCCCGGCTTCTTGTTGAAGTCGCCCATCTCGTTGTTCAGGATGAAGCCCGCCCCGCTCACCACGACGTGCGATCCGTAGCCGCCCTCGAGCGTGTACGTGTTCGAGACGGCCATGCCGTTCCGGTCCACCACCGAGAAGTGCGTCGTCTCCTCGCTCTCCGCGGGAAGCTCCTTCGTCAGGATGTCCTTGCCGAGCTCGGCGCTGCTCGACGCCTTCGTCAGGTCGATGGTCGCCGCGACCCGCCTGGCGTGGGCCTTCGAGGTCAGGCGAGCCACCGGAACCTCCACGAAATCCGGATCGCCAAGGAAACGTGCCCGGTCGAGATACGCGCGGCGCTGGGCCTCGATGATGAGATGGTTGGCCTGCGCCGATCCGACGCCGAGCTTCCCGAGGTCGTGCTGCTCGAGGATGTTCAGCATCTCGATGATGGCCACGCCGCCGGAGCTCGGCGGGGGCATGGAGATGATCTCGTAGCCGCGATAGGTGCCGCGCACCGGCCGGCGTTCGCGCGCCGTGTAGGCCGCGAGATCGCGCTTCGTGATGATGCCGCCCCCCGCCTTCATCGTCGCCTCGATGCTGTCGGCGATCCATCCTTTATAGAAGACGGACGGCCCCTGGTCGGCGATCGCGCGAAGGGTCCGGGCGAGGTCGGGCAGGCGCATGGTATCGCCGCCGGCCCAGGTACCTCCGCCGGGCTTTCCGTAGGCGCGCACCGACTGCGGGTACGGCTGCATCCCGCGTTCGACTTCGTTGTTGATGGACCGCGCGAGCGCGTCGCTGAGCACGAAGCCCTTCGCGGCGAGATCCGCCGCCGGGGCGACGACGGCCTGCCATTTCAGCTTGCCGAACTTCGCATGCGCCATCGACAGCCCCTTCACCGTCCCCGGAACGCCCGGCGCGAGGTAGCCGGTGTTCGTCCTCGCCCGCACGATGTTTCCGGCGGAGTCGAGGTACATGGTCCGTGTGGATTTCAGCGGAGCCTTCTCGCGGTAGTCGAAGGTCGTGGCAACACCGTTCGGCCGGCGGACGACCATGAAGCCTCCGCCGCCAAGGTTGCCGGCGGACGGGTGGACGACGGCCAGGGCAAAGGCCGTGGCGACGGCGGCGTCCACCGCGTTACCCCCCTTTGCCAGGATTGCCGCGCCGATATCCGAGGCGTAGCCGTTGACGGAAACCACCATTCCGGTGGTTGAAGGGACTGGCTGGGCTTCCTGGCGCGCTGCGTGCGCCGGCGTGAAGAACAGGGCGAGGGCCGCGGCCGCCCCGGCCACGCAGAACGACTGATGACGCATGGTTGCTCGGGAGTGTCTAAGGTGATAGAAAGTATGCATCCCGAGGCACCCCGGTCCACATCGTAGCCCGAAATGCGCCCCCAGCCCGACGAGCACTCGCCGTATTATTCGAAATACATCGCCCTCGTCCCCGACGACGAGCTGACGATTGCTGCCCATCTCGCCGACCAGCACCACGAGACCGTGGACGCGCTGCGCAAGGCGAAGGCGAAGGGCGACTACGCCTATGGACCGGACAAGTGGACGGTGAAGGAAGTCGTGGGCCACATCTGCGACGCCGAGCGGATCTTCGCGTACCGCGCCCTGCGCTTTGCGCGGGGAGATTCCACCGAGCTTCCCGGGTTCGACGAGAACGTGTACGTCCCGAACTCGAACGCGCGGGCCCGCACGATGGAGGACCTGCTGGAGGAGCTGTGGTCGGTCCGGGCGGCGACGCTCTCGCTGGCCAAGCAGCTTCCCGAGTCGGCGTTATCCCGACGCGGCTCGGCGAATGGAACCCCGGTGAGCGTGCGGGCGTTGTTGTACATCATCGCCGGGCACGAGCGGCATCACCTCGGTGTGCTGCGGGAACGCTACGGGATCTGAAGGGTCCATGAGGGTGGACGGGGAGGGTACCGGCATGATGCGACTGTGGAGAGAGGAGTACACCCGGCCGGACCGGCGGGCGGCAGGCACTGCAACGAGCGTGGTGGTCCACGCGGCGCTGATCACTCTCGCCGTGATCGCCACCAATCCGCCCGAGGGCCTAGTGAACTCGCTGTACAGCCTCGCCAACAAGGTCGTGTACGTCGCGCCGCCGCCGCGGGTCCCGAACACGGAAGGCAGCCGCGAGCAGCTGAAGTACCTCGAGACGGCACCGCTCGGCGAAGGCGCGGGATTCCTGCGGGCGCCCCTGCCGGACAACGAGCCGCTGAAGCGCGACCTGGTGTTCACCCCGAAGGCCGGCGACCTCGGGACCGAGCAGGCCGACGCCCCGGACGTGCGGCGTTTCGCGAGCTACGACACCGTCTTCACCATCGCCCAGGTGGACTCCGCGGTGACGGTGGATCCGACGAGCGCCGCGCCGGTGTATCCGCCGGCGCTCCAGAAGCTGGGTGTCGAGGGCAGCGTGATGGTGCGGTACGTGGTGGATTCACTCGGCCGCGCCGACCTTTCGACGCTCCAGATCGTCCGGTCGAGCCGGATCGAGTTCGCGATCGCGGTGCGGGAGGCGCTGCCGAACATGCGTTTCACCCCGGCACGGATGGGGGCGAAGGCGGTGCCGCAGCTCGTTGAGCAGCCGTTCAATTTCCGCATCCAGAAGGTGGATACGGCGGTCGCGGCGGATCCGGTGAAGAAGCCGCCGGTCTGAAACCCGAAGCGCGGGAATTGCATCCCGTGCCCGCATGAAAAAACTCATCATTCTCGCCGTTTTCCTCGCGGGCGCTCCGGTGTCCGCCGCCTCGTCGCAGATCCCCAACCTCGACGAGCAGCTGACGTACTTCACGCTCACCCGCACGCCGGTGGGCGCGCTGTCGCCGATGCTGACGAACACGCTGATCGACCGGCTCCAGAACGGCGCGTCGCTCGCGTTGCGTTACGGCAACCTGGCCAGCGGTGACTTCAACAACACCGCGCAGGCGTTCGCCGTGACGGGGATCCTTCCGGCGGGGCTGGGCAGCAGCATCTCGCTCACCGGCGGCGTGATCACGACCGACTGCTCGGGCTGCAGCGCGGAGCTGATGCTCGGCCTCGGCGGCGACATCCGCCTCATCGGCTCGAGCATGGGCTCGACGGCGACGTCGCCGATGTTCACCGTGTCGCTCGACGGCGAGATCGGCTATGGCAATCGGGATCCGGGCACGTTCTTCAGCGGCTACATCGGCGCGCCGGTGGCGCTGGTGCAGCGCGGAACGGGAATGCAGTTCGTGCCGTTCGTGACGCCGGCGTTCGCGATCGCGCAATCATCTGTGAACGGGACGTCGACCAGTGGCTCGGGATTGATGCTGGGCGGCGGGCTTGGCATCTACAACACCGAGTCCAGCCTGATCGTGAACGTCGGCATCCAGCATCAGTTCATGAACGGAGCCAGGAACACGATCGGGATCAATGTCCTGGTTGGCGGGAAGTAGCTTCGCGCCCTCCTCGCGGGTGCGCTTATCGCGAGCGCAGCGAAGAGCCGGTGTCGCCTTCCACAGGACTCGGCCAGGTATGGACCGGGCGTCCTGAGGCTACTCACTGCGTTCGGAGCTATTTCCCTCGCTGCGCTCGGGATAGACTCATCCATGCATCTTCCGTTTTTGCAAAAGAAGGCTCTGGTGGGGTCTCAGGCCCGGCCGTAGACTCGCGTCATGTGCCTCTTCTACCGACTGCTCGCCCTGACGACTCTTGCGGCAGTGGCGGGTTGCGAATTCCAGGATTTCGGCGGGGAGCCCGGCCGGGGAGTACTCACAGGAATCGCCGTCCAGGACGAGGTGCCCCTGGTGGTCGGCGAGGCACGCGCCAAGCTGTTCGCCGCCTATGTCGACCGCTACGGAAACAGCGTGCTGCCGCCCAGCGGGCTGCCACCGGAGGTCCAGTGGACTTCACGAGACACGAGCATCGTGAGGATCGCGAACGGCGACTCGCTATTCGCCGGCCTGCAGCCCGGAAGCACGTACATCGTGGCGCGGTCGGGGAATTATCTCGACAGCGCCCGGGTGACGGTCACCTCGGACTACCGCGTCTGGCCGAACGTGATGCGGCTGATACCCGGGGGAGTGCGGCGGGTCGCCGTGCGCGCCGGATATGCGCCGAATGGGGTCAGGGCGGTGCGCCAGCTCGAGTGGGAGTCGGCCGATCCCGCGGTGGCCACGGTCGCCAGCGACGGCACCATCACGGCAACGGGCGAGGGCGTCACCACCATCATCGCGCGTCGCGGCACGTTCACGGCGACCAGCAGGGTCACCGTCGCCAGCTATTCGCGGCAACTGACCTTCGTGGACTTCGCCATCGGTCCCCGCTCCATTTGCGCAGTCGAGGCCGACGGATCCACCTGGTGCTGGGGGTACAATGTCCCTGTCGATGGCACGGTGGCGGATCGCTGCGAGGACTGGCAGGGGGAGCAAACCTGCGCGAGCTCGCCGACGCTGATGACGACGCTCCCGCTCACGCAGGTCGCTTCGGCCAAGGACGAATTCTGGGTTGACGAAAGTCGCGCTGACGTCGGGCCCTACGCGCTCGCCGCCGATGGCAGGTTCCTGCGCCTCGGCGAGACGGGCCCGGTGGAGGTGGGAGGAACCGTCCGCTTCAAGTGGATCTGGGGTGGAAGGCTTCGGTGCGGCGTGGCTCTGGATGGCAAGGGCTACTGCTGGGGCGTGAACTACAACGGCCGCATGGGCAACGGCACCGCGCAGCCGATAGGCCCGTGGTCCCAGACCCCGACGGGAGTGAGCGGCGGCCTCAAATGGCAGATGTTCGCGCGGGGCGAGAGCGTGTGCGGGCTCGCCGAAGGTGGCGTCGCGTATTGCTGGGGCTCGAACGTGAACTACGGCGCGGGCGTGGGCCCGGTCACGACGAGCGGGACGGGATGCCAGGGCCCATGCATACTCGTTCCGACGGCGGTGCAGACATCCGCGCGGTTCACTCAGCTGGCGGGCGGGATGCGGGAGGTGTGCGGCCTGACGGCCGAGACGGCGCTCTATTGCTGGGGGGAACAGCTCACGTACAACGGGGGGCCGTGGCTCGTATCCAGCGCGACGGGCTATGTCGCGCTGTTCGGCAACGTCATCACCTGCGCGGTTGACGCCGCCGGCGCGGCGTACTGCCTGCCGTTTCCCGGCGAGCCGCCGCGGCCCACGTATTCGTTCGCGAAGGTGCCGTTGCCGTTCCCGGTGAAGAAGATCGTGACCGGCTACAAGGCGCACTGCGCGCTCTCGGCGACGGACTCGCGGCTCTACTGCTGGGGGACGGGCGCGCTGGGGCGGGGGATTCCGACGGACACCGCGACGGCGCAGAATCCGGTCGAGGTGTGGGGGCAGAGGCCGCCCGGCTAGAGCGACGGATCAGCGGAAGCTTCGCGCGCGATGCATCACGTCGCTGATGTGCAGCGCCTTGAACTTCTGCCCGACCACGTTGATCACGCCCTGCTTCTCGAGCTTGCCGCGGACGAGCACGAACGTGGAATGCTTCACCGCCTCCTCGTTGGCGGCGACGAGTGACGCCGGCACGATGATGTTGATGAACCCGTGCTCGTCCTCGAGCAGCAGGAAGATCGTGCCGTTCGCCGTCGCGGGGCGCTGACGGATCGTCACCAGGCCGGCGACGGTGACGATCCGGCCGCTCGGAATCTTCTCGATGTCGCGACTGTCCACCGCGCCGCCCTTTCGCAGGCGGTCGCGCGCGGCATCCATCGGATGGCCGTTGAGGCTCAGGCCCACCGAGTGGTAGTCGAGCAGCACCATCCGGTCGTTCGACATCGGAGCCGGCTCGTGCATCGCCACCCTGCTCGGCGCCAGCGGCAGGATGTCGCCGGCGGCGCGCAACGCCTCCCAGGCGGCATGACGCCGGTCTTCGGCCCAGCCGCCGAAGGCGCCGGCGCGGGCGAGGGCGAGCGACTCGCCGCGATCGAGCTTCGCGCGCCGCACGACGTCGGCGATGGAGTCGAAGGGCCGTTCGGCGTGCGCGGCCCTGAGCCGCTCGACGACGACGTCCCCGATGCCTCGGATGAACTTCCAGCCAATGCGAAGGGCGGGTTCCACTTCTTTCGCTGTCATCCCGGGCCCTTCGCCTTCGTTGTCATCCTGAGCCATTCGGCTGCGCTCAGGGTAAACTCCGCGAGGGATCTGCTTCACGCTCGTGCCGCTGGAAAAAGCAGATCTCTCGCCGCTTCGCGGCTCAGGATGACAAGTGGTGCACTCCCATGCGCCCCTCCTGAGGCAGGGAGGCAGCACGACGACGCCGTGACGCCGCGCGTCGTGGATCAGCGTCGAGACGGGATAGAAACCCATCGGCTGCGCGTTGAGCAGGCCGAGGAGGAACTCCGTCGGGTAATGCGCCTTGATCCACGCCGTGGCGTAGGCGATGAGCGCGAAGCTCCAGGCATGCGACTCCGGAAAGCCGTAGTTGGCGAAGCTGACGAGGTCCTCGCAGATCCGGTCCGCGGTCTCCTCCGTCATCGGCGCGATCTCGCCCTTCCGCGCGCGCTCGAGCATCGCGACGCGCAGCTCCTTCAGCGCGAGGATGAGCTTCTCCTTCTTGCGGATGTTGCCCATCGTGCGCCGCAGCGCGTCGGCCTGGCCGCCGGTGTAGCCGCCGAGGGTCATGCCGATCGCCATCGCCTGCTCCTGGAAGATCGGGATGCCCTGGGTGCGCCGGAGAATCGGCTCGAGCGCGGGATGCGGATACGTCACCGGCTCCAGCCCCAGCCGGCGCTGGGTGTAGGGGTGGACGAACTTCGCCTGGATCGGGCCCGGTCGAATGAGTGAGACCTGGACGACGATGTCGTAGAAGAGCTCCGGCTTCGTGTGGTGGATCGAAGCGATCTGCGCGCGGGATTCGATCTGGAAGGTGCCGATGGTCTCGCCGCTGGCGATCAGCTCGTACGTCTTCCTGTCGTCGGTCGGCAGGGAATACATCTCCGGGCGGGCACCCGTGCGAGCCTCGATGGCATCGAAGGCCCGGCGGATCATCGCCAGGCCCCCGAGTCCGAGGAAATCGAACTTCGGCACGTTGATGTAGTCGAGGTCGTCCTTGTCGAACTGGAGGATCGTGCGGCCCATCGTCGTCTGCTCGATGGGCAGGAAGCTGCCGAGCGGCGCCGAGGAGAGCACAAAGCCGCCGACGTGCGTCGAGCGCAGGCGGGCGATCCCATCGAAGGCGCCGATCGCCCGGAGGAGCGTCTGGCCTCGCTGATCCGAGAAGTCCGCGCCGGCGCGCTGGGCGACGTCCTCGCGAATGGCCTCGACGGCGTCGTGCGGATCCGAGTAGTGCACGCGCTTCGAGATCTTCACCGCCAGCTCGGGCGGGTAGCCGAAGGCGCGCATCGCGTCCTGCACGGCGTTGGGGCCGCGATACATCTGCGTGACGCCGGTGATCGCCGCGTGGCCGCGATCGTACTTCCGGTACATGTAGTCGAGCACCTCCTCGCGGCGCTCGTGCTCGAAGTCCACGTCGATGTCGGGTGGCTCGCTCGCCTTGCTGCCGATGCGCGCGTCCGAGAGAAAGCGCTCGAAGAGCAGCCCGTGCTTCACCGGATCCACCGCCGTGATGCCGATGCAGAACGCGACGGCGGAGTTGGCGGCGCTGCCGCGGCCCTGGCAGAGGATGCCCTGCGAGCGGGCGAAGCGCATCGCGTCGGCCATGACGAGGAAGAAGCCGGGGAAGCCGAGCTTCGCGATGAGCTCCAGCTCATGGTCGATCTGCCTCGTCTGCGCGGCGCTGAGCTTCTCGCCCCATCGCACGCGCGCGCCCTCGTAGGCCAGGTCGCGCAGGTATTCATTGTCCGAGCGTTCATCTTCCTTGGCGCGCCGGAAGTCGGGCATCGGCGGCCGCATCCAGTCGAGCGTGAACGGGTCGCAGGATTCGACGATGCGCTGCGTCTCGCGCAGGCCCTCGAGCCGCCCGCGCCACCGCTGCGCCATCGAGCGCGGGGAGCGCAGGCGCCATTCGCCATTCGGGCGGAGCAGGCCGCGATCCATGGCGTCGTCGAGCGTCGTCTCGTGCCGCAGGGCGGTGAGAATGTCGTGCACCAGGCGGCCGCCGTCGTCCACGTACCGCGGATCGTGCGTCACCATCCACGGTACCTGGCATTTACCGGCCAGCGTGATCAGCTGGCCGGCGAGCGCCGACTCGTGGCCGCCGGTATAGTGGAGCTGCACCTCGACGGAGAGGTGCTCGCCGAACAGCTCCCGCCATTCGCCGAGCCGGCGGCGGGCGTTGATCTCGTCACCGGCGCGAATGCGCGCGGCGATCGGTCCGCTCGCCGGACCGGTGAGGGCGTGGAGATCGCGCGCGTGACTGGTGAGCTGCTCCCAGGTGATTCCCGCCCGTCCGCGACGCCGGGCCTGCTCGGGTTTGTCCCAGCGTCCCCACTCGCCGACGCGGGCGAGCGTGACGAGCGCGGCGAGGTTCTGGTAGCCGATCGGCGTGCGGGCGATGAACGCTGCCGGATGTCCATCCACCTCGAGCTCGGCGCCGACGATCGGTCGCACGGGTCGCTGGCAGACGCCGCAATCATCCTTGCCAAGCCCCTCGTGGGCGGCGGCGTTCGCGCAAGCCGGATCCTTCGCCGGCGCCATGGCCTCAACGGCGAACTTCGCGATCCCACCGAGGTCGGCGCAGTCGGTGACGCCGAGATGGGTGTAGCCGAGGGACCTGGCGCGTCGGGCGAGCGCTTCGGGGGAGGCGGCGCCGTCGCCGAAGGAGTAGGCGGTGTGAGTCCGAAGCTCGGTGTACATCGGACCGTTCAATCTAACCGAACAAAACCCGAAGTACCTTAGGGCAGGGAAGCAGGGTCAGCGGCGTCTTGACGCAGAGGACTTTACGCGGCAGAGTATGCCCGAGCTTCCCCGAAAACCCGGAGTCTTCACTGCATTACACCGCGTCCCGACGAATCATCGGCGCCGGCGTCCTGTACCTCGCCGCCGGTCTGATATTCGGCGAGCTGGCCGGTCGCGCCGCATCCCAGTCCGCGCGGGTGGGTTGGCGGTGGGCGGCGTGGATCGTGAGTGGCATCGCCTTCGCCGCTCACGTCGCTCTCGAGCTCCGCGCGCAGGAGCGCATGCGCGTGACCGCGGCGAGAGCCGCGCTCGGCGCGGCACTCGGAGCATTCGGGCTTGCAGCCGCGGCCAACATCCACGCGCTGCGCGCCTCGACCGCGCCCTCCCTCCTGCTCGTCCTTTCGTTGTTGATCTGGCCGGCAATGACCGCTGGCCCAGCGTTTCTTGCGGGGCTCGTCATCGCTCGCGTCGCGTCCGCGCTGCGGCGGTCGTAGGCGCGCGCTCCGGCATGACAGGTTCGCGGGCCCGGGGGACCCGGTCGGGCAGAACCTGACAATCCTCCGGGGGCAGCCCGACCGCGATTCGCGATGAATTCCGGCTGATTCCAGCGAGCTCTCTTCCCGCCGGAACATGCCTCCTGCCGTCCTCGCTGCCGCCGATCCCACCGCCACGCTGCGGTCCCTCATGTCTCCACGGTCCGTCGCCGTGATCGGGGCATCGCGCGATCCCGCGGGCATGGGCAATCGCATCGTCCACAACATCATCGCCAGCGGCTACACCGGCGCCGTCTACCCCGTGAATCCCCGGTCGGCGGCGGTGTGCTCGGTGCGCGCGTATCCGTCGATCGCGGCCTGTCCCGACACTCCCGATCTCGCCGTCATCGTCGTCCCCAAGGAGCACGTCAACGACGTCGCCTCGCAGTGCGGCGCCGCTGGCGTGAAGGGGCTCGTCGTCATCTCGGCGGGATTCAGGGAGTCGGGCGGCCCCGAGGGCGCCAGGCGCGAGCGCGAGCTCCTGTCCATCGTCCGCGAGCACGGCATGCGGATGATCGGCCCGAACTGCATGGGCGTGATCAACGCCGACCCGAAGGTCTCGATAAACGCGACGTTCACGGACCTCATGCCCCCCTTCGGCGGCGCCGCGTTCGTCTCCCAGTCCGGCGCGCTCGGCGTCAGTGTCCTCGACTCGGCTCGCGAATACGGGCTGGGCATCTCGCAGTTCGTCTCCATCGGCAACAAGCCCGACGTCAGCGGCAACGACCTGCTGCTGCTCTGGGAGGACGACCCGGCGGTGAAGCTCATCCTCATGTACGTGGAGAGCTTCGGCAATCCGGCGCGCTTCCGGGAGATCGCGTCGCGCATCACGAAGACCAAGCCGATCGTCGTCGTGAAGTCGGGACGCTCGCGCGCCGGGGCGCGGGCCGCGAGCTCGCACACCGGGGCACTCGCCGCCAGCGACCTCGCGGTCGACGCCCTGCTGGCCCAATCGGGTGTCCTGCGCGCGTCGTCCATCGACGAGATGTTCGACATCGCGCTCGCGTTCGAGTCGCGCGCCATGCCGCGCACGCGTCGCACGGCCGTGCTCACGAACGCGGGCGGCCCCGGCATCCTCGCGGCCGATGCGCTCGAGGCGAATGGACTGGAGATCGTCGAGCTCTCGAAGCAGACCGTCGAGCGCCTCCGCCCCGGGTTTCCCGCCGAGGCGTCGATCGCGAATCCGCTCGACATGATCGCGTCCGCGAACCCGAAGAGCTACGGCGCCGCCATGCGCGCCCTGCTCGACGATCCGGCCGTGGACGCCGTAGTGCCGATCTTCGTGCCGCCGTTCGGCGTGAAGCAGGAGGACGTGGCCACGGCGATCGTGGACGCCGCCGCCGCGGCGCCGGACAAGGCGATTTTCGCCGTGCTCATGGGGCGCGAAGGGCTGCCGCAGGGTCGCGCCGACCTCCAGCGCGTCGGCATCCCGACCTACGTCTTTCCGGAGTCGGCGGCCCGCGCGCTCTCCGCGCTTCAGCGCCAGGCCCGGTGGATGCAGCGCGCGCCGGACGTCGCGCCCGAGGTCACCGACGTCGATCGCGGAGCCGCTGGCCGTATCGTCAACGTCGCGCGCTCGTCATCGCGCGAACAGCTGACGACCTGCGAGGCGCTCCAGCTCCTCCGCGCCTATGGCATCCCCGTCGCCGACGCGAAGGTCGCGGCGACCGCGGACATGGCGGCGCAGATCGCGAAGGAGTGCGGCTACCCAGTCGTGCTCAAGGTCGTGTCGTCGGACATCACCCACAAGACGGACGTCGGCGGCGTGCGGACGGGCATCCGCTCGCCCGCCGAGCTGCACGAGGCGTTCACGACGATGCGCGCGTCGGTCATGCGCAACGCGCCGAAGGCGCGCATCGACGGCTTCATGGTCCAGCCGATGAAGAAGGGTCACGCGGAGACGATCGTCGGCCTGCACCGCGATCCGTCGTTCGGACCGCTGCTCATGTTCGGGCTGGGCGGCGTGTACGTCGAGGCGCTGCACGACGTGCTGTTCCGCCTCGCCCCGGTCAGCGACGCCGAGGCACGGGACATGATCGCCGGCCTGCGGAGCTCGGCCCTGTTCGACGGGCTCCGCGGGGCGCCGCCGGCGGACCGCGCGGCCATCGCCTCGGTCATTCGTCGCATCGGCCAGCTCGCCCTGGACTTCCCGTCCATCGCGGAGCTGGACGTCAATCCGCTCCTGATCGTCGATGGGGGCGTCGTGGCGGTGGATTCCCGGGTACGGCTTAGCTTCATGTAATGATCGGAAGCCTGTGCGTCTTCTGCGGGTCGAGCGTGGGATCGAAGCCGGCCTTCATCGGCGCGGCGATCTCGCTGGGGAAGACGCTCGCCGAGAACGGGATCCGCCTCGTCTACGGTGGCGGGCGGGTCGGCCTGATGGGCGCGATCGCCGACGCGGCCCTCAATGCCGGCGGCGAGGTCGTCGGCGTGATTCCCGAGCACCTCGTCGCCAGGGAAGTCGCGCATCCCGGGCTGACCGACCTCCGCATCGTCCCGTCGATGCACGAGCGCAAGGCGCTGATGGCCGAGCTCTCCGAGGGATTCGTCGCGCTGCCCGGGGGACTCGGCACCCTCGAGGAGTTCTTCGAGGTGTGGACGTGGGGCCAGCTCGGGCTGCATCGCAAGCCGTACGGCCTGCTGAACGTCAACGGCTTCTACGATCCGCTCGTACAGTTCATAGATCAGCTGGTGGAGCAGAAGTTCGTGAAGCCGGAGCATCGGCGGATGCTGATCATCGAGTCCGACGCCGCGATGCTGCCCGTTCGCATGTCGGGCCACCACGCTCCCGCGGTCGACAAGTGGATCGACCGCCAGACTACCTGAAGCAGATCCCTCGCGGAGTCTTACCGCTGAAGAGCGGAAGCGACGATGGGCTCGGGATGAAAAGCGTCTAATGGCAAATCCTCGTATCTGGAATCGCAGGCTGCACCGGTGGGGCGCGGTGGCCGTCGCCGTTCCGTTCCTCATCGTCATCTGCACCGGACTGCTGCTCCAGCTGAAGAAGCAGATCCCCTGGGTGCAGCCGCCGGAGGTGAAGGGCGGCGCCGCCTCGCCGGCGCTGAGCCTCCCCGCGATCCTCGAGATCGCGGCGACGGTTCCGCACGCGGGGATCTCGCAGTGGGATCACATCGACCGCATCGACGTCCGGCCATCCAAGGGCATGCTCAAGGTGGTCGGCAAGAATCGGTGGGAGCTTCAGGTCGACGTCGCGACGGGCGCGGTCCTCCAGACGGCCTACCGGCGGTCCGACCTCATCGAGAGCCTGCACGACGGCTCCTTCTTCCACGACCGCGTGAAGCTGTTCGTCTTCCTGCCCGCGGCGCTGGTCGTGCTGGGCCTGTGGATCACCGGCATCTACCTCTGGCTGCTCCCCTACATGGCGCGCCGCGAGAATGCCGAGCGGCGCAAGGCCGATCGCCGCGCCAGCCGGGCTACATCCCCGACCGTCCCCGGCTGAGCAGCACCACGAGCCCGCCCGTCGCGTCGATCGCGGCGACGTCCGGCCAGGAGTCGCCGTTGAAGTCCGCGGCGATGAGGCGCGTGGGGATGGCGGGAATCGTCACCGTCGTCGGCTGGGAGAACCGGCCGTCGCCCTGGTTCTTCGCCACCAGGATTGCCGCCTGCGACGAGCTCCCGATGATGAGATCGAGATCGCCGTCGCGGTCGACGTCGCTGACGGCGAGCGCGGACGCCGCGGCGGCGATGCGCGCCGGCGAGCCGAAGGTCGACGTGCCGCGGAGAAACACCGACACGCCCGACGACTGCGTGACGCTCAGGAGCGCGAGGTCATCACGTCCGTCGCCGTCGAAGTCGGCGCAGTAGGGGAAGGCGTTCAGGTCGGTGGTCAGCGAGCTGCCGGCGTTCGCGACGGTGCCGAAGGTGAGATCCCCGTTGCCGGTCGCGGTGAAGGCCGAGAGGCTCGACGATCCGGCGAGCATCACGAGGTCCCGGTATCCGTCGCCGTCCACGTCGGCCGCGCACATCGCGCGGCCATCGGTGCGCGTGGTGGCGGCCTCCCCCACTCGCGCGATCACGTCGCTGGCGTTCGCGGCATACATGGCGAGGCGGAACGGTTGCGTGCCGGCCTCGGTCATCGCGACGATGTCGTCGCGGCCGTTGCCGTTGAAGTCCCCGACCGCGACGGCCCGCACGACGGCCGGGAACCGGAAGGTATTGGGAAGGCCGGGTCCATCGGCCCGGCCGCGCCAGACGTACAGGGCGCTGTCACCGTGGCCCACGATGTCCGTCGCGCGATCGAGCGTCACGAGACCCGTGCGGATCGAAAGCACGTCGAGCTCGGTGTACAGCGAGCCGACGGACTGGAACGCTCCCGCCGGCGTTCCCTTCATCAGGCGCAGCTCGTTCAGGATCGGCGAGAGGATGAGCAGGTCGGGATACCCGTCGGCCAGCACGTCGCCGACGGCGAGATCGACGGCAAACGGGCGGTTGATGGCCGACGACACCGGTGGCGCGAACCCCAGCCAGGTGAACGGCGCCACGCTCGCGAGGACGGATGCATGCACATCGTCGTCCCGGCGCGTCGTGAGCCGCGCCGTCGTCCCGGTCACGCGGTCGAGCGTGTACAGGTCGAAGTCGCCCGCGGCGCTGCCGACGTACACGAGGCGGCCGTCGGGGAGCCAGACGGGATCATTGGGGCCGGTGCCGAGCGGGACGTGCTTGTACTCCGTGCCGTCCGGCCTGATGAACGAGATGCCGACGCCGAGCGGCGTCGTCGCGATGAAGGCGATGAACGCGCCGTCGGGTGACCAGATCGGCTGGCGCTCCTGGCCACTGGTGACGCCCTGGGTGAGGAACACGGGGCTCGAGCCGTCGGCGTTCATGATCCAGATGCGCGTCGTGCCCGAGCGATTCGACGAGAACGCGATGCGTGTGCCGTCCGGTGACCACGTGGGACCGTGGTCGATCCAGATGCCCGGGAGCGGGTCGGGCGTGAGGTCGGTGAAGCCGGTGCCGTCGGCGTTGACGACCGCGATGTCGTTCGACACCGCGTCGCTCGAGTACGCGATCGCCAGCTTCTTTCCGTCGGCGGACCACGCCGCCGACTCCACGTAGATCGCGCCGTCCAGGATCGCGCGGCGGTTGGCGCCGTCGCGGTCCATCGCCCAGAGCCGGATGTAACCGTCGACGTTCCGCGTGTAGGCGATCGTCCTTCCGTCCGGGGAGGGAAACAGCGCTGCCGCGTCGGCGGGAACTCCGGTGAAGGGGGCGAAGACGGTGCCGCGCGCGCCCATCGTGTAGAAGGACCGCTCGCCGGCGCCGTTGCGGCGCTCGATCAGCAGGCTGAAGTCGTCGCTGCCGGTGCCGCCGTCGGGGCCGGTGGGATTGTCGGAGCAGGCGACGAGAAGGAACAGCAGGGCGGCGCCGAGTCGGCGGCCGGCATTCAGGGCAGGCATGTCTGGAACCAGTATGGGCGTCACGGGATACCGTGGCGGAACGGAAAGATAGCCCGCAGGTTTCGATTCCCTCGCGATTCGTCGGCAAGGCAGACCCCGATCACCGGAACGCATGTCTGCACGACGGTCCCTGACGAGGACGACGTCCACGACCATCGTGCGGTATCGCATCGGACGATGACCCTTGCGGCATGACGCCTGCGGCTGACCCGCAGACCTCATCCGGACAGGGCGATGACGAACACGACCGAACAGCAGCTGATCGACCTCGAGAAGAAGTACTGGGATGCGATGATCACCAGGGACGTGGACACGGCCGTGCGCATGAGCGACGATCCCTGCTACGTGACGGGCGCCCAGGGCGTCAGCGCCATCAGCGCCGAGCAGTACCGGAAGCTGATGACCGACGGCAAGTGGACGCTCCACGAGTATTCCATGGATAAGATTCAGGCACGGCTCCTCTCCCCCGACGTGGCGATCGTCGCCTACACGGTCACCGAGAAGCTCACCGTCGAGGGGAAGCCGCTCACCCTGAAGGCCAACGACTCATCCACCTGGGTCCGCAGGAACGGAGAATGGAAATGCGCGCTGCACACGGAGGCCGTCGCGGGCGACCCGTTCGGCAGGGACCGGAAACCGGCCTGACCACCCATGGCCCATAACCCGCCCTGGCTGCGCGGCCCGGTGGCGGGAGTCATCCCGATGCTCCAGCCGGTCGCGCACTCCCTCATCGATTGCCTCGAGGACGTGCAGACCCGGCTGGTCGGGGTGTCGGTCGAGCGTATCTGGACGAAGCCGGGCAACGCCGCGTCGGTCGGCTTCCACGTCCGCCACGCGATCGGGAGCCTCGATCGCCTGCTCACCTACGCGCGCGGGGAGCAGCTCACTCCCGAGCAGCTCGAGGTGCTCAGGATCGAGGGCGTTCGCGGGACGGGTCCGGAGACGGCGGAGCAGCTCATCCCGGAATTCACGCGCGCCATCGAGCGCGCGATGCTCCAGGTGCGCGGCACCCATGCCGACGACCTGCTCAAGTACCGGGAAGTCGGTCGCGGCAAGCTGCCTTCCACGGTGCTCGGCATCCTGGTCCACGCGGCGGAACACACCCAGCGCCACGTCGGCCAGATGTCGACGACACTCAAGGTGGTCACGTGAGATACGCGGCGCTGCTCCGGGGCATCAACGTCGGCGGCAACAAGAAGATCGCGATGGCCGAGCTGCGGCCGATGGTCGAGTCGCTCGGATTCAAGGACGCGAAGACGTTGCTCCAGAGCGGCAACCTCGTCTTCACCGCCCGGGCGCAGCCGATGGCGAAGCTGGAGCGGACGCTCGAGGCGGCGACCGAAAAGAACCTTGGCGTGCAGTGCAGCTACCTCGTGCGCGATGCGGACGAGTGGGAAGCGATCGTCGCGGCCAATCCCTTTCCGGATATGGCTGCATCCGATCCGTCGCACCTCGCGCTGACGGTCTGCCGTGAAAAGCCCGACGCCGCGGCCCTGAAGGCGCTCCGCGCCGAGGCTCGTGGCGACGAGGAGCTCAGGGCGGTCGGCCGCGAGCTCTACATCCGGTATCCCGACGGCATGGGCGAATCGAAGCTCGCGCTCGCCCTCAGCAAGAACCGACTCGGCACGATCTGCACGGCTCGGAACTGGAACACCGTGCTCAAGATCGCCTCGGCGCTGGCATGACGCCGGAGCGCTGGCAGCAGATCAAGACAGCCCTCGCCGGCGCGATGGAGCTGCCGACGGCGGAGCGCGACGCCTTCATCGCGAGCGCGTCGGCAGGAGACGAGGAGCTCCAGCGCGAGGTGCGCTCGCTCATGGCCGTCGCCTCGGCGACGGGTGACGACCTCCTCTCCTCGCGCGCCGCGGTCAATCCGGACCGCGCCCTCCAGTCGATCCTCGCCACCGCGCTGGGGCAGCAGTACGAGATCGTCCGCCCGCTCGGCAGGGGAGGGATGGGCGCGGTGTACCTCGCCCGGGAGCGGGCCCTCGACCGCTTCGTCGCGATCAAGGTGTTGCGTCCCGACCTCGCCGATGCACCCGACAGCCGCGAGCGCTTCCGCCGCGAGGCACGCATTGCCGCGCAGCTCTCGCACCCGGGCATCCTGCCCCTGCACACCTTCGGCGAAGTGAACGGCATCTGGTACTTCGTCATGGGCTACGTGCGCGGCGTGTCGCTCGCCGAGCGACTGCGGATCGAGGGCCGCCTTCCGGGTGAGGAGGCCCAGCGCATCATGTCGGAGCTCGCCGACGCGCTGGAGCACGCGCACCGGCACGGCGTCATCCATCGCGACATCAAGCCGGCGAACATCCTGCTCGACGAGCAGACCGGACGGGCGATGCTGGCCGACTTCGGGATCTCCAAGGTGCATGGCGCCGGCGACAGCCTCACCGGCACCGGGGTCATCATCGGCACTCCGCACTTCATGTCGCCGGAGCAGTCCCTCGGCGCGCCGACGGTGGATGCGCGGAGCGACGTCTATTCGCTCGGCGCGGTCGCCTGGACGATGCTCGCCGGGCGGGAGCCCTTCGCCGACTCGAAGCCGAACGAGATGGTGTTCCGCCGCATCTCGGAGGATCCGCCGGCGCTGCGCGCGGTGGCGCCGACGGTGGATCCGGAGCTGGCGGGCATCGTCATGCGCTGCCTCGCCCGCGATCCGTCGCAGCGATGGCAGACGGCACGCGAGCTTCGGGAGGCGCTCGCGCGACTGAGTGGCGACGCGCTCGCCACGATCCCGGAATCGCTGCGCGACCTGCCGAGCTTCGGTCCCTACGCGCTGATCTGGGCGGCGCTGTGGACCGCGATCGCCTTTCGCGGAGATCGAGGTCTCGACGACCGCGTCCTGCTGCTCCTGATCGCCGTCGCCGTCCCCTTCGGCTTCCTCGTACACATCTGGAACGTCGGCCGGCCCGACCTGGGCTGGAGCGGCATCGCGCGCGTCGCCTTCTGGCCTCCGGACTGGTGGGGCATGTGGTGGCCGCGCGCGCTGCGCCGGCCGACCGATCTCTGGAAGCGGCTTCCGTGGCAGGCGCGCGCGGTACGCGTGTCGCTGAGCGTGTTCATGATCGTCCTGCCGACGATGATCCTCCTCCGGCCGGAGCTGGAAGGGGCGGCGACGCCCGCGCTTGCATCCTCCTTCGGCGACGTGCAGGCCGCGCTCGTCATCGCCGCCGCCCTCACGATGATCGCCGGCCTTGCGTGGGCATACCGGCTGCGCCTCTCGTGGAGCGACACGGCGCGATTGCTCGTGGGCGCGACCACACCCTCGTCGGGCTGGGCGTCGCCCACCATCGCTCCGTTGCTCGCCCCGGCATCCGGACGCACCCGCGGCCCGTCACGCGACACGCCGGCCGAGCATCGGCGGGCGATCCTCGATCTCGTGCCCACGCTGCCGGCGGCGGCGCAGCGCGCGGCGGCCGACGTTCCGGCGCTCGCCCGGCGCCTCCACGACGGGATCGACGCCCACGACGCCGAGATCGCCGCGCTCGAGCGCGATGCGAGCCCGGCGGAGGTCGAGCGCCTGACCGGACGCCTTGCCGCGCTCGACGCGGAATCCTCGGCGACACCGGCTCGGCGGGAGCTCATCGAGCTGGTGCGGCGAGAGCTCGGCGTCGTTCGCGAGCTGCGCGTCGCCTGCGAGATCGTCTCGACGCGACGGGCCCACCTGTTCGCGATGATGCGCGGCCTGTGGACGCAGCTGTGCCTCGTCCGGGACCATGCCGCGGAGACGTCGTCACCGGCGCATCCGATGATTCTGAGGCTGGCCGCGCTGTGCGACGAAGTGAAGCGCGACCTCGACGGACACCCGGGGGACGACGACGCGCGCCTCAGTCAGGCGCGCGCCGTCGCCCATTCCCGGCTGAACGTCAGGTAACGCGTCGGCGCGTCGGCAGGAGCTTCATCGCGACCAGCAGCGCCGCTCCGAAGCCGATCGCCACGGTGATGGTCGGGACGTGCAGCACGTCACCCCAGGTGATCTTTCCGTAGGAGTACGGCTTGATCAGCGACGCCTCGATGAACGGGAACGCGAGGGTGAACAGGAGCGCGCCGAAGATGCCGCCGAGGAGCGCCACCCAGCCGTCCTTGCGGCCCTCCGAGATCCCCACCACGCAGGTCCCGGGGCAGTAGCCGCCGATCGCGAACCCGGCGCCGAAGATCAGGCCGCCGACCGCGACGCCGATGACGTAGGTCGGCTTCACGTCGAAGTGCATCGGCATGCCGAGGCTGAGGAGATAGGTCACGATCGTGCCGACGGCGATCGTGGTCGCCATGAACTTGATGATCGTCAGGTCTTCCAGCCGCAGCGCGGCGAGGATCATCTTCGGGCTCGATGCGCCGACGCGCTGGATCAGCGCGCCCATCGCGATGCCGACGAGCAATCCATAGACGAGCGGCATGGTCAGTCCCTCCAGGCGGAGATGAGCTTCGCCGTGCCGATCCCGCCGGCGAACACCGCGACGGCGAAGATGGTGCTGCTGACGGCGAGCTGGGTGAGGCCCGAGATGATGTGGCCACTGGTGCAGCCACCGGCCAGGCGCGCGCCGAAGAGGATCAGCGTGCCGCCGATGAAGGCGTCCAGGTAGCGGCGTCCGTTGGTGGTCTCGGCCGCGTGCACGCGCTCGACGGCGGGTGCCCTGGTCCGGCCGAACACGCGCGCGGAGAAGAAGCCGCCGATGAGCAGGCCGACGACGAGCATCGTCTCCGGCGTGACGAGGCTGCCCATCTTCACGAGGTACGGGTTGGAGGCCGCGAAGCCGGGGTCCACGCGACGGGCGATCGCGCCCACGAAGCGCGGATAGGTGCCGGAGACGCCGATCGGGGCGTAGAGCGCGATGGCGGCGGCGCTGAGGAGGCCGAACAGGATTCCGAGCGTCGCCCATCGTGGCAGGCGCGCCGCCCCCTGGCCGGCCAGCGGCAGGGTCGCGGAAGGTGTGGTCATGGCATGTCTCCCATGTTGGGTGAACGACGCAAGGGACCTCGCGTCGCAGTCGGCATACTATATAACTATATAGTAATATCCGCCATTGCCCGCGAGGGGCGCCGTCTCCACATTAGGGCGGGAGGGGGCCCTGCCTGTCGGTGGACCGCCGCTGGCGGGCCGGGAGATTCCCTCACAGACGAGCCCCGCCCCGGGGCGACATTGAACCCTCACCCGAAGGATTCCAGGATGAAGACCGCCAGCGCCGTCGCCGTCCCGATGCTCGTCGCCGCCCTGATCGCCGGATGCGACCGGACGACCCCCGGGGTGGTCCAGCAGGCGAGCGCCGCATTCGACGCCGCCGCGTGGAAGGCTCCCACGGATTCGGAGATCCCGAACGATTCCCTGGGGCAGTCCATCCGCCGCGGCCTCGCACTCGTGATGCACACCTCCGACAGCCTGCCCGCGTACGCGCCCGGGGCGATCAACTGCACGAACTGCCATGTGAACGGCGGCCGGAACGCCGACGCCGCGCCACTCACCGGGTCCCATGCCCGGTTTCCCAAATACCTCGATCGCACCGGCGCCGTCATCGGCCTCGCTGACCGCGTGAACTACTGTTTCACGCGAAGCCTCGCCGGGAACAAGCTGCCGACCGACAGCCGCGAGATGCAGGACATCCTCGCCTACATCGCGTTCCTCTCGCGCGGCGTTCCCGTCGGCGAGGGCGGCAAGCTTCCCGGGGCGGCTGGAATCCCGAAAATGGAGCCCGAGCTCGAGGGCGACGTGACGCGCGGGCAGCAGGTCTACGCGGCGAAGTGCGCCGCCTGCCACCAGATGACCGGCGAAGGCAACAAGGCCATCCCGCCGGGCGTGCCGGCGCTGTGGGGGCCGAAGTCGTTCAGCGTCGGCGCCTCGATGGCCCGCCGCGGCAAGGCGGCGTCGTTCATCTGGCACAACATGCCCTACGGCGCCGCGAAGTCGCTGACCCCGCAGGAGGCGTTCGACGTCGCCGCGTACGTCACCTCGCAGCCGCGCCCCGATTCGCCGGGCAAGGAAAACGACTGGCCGATGGGTGGCGCGCCCGCCGACGCACCGTACGCGACGAAGGGCCACACCGCGTACCTGCCGCCCCCGGTGCTCAAGCGCGCGAATCCGGCGGGCGCGATCGTGGACGCGCCGCGCAGCGTCAAGCGCAGCCCGTGAGCGACGGCGACGGCATCTCCCGCCGGGCGGTGCTGACCGGCGCCGCCGCGACCGCGGGCGCGGCGCTGCTGCACAAGCTGGGTGTTGGGGCCGGGATCGCCGAAGCAGCCGGGCAGGCCGAGCCGGCGGGGATGACGTCGGCGGTCAGCGCGCGATCGGCTTTCGAGGCGCCCGCCCGCACGCCCACCGGGCTGCTCACCGGATCGTCGCTCACGCCACTGCATGAGCTGACCGGCACGATGACGCCGAATGACCTTCTCTTCGAGCGGCATCACTCGGGAATCCCGACCATCGATCCGAAGGCGTACCGGCTGATGGTCCATGGCCTCGTCGACCGCCCGATGGTGTTCACGCTCGACGACCTGCGGCGCTTCCCCAGCGTTTCGCGCGTGTACTTCATCGAGTGCGCCGGCAACGGCCGCGCCGCCTATCGCGAGCCGAAGCCGGCGATGACGCCGCAGATGGTGGACGGCCTCACCAGCAACGGCGAATGGACCGGCGTCCCCCTCGGCGTCATCCTGGCCGAGACCGGCGCGAAGAAGAACGCAACGTGGTTCCTGGCCGAGGGTGGCGACGCGGCGAAGCTGTCGCGCAGCATCCCGATCGCGAAGGCGTGGGATGACGCGATGGTGGTCTTCGCCTACAACGGCGAGGCGTTGCGCCCGTCGAACGGCTATCCGGTCCGGCTCTTCCTGCCGGGATACGAGGGCAACACCAGCATCAAGTGGCTGCGGCGCATCAAGCTGATCGACCAGCCGAACATGTCGAAGGACGAGACGTCGAAGTACACCGACCCGCTGCCGGACGCCACCGCGCGGCAGTTCAGCTTCGAGATGGACGCGAAGTCACTGATCACATCGCTCGCGCCGCCGGCGCGCCTCGCGCGCGGATGGCATCAGCTCTCCGGGATCGCCTGGTCGGGGCGCGGCCGCATCGCCCGGGTCGAGGTCAGCACCGACGACGGCGCGACCTGGAGGAACGCCGAGCTGGGCGGCCCCGTGCTGCCGAAGGCGCACACGCGCTTCTCGATGATGTGGGAATGGAAGGGAGGGCGAGCGACGGTGATGAGTCGCGCCACCGACGACACGGGCTACGTGCAGCCGACCCGCGCGGCATTCGAGGCGGCGCGGGGGAAGGGCACCGATTTCCACTTCAACTCCATCCGCTCGTGGCGCATCGAGCCGGATGGCAGCGTCGCATTCGGCGGATGAGCGCGCGCCGGGTGGTGCTCCCGATCGGGCTCGCGTTGCTGGCGTCGGCCTGCCGCGGTGCCGGTGAAGCACGCCGTGACACCGCCGTCACCGACGCGGCGACCGGCAGCGTGGAGCTGGCGGCCGCGCGTCCGGCGGATCTCGCTCCGCGCTTCCGCACGATCGGAAGGACGGCGACGCCGGCCGAGCAGCGCGCCTGGAACATCGACGTGAATCCGGAGGGGCGCGGGCTTCCCGAAGGACGCGGCACGTACGACCGTGGCGCGCGCGTCTTCGCCGCTCAGTGCGCGGCCTGCCATGGGCCGAAGGGCGAAGGGATCGCGCCCAACCCGCGCCTCATCGGACCCGAGCCGCGCGACTTCTCGTTCGGGAAGGATCCCGCGCTCGTGAAGACGGTCGGCAACTACTGGCCGTATGCCACGACGCTCTACGACTACATCAACCGGGCAATGCCGTTCACGGCGCCGGGCTCGCTGCCGCCGGACGACGTCTACAGCGTCATCGCGTTCCTGCTGGCCGAGAACGGCGTCGTGGACCGCGGCACGACGATGGACGCGAGATCGCTGCCGCGGGTGGTCATGCCCGGCCGGTCGCACTTCGTGCCGGACAATCGCGCCGGCAGCAAGGTCGTTCGGTAGCTGCGGCTCAGCGTGATCCCGCCAGCTCGCGCCTGAGCCAGGCGCGGGCGGTGGCCCATTCGCGCTTCACCGTCGCGGGCGATATCCCGAGCACCTCCGCCGTCTCCTCCACGCTCAGCCCGCCGAAGTAGCGCAGCTCGACGACCTTCCCCTGGCGCTCGTCGAGCGCGGCGAGTCGTTCGAGCGCATCGTGCAGCTCGAGCACGTCCACGGTTTCATCGGCGGGGGCCGCGGCCTCGATGCCGCTGAGCGTGACCGCCTTCGCGCCGCCGCCGCGCTTGGCCGCGAGACGCTCGCGCGCATGATCGATCAGGATCCGCCGCATGAGCTGCGCGGCGATGCCGTAGAACTGGGCGCGATTCTGCCAGTGGGACTGCCGCTGGTCCACGAGCTTCATGTAGGCCTCGTTGACGAGCGCCGTCGGCTGGAGCGTGTGGCCGTCTCCCTCGCGTCGCATCGCCGCCGCCGCCCGACGGTGCAGCTCGGCGTACACGACCGGCAGCAGCTTCTCGCCGGCGGCGCTGTCGCCGTCGCGCCATGCGCGGAGCATCTGGGTCACGTCCGGTCCGGTGCTCATGGTCGTTGGCATATTGCCCTCCTGGAGATGGACGCGGAAGGACTGGCCCGACCGGATCACGTCCGGTCCCGGCCGGGAGATGCGGCCTCGCGCGGATTTCGCCATCCTTGGGGTCCCTTCCCACCGCCAATCGCCCCCCGCCAATGATCAATCGCAGAGTATTCGTCGGCGACCTCGCGAAGCTCGCCGCGCTCGCGGCCATCGTCCCGAACGACTGGCGCGTCGTGCGTCGCGCGCCCTTCGCCGAGGATCCGTTCCAGCTCGGCGTCGCGTCGGGCGATCCGCATTCCAGCGGCGTCACCCTGTGGACGCGGCTCGCGCCGCGGCCGCTCGATCCCGACGGCGGCATGAGCGGCAGCCGCGTCGCGGTGCGATGGGAAGTCGCGGACGACGAGAAGTTCGCGAGGATCGTGAGGCGCGGCACGGCGACGGCGACGCCGGAGCTCGGATACAGCGTGCACGTTGACGTGGGCGGCCTCCAGCCCGATCGCTGGTATCACTACCGCTTCATGACCGGCGACGCGACGACTCAGGTGGGGCGCACGCGCACCGCGCCGTCGCGCAACGCCGTCACGCCGCTCCGCTTCGCCTTCGCCTCCTGCCAGCACTACGAGCAGGGTCTCTACACCGCCTATCACCACATGGCGGCCGAGGAGCTCGATCTCGTCGCGCACCTCGGCGACTACATCTACGAGAACGCGCCGCGGCCGAACGTGGTTCGCCCGTACGTCGGGCCGTTGCTGATGACGCTCGCGGATTACCGCCAGCGCTACGGCCAGACGAAGCTCGACGACAATCTCAAGGAAGCGCACCGGAACCGGCCGTGGATCCTGACCTGGGACGACCACGAGGTCTCCAACAACTACGCGGGGCTCATCAACGGCGACACCACGGTGGGCGTGGACCTGATGCGTAAGCGCCGCGCGGCAGCGTACCAGGCGTGGTGGGAGCACCAGCCGGTCCGGCTGCCGGCGTCGGGCGACTGGTCGAACCTCAGCATCACGCGCCGGCTCGAGTGGGGCGCGCTGGCCCAGTTCTCCGTGCTCGACACGCGGCAGTTCCGCGATGACCAGGCGTGCGGCGACGGCACGAAGCCCGTGCCCTGCGACGGCTGGGCCGATCCGGCGCGCACGATGATGGGAGCGAAGCAGGAGAAGTGGCTCTACGAGGGCCTGTCGTCATCGAAGGCGCGCTGGCAGGTGATCGCCAACCAGGTGATGGTCGCGCCCTACGACAGCCAGGCCGGCGACGGCCAGCGGTTCTCGATGGACCAGTGGAGTGGTTACCCCGTCGCCCGCGACCGCCTGCTCGGCGAGATCGCGAAGCGGGCGCCGAACCGCACGGTGGTCATCACCGGTGACATCCACTCGAGCTGGGTGAACGAGCTGCGCTCGAGCTTCTCGACGCCCGGCCAACCGACGATCGCCACGGAGTTCGTCGGGACGAGCATCAGCTCGGGCGGCGACGGCAATGATCGCAATATCGCCGCGGGCCCCGCGGCGGCCGACAACCCGCACCTCAAGTGGCAGAACAATCGCCGCGGCTACGTGTCGTGCGTCGTGACGCCGGAGGAGTGGCGCGCGGAATACAGGACGGTGGAGTTCGTGACGAAGCCCGACGCACCGATTCAGACGGCGACGAAGTGGGTGGTGCGGAACGGGCAGCCTGGAGTGACGCCGGCCTGAGGCCGGAGGGTGGAGGGTGGAGGGCGGAGGACGGAGGACGAACGCCGCATCGCGGAAAACCGAAACTCCGCTCTCCGCCCTCCGCCCACCCCCCACCGTACACCGCCCACCCCACTCCGCCCACCGCCCCCCCCAAGTCCCACCAACCCAGCAGGAACCACCCCTGGTCGCGGCCGAGCCGGGCGGTGTGGATCCGCGGCA
>CAMLHT010000011.1 GCA_946479895.1 uncultured Gemmatimonadota bacterium | reverse complement strand
GGGAGATCGGCGTCGGCGGCGGCCTGCTCGCCCTCACGAAGCCCTGGCCATCCATGCTCCGCACGATCTGGGGCGACGACGACCGCTACGTGCAGACCTACTTCAGCAAGTGGCCGGACCGCCCCGACCTCTACTTCCCGGGCGACGGCGCCAAGCGCGACGACGACGGCTACTACTGGATCCTCGGTCGCGTGGACGACGTCCTCAACGTCGCCGGCCACCGCATCGGCACGATGGAGGTCGAATCGGCCCTCGTCGAGCATCCGGCGGTCGCCGAAGCCGCCGTCGTCGGCAAGGCGCACGAGCTGAAGGGCCAGGCGCTGGCGGCGTTCGTGACCCTGCGCGAGGGCTTCCGGCACGACCACGAGCTTCGCGAGGAGCTGCGGAACTTCGTGGCCGAGAAGATCGGCGCCATCGCCCGTCCGGACGACATCCTCTTTTCGGCGGACCTCCCGAAGACGCGCTCCGGCAAGATCATGCGACGGCTCCTGCGCGACATCGCCGAAGGCCGCGCGCTGGGCGATACGACGACCCTCGCCGACCCGAACGTCGTGGCGTCGCTGAAGGACCAGTACGAGTCGCAGGAAAGCTGACGTCATACTGAGCGAAGCGAGGGATCTGCTCCCGGTGTTCGAAGAGCAGATCCCTCGGTTCACTCAGGATGACATACGGGCAGCTCTACTGTCCGCCGCGGCCGAACCCGACCTTCCGGTAGCCTGCGGGCACCTGAAGCAGCGTTTCGTCGACGTCGGCTTCCTTCAGGGCGGTGATCGTCGTCGTCCGGACGATGTTCACCGTCTGCGCCACCTGACCCGAGGCCGACACTTCGGCCTCGGCCCCGGCCGCCAGCGAAACCGGAATCGTCTGGGTCGTCACCGTCTTCACGTGAACGCCGGGAATCTTCTTCGCTTCCGCGACCAGGCGAGCCGAGATGCCGGCGTACGAGAGGGAGTCGCCCGCGACGCTCGATCCCTCGAACGGATCCACCACCTTCTGCTGCGGGAAGTCGACCGCCCAGATCTCGCTGGTGGTCTTCGCCGACTTCGGCTGGCCGTACAGCTTGAACTCGTACTCCGCGGTGATGCGATAGTGGCGCGTCGGGCGCGTCTCGATCGGGTCTCCGGCTCCGAGATCTTCCGTCTGCGTCTTCATGCCGGTGATCACGAGGTCCTGGATCACCTGCATCGGATTGAATCCACCGCCTCCCCCGCGACCGCCGCGCCCGGCGTCGCCGCCGCCGGCATTACCACCGCCGCGGCCGCCGCGGCCCCCGCCACGCTGGAAATCTCCGCCGCCCGGCCCCCGGCCGCGCCCGGCCCCGAATCCGCCGCCCAGCACCGCGTCCGAGAACGTCTGGGAATCCGGACTGATCCGGTACACCCGGTTGGAGTCCAGGATCATGAGGTAGTAGTCCGACAGGCTCGAGCCCGGCGGGTTGCCGATCTGGAACTCGACCTTGGCGCGATTGCCGGCGAGGTCGACGCGAACGAGCTGCGACTGCCCGCCACCGAATCCGCCCGGGCCGCGTCCGCCTTCGACGTCGCCGCCCCCGAACCCGAAATTGGGCATCTGGGTCTGGACCCGGACGCGATAACTGACTCCCTTCACGGTTTCCGGAGTGCCGCTGGCGGCGACGAGGCTGGCGACTGCCAGCGCTCCCCAGGCGAGCTTCATTTTCATCTGGCTTTGCCTCGAATTGGCGGGATTGAGCGAACCTGACCTACCCGGCGCGGGAAGACGCGTTCCGGCGGCCTCCGTTAATACGGGGTGGCGCCGGCGCGCGCTGGCCCGGCCCATGCCCTGTGGATGGCCACACGAACACCCCTGAATCCATGTTCCGCTTCCTGAAACGCTTCTTCCCCGAGCGCATCTTCCGTCGCAAGCTCGAGCCGGCCGCCGAACGTCGCGTCCGCCTCGCCCAGGCTCGCGCCGAGGAGTCCATCATCCGCACGCACGTCGACAACGCGCTGATGTTCGTCGACACGCTCGCGGAGGACATGACCTTCGATCGCGCGATCGACGCCTACATCCGCGAGATGTCCATCGCCGAGCCGCTGGCCAGCACCGTGGCGACGCGCGCCCTGGTCATTCTCGGCCAGGATCTCGTTCCGTACCGCCGCCGCGCCGTGGCCGGTGACGGCGAGATCGCCGGAGACAGCCAGCCGGACGATCGTCCGAAGCTCCGGCTCAATGACGCCTCACAGGGGCGGCAGCGGAGAGAGAAGAGGGCGTGATGACTGGATGGCCGGGCAGCGCTATCCGGCCATCCGGCTATCGGCCAGCCCGGCCCTCCAGTCGAGCAGGCTGACCACGAACAACAGCGTCGCCACGACGGCCGACCCGATGCACCACAGGCACCAGGCGCCGATCGGGCCGGCCTCGAGGTACGTCAGCCAGGCCGAGAACACGGCGCCCCAGCCCGTGAGCAGGAGCAGGCCGAGCGAGAGACCGCGGGATTCCGCCAGCCGCTCCTGCATGCCGACCACCGCCAGGGCGAGCACCGTCAGGTAGTACCCCAGGCCCCACGTCGCCACCGGGAGCCCCATCAGGCGCGCCCATCGGCTCGCCTGCACCGTCGAGCATCCCTCGGAGCCCGTGCACGCCAGCGTGCCGATGTAGCCGAAGTGGTAGAGCGTCAGGTAAGCCGCGATGAAGGCGCCGGCGAGCGACAGCACCGCCAGCCACATGCGACGGGTCATGGCTTCCGCGGGGAGGCCGGGGCGCCGGCGGCCGCGGCGATCTTCGGATCCAGGTACGCCCTGAATTCGTCGATCGAGTTCGCGCGGAAGTTCAGCTGCTCGTTGCCGACGATGAACGTCGGCGTGCCGTTCAACCCGCGGTCGACGGCGATCTTCAGGTGCGACTGGACCTTGGCCATGTTGCGCCGGCTGTCGATGCACTCGTTGAGCTTCGCGGCGTCGAGCCCCGGGATCTGCGTTCCCAGCGACTTGAAGTGCGTGTCCGGATCGCTCGTCGCCTCGCCGTTCCAGAGGTGCTGGGTCGCGAACAGGAGGTCGTGCATCTCCCAGAACTTCCCCTGCTCGTCGGCGCACGCGGCGGCGTTCGACGCGTTCAGGGTGTTCCGGTGCATGTTCAGCGGATAATCGATGAACCGGAACCGCACCTTCCCGGTGTTCACGTACTGGGCGCGCAGGTCCGGCTCGGTCAGCTCGGCGAAGCGCGCGCAGCTCGGGCACTCGAAATCGCCGAACTCGACGATCTCGATCGGGGCGGTCGGGCTGCCGATCACGTAGCCCTGCGAGGTCACCGGCGGCAGGTTCGTGTCCAGGGTGATGATCCGGTTCTTCGCGCCCTGGCTGGCGAGGTAGGAGAGCACGGCGATCCCGGCGACCGCCGCCAGGGCAAGGATGACGTAGAAGGTCTTTTTCGACCCCCTGGACGTGGCGACGACCGGAGCGTTCTTCCCCTTCGCGGGCTTGCGATTCTGTGCCATCGGGATTCTTCGGATTACGGGTTGGAGGGCTGGCGTCCGTAAAATAGGCGCTCCCGGCACGCTGGCACGAAAACGGAATAGAAGACGCCGGGGCACCTGTCCCTACACGCGAACCTGACCGGAGTACCACCATAGACGCTGACCTGTTGCGCATCCCCGTCGGGCCCGGGTCGATGCATGTCGAACGCTATGGCCATGGCGGAGCCCCCGTGCTCCTCGTCCACGGCTTCGGCACGTGCGCGTTCCTGTGGCGGAACGTCGGTCCCGAGATCGCGCTGGCGAATCGCACCGCGTTCGCGGTCGACCTTTTCGGCTACGGCGAGTCCGACCGGCCCTTCGACGCGCCGTTCGGCATCGCGGCCCAGAGCGAGTATCTCGACCGGGCCCTCACGGCGCTTCGCCTGCCGAAGGCGACCGTGGTGGGCGTGGACCTCGGAGCGGCGGTCGCCATGCACCTCGCCGCCACCAGGCCGGAGCGCGTCGAGCGCCTGGTGCTGGTGAATCCGATCGCCCTCGACGAGATCCCGGCCGAGGACGTGAAGTCCCTCCACAAGAACACCGCTCGGTTCGCGCTCCGGGTGTCGCGGGGCGTGCTCGGGGCGGCGCCGCTGATCACCGAGCTCCTCCGTGGAAGCGTCGCCCGGCCCGAGGCGATGCCCGATCCGCTGGTCGCCCGCTACCTGGCGCCGTACGTGGGGCGCGACGGCCTGGAGCACCTGCTCATGCTCGCCCGCTCGATCGTGAGCGACGACATGGAGGACATCGTCCTCGAGGCGCTGGAACAGCCCGCCCTGATCGTCTGGGGCGACCAGGATCGCTGGGTCAGCCCGAAGCTGGCCGATCGCCTGGCCGGCGCCATGCCGGGAGCCCGCCTGATCCGCATTCCGACGGCCGCGAGGCTCGTCCCGGAGGACGCTCCGGCCGCCCTGACCAACGTCATCCTCGAGTTCATCGGGGCCGCGTCCGTCGTGTAGTCAGAAGCCCGCATTCTGGGTATATTTCGCAGTCTATTCACCCCTCACTCAGAGCATGGCCAAAAAGCCCATCCGCCAGACCAGGACCCCGAGCATCCCAACAGCGTTCGAAGAGGCTCGTGACGAGCTCTTTCAGCATATCATGCGGTGCGGCGTCGTCGGCGCCGAGCCGGAAGATCAGCAGGCGTGGTTCGATGAAACGATTGCCTACCTCACCGAGCGGTTCCACGAGCTGAACGCCGACCAGATGGCGCAGCTTCGGACCCTTGGCGAGCGCTTCGTTCAGCCGCCCAAGAAGAAGGACGCGGAGTCCGCGGCGTAGCAGAAACGGGGAGCCCCCGACCGGGGCTCCCCGTTCGCCTTTCAGGCCGGTTCGTCAGCGCCAGCGGTTCGTGGCCGACCGGACGACGACGCCTGCCCGGAATCCGCTCCCGAAGCCGACCTGGAGCGCGGGAGTCAGTCCGGCGCTCTTCCGCAGCTCGAGATCGAGAAAGGTCGCCAGATAGGGTCGCCAGCGCTGCTGGCGGACTCCGATCGAATTCGGGTCGCCGAACAGGCCGTCGGAATTGGTCAGCCCCGCTCCGCCGCCGATCGACAGCCCGTAGCGCGACTGGCGAAAGGGATCGAGCAGAAAGCGCCCGGTCGCCTCGTACCGGGATTCGCGCATCCAGCGCTGGTCGCGCCACACGTATCCGCCAGCCGCCGTCAGCGCGGTCCGCACGTATACGCCGGTCGGAACGATCAGGCTCCACCCGAGCTCGACGGAGTTGTGCCGCGACCATCGGGCGTCCACGCGACCCTCGTTCATGAGCCGGGGCAGCGGTGGCCCGGATTGCCCTCCGGCGGCCGGCGCAAGGAAGACCAGCGCCGCCAGGGAGCCGGCTCGCCAGGTCCGGCCGATCCGCATGATCCGCGTGCTCATTTCGCCCTCGCCCTCCACAGTGCCAGCGTGTAGTCGATCACCGAATAGAGCGACAGCAGGCCCACGCTCCAGATCAGCGGCTTCACGTACTCCGGAACCTTGAGGATGGCCACGAAGGTCACCATCTGGAGCGCCGTCACCGCCTTCCCCGACCAGCGCGCGCGGAACTCGACCGGCCGGAGCCACGAGACGCTGCGCGCGACGAGGAACCCGACCGCCGTCATCAGATCACGAAAGATCATGATGAAATACTCAAAGGTCGACAGCGATCCCTCGTACACGAACGTCGCGACGGCCACGAGCGCGAAGACCCGGTCGGCGAACGGGTCCACCAGCGCCCCGAAGCGCGACGTCAGCCCCGCGCGGCGCGCCAGCCAGCCGTCGAGCATGTCCGTCACCCCGGCCGCGAGCACGATCAGGATGCGCGCGTTCGCGTCGTGGTCCATGACGAAGGCGGCCGCGAGCGCCACGCGCGACAGCGAAATGATGTTCGGGATGGAGCGAAGACCGGCGCGCAGCACCATGGGTGGAAAGCTAACCCCGCCTGTGCTTGCCCTTGCGGGCGGCCGTCCGTAGTTTCGCCACTGGGTTCGACCACGGATACCAACGGATGCCTGACGCAAAGGAACTCCTGAAGGGCGTGGTGATCTTCAAGGATCTCGACGACGAAGAGCTCCAGCAGATCGCCGAGGTGTGCAAGCCCGAAGACTTCAACTCGGGCGAGTACATCTTCCGCGAGGGCGAGAGCGGCAACCGGTTGTACCTGGTGGTCGAGGGAGAAGTCCGCATCAGCCGCAACGTGCCCGGCAGCGGCGAGGAAGCGCTGGCCGTCCTCAAGCCCGGCGCCCTGTTCGGCGAGATGGCCGTGTTCGATCGCTCCGAGCGGTCCACCGACGCGATCTCGAACGGCGGCACCCGGACGCTCACCATCGCCCGCCCCGATTTCGAGATGGTCCTCGACTTCAACCGCGAGCTGGCGTACAAGGTGCTCTGGGCGTGCGTCCGTCTGCTCTCCGTGCGACTGCGGAGCACGAACGACTCCCTCCGGTCCTTCCTCGCCATGTCGATGTTCTGAGTGACCGATCACTCACGGTTATCGGCCGAACTCTCGGGCGTGCCCGCCGACCAGCTCCGGAACGTGGAGACTATCGGCGGGCTTCTCATTGCCGCGGCCGGCGCCGCCGGATTCAACTCCCTCGGCGTTCCCGTGAGCCGCACCCGGCCCGACGGCGCCTGCGATGCCGCCCTGCTGCTCGACCAGGCGCACCTCGTGGTCCACGCCTTGCCCGAACGGGGAATACTTGTGCTCGATCTCTTCGCTCCTGCTTCCCATGACCTCGGCAAGGCCCTCGACGTGTTCACCCGCCGCCTGAACCCCGCGAAGGTGACCGTCGAACCGCGTAAGCGCGGATGACCACTTTCCTCCCGGCGGCGCACCTCGCGCTGTCGTTGATCATCGTCATCTGGGACGTGGTGCTCGCCGGACGCATAGCGCAGCTCCGTCTCGCCTCACGCCCCTTCGCCGCCGTCACCGGGCTCTGCGGCCTGCTGCTGCTGCCGGCCCTCCTGCTCCGCATCGCCACGACGACGTACATCACCGGCCGCGCCGTCTTCCACGTGGACTGGATCTGGCCGCTCGTGCTGGTGCTGTTCGCGCTCCAGGCGATCTACGCCGTCAGCCGCCGGCTCGTGAACTACTTCTGGGGCGTGCCGATCCTCGTCTATGACGTGGTGATCGCCGCCACCGAGATCGTGCGGTGGGGCGTCGCCCACGGCAACGGGACCGCCAACGCGCTGGCCGGCGTGCTCAGCGCGCAGTCCACCGCGCTGGCCGTGGTCACGCAGTCGCCGATCGCCGTCACGACGCCGTTCTTCTTCCTGGTGCCGATGATCGCGCCCGCGTTCCCGGCCCTCAGGCGCACCACCGCGGGCTTCCGGGCGCTGGTCGCCGCCAACGCCTTCGCCTGGATCCTCGCGTTCGTCGTCTGGGGTTTGCCTGGCGCGTCGTCGGCCGGCAGCGCGCTCGAGGAGCACCTCGACGACCGCCTGCGCGAGCGGCCGGCTGGGGATTTTCGGGTGGGCCTCAAGGTGCTGCCCGACATCGCCAGCCCGCCCTCGCCCGGCGCGATCAGGACCGACATGCAGCTCGTGACGACGCTGGGCGTGCGCGCGATCGGGCTGGTCATCGCTCCCGGAGCTTCGGGCCTGGCGCTCGATTCGGTCGCCAGCGTGCTCTCCGACATCGATGACAGCGTGACCGTCGTGGTCACGATCGGCTACCGGGGCAAGCTCGTGCCCGAGCTGGGGAGCGTCCCCCTCGACGAGCCGTTGCGGCTCCGCACCATCGAGAACGTCGTCAGGAAGCTGAAGCCGGACATCCTGCTGCCGGCCGAGGATCCGCTCGCGGTGGGATCACGCATCGTCGGCTCGCAGTCCGTCGAGCGGTGGCAGAGCTACTACACCGACGCGTCCCGGCGCGCGAAGGCGATCGATCCGCGCGTGAAGATCGGCTTCTCCGTCTCCAGCTACGGCATCGCCGACAGCATCCTGTACGCGTGGGCCGCGCGGCGCGGCTCGCCGGTCGACATCGTGGGGTTCTCGTTCTTCCCCGAGAAGCAGGGGATCCACGACATCGTCCGCGCCTTCGAGCCCGCCGCCGACCGGTGGATGAAGACGACCCCGCCGGTGAAGGACCACTGGGTGTTCGCCGCCGGCGCGTATCCGCTCAACAGCGGCGACCGGATGCAGGCGCGGATCATCTGGAATGCGCTGTCATGGGCCACGGACCATCCCGCGATCAAGGGGCTCATGGTGTACGAGGCCGGTGACTATGCGCAGGCGCGCGGAATTCGCGCCCCGAACGGCCGGCTGCGCGCGGCCGAGAAAGCGGTCCGGGATGCGATCCGGCAGCTGCGCGAATCCATCACCGGCTGACCCGGCGCCGGGTTGAACGAGTCCCTCCTGCTCGTCCTCATCGCGGCTGCCAGCTACCTGGCCGGCCGGGTGGCGTTCGACTGGATCGGCCGCAAGTTCTTCATCGTCTCGGGCGCGGAGTATCTGCTCCTCGGGATCCTGCTCGGCCCCTCGGGGGCACGGCTGCTCTCGGAATCGACGATCGAGAGCTTCTCGCCGATCATCTCGCTCGGACTTGGATGGGTGGGAGCGCGCTTCGGCGCGCAGCTCGTGCTGCCCGCGCTCGTGCGGACCCCGGCGGTGTACTATCGCACGGCCCTCGCGGAGTCGCTGGTCACGCTCGTCGGCGTCGGCGGCTCGATGACGCTGCTCCTGATGTGGCTCGCGGACCTCGACGTGTCACGCGCGCTCATCCCGGGGGCGGCGCTGGGCGCCATCGCGACCACGTCGGCGCAGGCCGGTGTCGCGCTCCTCGCCAATCGCGCGCAGCGCCGCAGCCTCGTCGTCCGGCAGCTCGAGGTGTCGTCCGGCATGAACGCCATGATCGCGATCCTGACGCTCGGCCTCCTGCTCGCGATCGTGCATCCCGAGCCGATCGGGCTGCCGCGCGCCCTCACCCCGACCGAATGGGCGGTCATCTCGGTGATGATCGGGGTCATCGGCGGCTCGCTGTTCCACCTGTTCCTCGGTGACGAGCGCGAGGTCGATCGCATGTTCGTCGGGCTGGCCGGCGCGATCTTCGTGGTGAGCGGCGCGGCCATGTACCTCCGCCTGTCACCGATCCTCTCCGGCATGTGCTTCGGGATCGTCCTCGCCAACTCCACGCGGGCCCGCGCCGAAATCACCGCGGCGCTCGACCGCATCGACCGGCCGCTCTACTTCGCCCTGCTGATCTTCGGTGGCGCGACGTGGCAGCCGACGCGCGAGTGGATCCTGCCGGCGCTGCTCTTCCTGCTCCTGCGGACGATGTGGAAGATCGGCGGCGCGCGACTCGCGTCGCGCTGGAACGGCACGCTGTCGGATCTCGGTCCCGACTGGGGACGCGCGCTCGTCGGACAGGGCGGCCTCGCCGTCGCCCTTGGCCTGAATTACGCCTTCCAGGACGCGCCGGAGCAGCAGAACCTGGTGTTCTCCGCCGCCGTCCTCTCCGTGCTGCTCACCGACCTGCTGTCGGCGCGTTTCGCTCGCGGGCTCCTCCCCTATGAGGACCTGATTCCGCCGTCGGCTCGCACGTCGGGAACCTTCCCGGTGCAGCCAGGGGGACCGGCCGCGTGAGACGTGTCGTCATCCTTGCCCTGCTCTACCTCGCGATGCAGCTCCTGCTGCCGCTCGGCTCGCCCGGGCATGGTGGCTACTGGCTCCTCAGCTTCGGCTTCCTCGTGCTCGCGGCGTACAGCGCCGGGGAGCTCGCCGCGGCCGGCCGGCTGCCGAAGATCGTCGGATATCTCGCCGCGGGCGCCGCATTCGGCCCCTTCACGCTGGACGTCGTCAACGTCGAGGTGCTGGAGCGACTGAGCCCCGTCAGCTCGCTCGCCATCGCCCTCATCGCCTACCTCGCCGGCGCCGAGCTCCGGTGGGGGGAGATCAGGAGTCGCGCCTCCACCATCGCCAGGATCGTGTCGGTCGAGCTCACGCTGACCTTCATCGCGATCACCGTGCTTGTGCTCCTCATCGGGGAGCGCCTCCCCTTCATGCGCGACGAGAGCTTCGGCGCATCGCTCGCGTTCGCGATGATCTTCGCGTCGATCACGGTGATTCACTCACCGGCGGTGACGATGGCCCTGCTGACGGAGACGAAGGCCGGCGGGCCCGTTGCCCGGACCACGCTCGGCGTGGTCCTCATTTCCGACGTGGTGGTGGTGCTCCTGTTCAGCGCCGTCATGACCATCGCCAAGACGCTCGCGCCACCGAGCGGAGGCGACACCCGGGGTATTTCCCTGGGGCAGGTCACCTGGGAGATCCTCGGCGCAATCCTCATCGGCGCCCTGTTCGGCGGGGCCGTCGCGCTCTACCTCCGCTGGGTGAAGCGGGAGCTTTTTCTCTTCTCCGTGCTGACCGCGCTCTTCGGCGCGGTGGTCGGCCGCCTGATTCACGTGGAAGTGATGCTCATGCTGCTCTGTGCCGGCTTCGTCACCGAGAACGTGTCCCGCTTCGGGGACGGCGAGGCGATCCGACATGCCATGGAGCGCGCGGCCGCCCCCGTATTCGTCGTGTTCTTCGCGATCGCCGGTGCGCAGCTGGAGCTGCGCCAGCTCTATTCCATCGCTCCGCTGGTGCTGCCGATCATCCTCGTCCGGGCCGCATCGATCTGGGCGGGCACACGCGTCGGCGCGCGCTGGGCGGGCACCGGGAAGGAGGGAGACCGGATCTGGCTCGGGCTGATCTCGCAGGCCGGCGTGGCGATCGGCCTCGCCACCGTCGTCGCCCAGGCCTACCCGGTGCGCGGCGCCGAGCTGCGTAACGTCTTTCTGGGCGTCATGGCGATCAACCAGATCTTCGGGCCGATCCTGTTCCGCCATGCGCTGGTCAGCAGTGGCGAAGTCGCGGCGGCCGACGAGCTGGCGCGGCAGCGCCGCTAGGGGAGCCGCCCGCGCACGATTCCCTCGACTCGCCGAGCGGGGTCGAAGTACCCGGCGGCGACGCGACGGATGTCGTCCCGCGTCACCGACCGGATATTCGCGTCGACCTCGTCCAGCTCCGCCAACCGCCCGAACATGAACGCGTCGGCGATCTCGCCGAGCACGGCGCCGCCGCTCTGCATGCGGATCTGGTGCACGCCGATCGCATAGGTCTGCGCCCGGTCGAGCTCTTCGGCCGTCACGCCGTCCTCACGCAGCTTCCGGAATTCCTCCAGCAAGCCGGACCGCGCCGCGTCCTCCTTGTCCGGCGACGTCGCGATGTAGGCGACGAAGGCCCCGCCCTTCCAACGCTCCGAGAGGAACGTGTGGACCGTGTAGCAGAGCGACCGCTTCTCCCGCAGCTCGTCGAAGAAGCGGCCGCCAAGTCCGCTGGCGATGCCGCCGATGAGCGAGGCGGCAAACCGATCCCTGTCGAGCCGCCCCGGCCCCGGATACAGCATCGCGATCGCGCTCTGGGCCCTGTCCCGCGGCTCGATGACCTCGATGGCCGTCGCCGGCCAGCTCGGCGATGACGGAGCCGTGGCAGGCCCGTGGCGCAGCCCGGTGAACGAGCCGGCGACGAGCGAGGCGATCGCGTCGGCGTTGCCGTCCGCGACCACCGCGATGAGTGACGCGCCCTCGCGCACCTTCCCCCGATGCCAGCGCGCCACGTCCTCGCGGCTGATGCCGGGCAGCGATCGTTCCGTTCCCATCGCCGGGGTGCCGTAGGGATGACCGGCGTACGCCGCGCTGCTCGCCAGGCGGAGCGGATACCGGTACATGTCGTCGCGCGTCGCAACGACCGAAGCGATGGCCGCCGCGCGCTCCATCTCGAGCACGTCGTCCGGGAAGGCCGGATGCTGCACGACGTCGGCGAGCAGCTCCAGCGATTCCGCGAGATTCTTCGACGGCACCGAGATGGTCCAGCCGAAGCTGTCACCGGCCACCGACGCGGCGATGCTCCCGCCAAGGAGCTCGGCTTCTTCGGCGACGCGCAGCGATGAACGGCGCTCGCTCGCCCGCGCCGCCGTGCGCGCCATGAGCAGCGTCAGGCCCGCCTGTTCCGCAGGCTCCTCGGCGGCTCCGCCCGTGACGAAGAGCCCGAGGTGCGCCAGCGGCGCGCCCGGCTTGATGCGCACGAGGATCGGGATCGCCCCGGGGCCCTCGTACACGCGAACGCCTGCCTCCTCGCGGACGAAGCGCGCGCGGGCCGGGTTGATCGCCTGGGCGCGGGGAACGGCGGCAGAAGCGTCGATCGCGGCAATCCCACCCTGCGAGAGGAGCGACCGCATCGCCGGCGCGTCCGCGGCCAGCGGCGGGCTGGCGGCCGGACGGTAGACGAGCACGCCCGCATCGCCTTCCGGAAGCCATTCGCGGGCAACGGCGGTCAGGTCGCGCGCGGTCAGGTGCATCACCGACTCGAGATACCGGTCGCCCGCCCGCCAGTCGCCGAGCGCTTCCCACGACGCCAGGAACGTCGCCTGCCCTTCCATGTCCTCGAGCTGCCGTATCCAGCGCGACTCATAGATGCGGCGCGCGCGCTCGACCTCGTGCTCGCTGATCTCGCCCTCGCGCACCCGGCGCAGCTGGTCCCAGATCGCTCGCAGCGCGTCGGCGGACGTCTCCGGCTTCGCCTCCGCGGTCACCACGAAGACGCCGAGATCGGTGGGCGTGTAGTGATACGCTCCGACTGACGACGCCAGCGCGCGATCGCGCACGGCGCGGAACAGTCGGGACGCGCGCCCGGCGCTGAGCACGGAGGCGAGGAGGTCGAGCGCCGGAGCATCCGGGTGAAGCGTGCCCGGTGCCCGCCAGCCGACGGCGATCTGCGTCTGGAGGATGTCGCCGCTCAGCTCCCGGTAGCGAAAGCCGGCCCGCCCTTCCTCGTGCGAGCCGCGCGAGCGCTCCACCGTTCCCGCGGGGAGCGCGCCATACAGCGATTCCGCCTCGGCGATCACCGCGTCGGGATCCACGTCGCCGACGATCGAGAGGACCGTGTTGCCCGGGTGGTAGTAGTCGCGATAGAACTTCCGGACGGCGTCGGCGGTCAGGTTCCGGAGCCCTTCCTCGCGGCCGATGCGCCACCGCCGGATGCGATGACGGTCGTGCAGGAGCTCGTACAGCGTCTCGGTGGCGACCGCTCCGGGATTGTCGGCCTTCCGCTTGGCCTCCTCGATGATCACCTCGAGCTCCCGCCGCAGCTCCTCGCTGTCGATCAGCGAGCGCGCGTAGGCGTCGGCCTGGATCTCGAGTCCCTTCGCGAACGCCGACGACGGCAGCACCGTGTAGTAGCTCGTGTGGTCGTAGATCGTGCCGGCGTTGAGGTATCCACCGAGTGCCTTCGTCTGCTTCGCGATCTCGCCGACGCCGCGGTTCGGCGTGCCCTTGAAGAACATGTGCTCGAGCACGTGGGCGATGCCGACCACGTCGTCGGTCTCGTCGAAATAGCCGGCGCTCACGAAGGTCACGATCGCCACCACCGGCGCCGACGGGTCGCGGCGGACGAGCAGCGTCAATCCGTTCGCCAGGCGGTGCCGGCGAACGGGGAGCGGCTGGGAGCTGGCGGGGGCGCCGGCGACGACCGTGGATACGCCGTCAGCCGTGACCGCGAGCGAACTGTCGGGCGGCCGGCCACCGGAGGTGGACGGGCCGTCCAGGCGGTCGGGCCGGATCAGGGAGGGATCGCTCCCGGCGCTATCGGGGTCGCCGCGTTCAGGCAGGCGGACCACGGCCCGTTGCCCGCGCTGTTCAGCCACTTCATGCCTTCCTGCACGCGGTTCAGCCGGACGAGCGCGCACCCCAGCCATCCCTGAGACGACTTGTCGTTCAGGTCGACCTTGAGCGCGTTGACGTACCACGCCCGCGCCTGCTCGTAATTGCCCTGCGCAAGGAACAGCGAGCCGTATTCCCGTCGACCCTCGAGGCTGTTCGGCTCGGCGCGAAGGGCGAGCTGAAGCTCCTGGTTCGCCACCGTGTAGTTGCCTACCTCGCGCGCCATGCGGGAGAGGTAGACGTGCGGGAGCGCCTTGTCGGGCATCGCCCGCGCGGCCTGCTCGAACTTCATCGCCGCTGTGGCCCTGTCACCTGACTGATAGGCGCGAATGCCCTCGTCGAGGGAGGCGCTCTTGCCGCTGGGCCTCATCAGGAAGAAGAGCGGAATCGCGGCCACGATCAGCACCACGATGAGGATCGGAATCCAGATCGGACGCCGGCGCCGCATCACCGGCTCCATCCCCGGCGCCGGCGGAACGATGGCCGGCGCGGCCGCGGTCGGCGCGGCGTAGGGCGCCCCAGTCGGCGCACCGGGAGCATACGGCGACGCGGCCGCCGTCGCCGGGGCCGACATCAGGCCGGCGTCCAGCTTGAGAAACGCGGTGCGGGCCGTGTTCGCGTCGGTCTCGCTCGGGACGAAATCCGGCCGGTCGAGCTGCTCACGCACCGTGAGGAACGCGACGATCGCGTTGGCCTGGTCGAAGGTCAGCAGCTGCCGCGATCGCGCGTCGCGAATCAGCGTCTGTCCTGTTGCCGTCGAACCTCCCACAAGTGACCGAAGCGCGGCTTCCACCGCGCTCCAGACTGTCATGAGGTCCGCTTTCGCTTTTTCGGCGCCTCGCGCGACATCCAGCTGCGCGAGCACCGGGCGTGCCGAGTCCAGCTCCGACCGTGCGCTCATTTCATTTCACGATGCGTAGTAACCCCGCGGTTGCGCTGGCCTTGATGAATGCTTCAGCCGTGTCGGTCGGGATCTGCACGCCGGTCTGACGATAGCCGTGTGTCGCGACTTCGTTCATGAACTCGTGCATGCTGTTCGACGGAACCCCGATGGCATCGCGCATACGCCGGACGATTTCTTCCCACGAACCCTGGTACTTGCTCCCGGCGACCTCGACCTGGTGGTGGTCGGTCGCCGACTGCTTGTCCGCCAGCGTACTCAGCAGTGAACCGAATAGTTCCAGCTGCCCGCGAGCCGACTCTGCCGGGGGTGCAGAATCCGCGCCGCTCGCGGCGTCCAGCTCCATCAGCATCTCGTCGATGTCGTCCAGACCGGCGCCCAGCTCCGTCAGCCGGTCATCCCAGGCCTTCAGCTCGGGATCGTTCTCCTCGAGCTTGTACAGCGACCGCTTGAGCTCGATGATGCGCCAGAGACCCAGCTCGTCCCAGTGGTCCTCGGGCGTCGTCCGCTCGAAGTGATAGAGCGCCGTCTGGTGGTCGTTGCGATCGTACAGGATGTTCGCGAGGTAGATCCGCGCTTCGGCGTGGTCGCCGTCGAGCTGCAGCGCGCGGCGCAGCGACGAGATCGCGCCGTCATCGTCGGCCAGCCGATGCCGGACGTAGCCCACGCACGCCATCGCCTCCGCCGATTCCGGAGCCTGCTTCACGGCGGCGTCGAAGAACTCCTGCGCCGCCTCGAAGAAGTCCGAGCGCTCGCGGGTCGAGCCCTCGCGGAACAGCGAGCGGCCGATCTGGAGCATGAGGTCCACGTCGTCCGTGTAGCCCAGCTCGAGCGTGCGCTTGAAGCAGCGCAGGGCCTGCTCGTCCTGGCCGAGCCGCAGCAGCACCTCACCGAGCCCGGCCAGCCCGTCCTCGTGCTCCGGCTCGAGCGTCAGCGCATGCTCGAACGCATTCCGGGCCCAGGCGAACTCCTCCCGGGCGAGCTGCGCATACCCGATTCCGACGTGCAGTTCGACCGCGTTCGGATAGATCGCCAAGCCTTCCTGGAGGACTTCGATCGCTTCGTCATACCGGCCTTCGTTATAAAGCTGGTGCGCGCGCTCGTCGTACTCTTCGGAGCTCAGGAACGGGTTGGACATGCGGTAACGGGCCTCCGGCGCTGTTGGGTCTGGTGGGAAATTGGCTGGCGGGTCCGGTCTTCCTTACCTAACGCTCACCCTGCACTCCTCACACTCGAAAAAAATAGCGCTACACACACATTGCCGCTGCTACCTGCGCCGCGACGCTCGCATTCGCCTCGAGTAGCGCCAGATTGGCGGGAAGCGAGCTCCCGCCCGTGGATTTCACGACCGAATCCAGCAGGAACGGAGTCAGCGCCGCGCCGTGGATCCCCGCCCGGGTCGCTTCGGCCATCGCCTGCTTGACGGCCGCATCGACGGTCGCTCGCTCGAGCGCATGCTCGGCCGGTGGCGGGTTCACCACGAGCAGTGCCTGCGGGCGGCCCAGCGCCACGTGCGCGTTGAACATGTCGGCGATCTGCGCCGCCGAGTCGGCGCGCGCGGTCAGCCGGATTCCCGTGGACGCCGTGAAGAAGCCCGGGAGCTCATCCGTGCGGTAACCAACGACCGGAATTCCCAGCGTCTCGAGACGCTCCCACGTGGCCGGCAGGTCGAGGATCGACTTCGCGCCCGCGCAGACACAGACCCCCTGGGTACGGGAGAGCTCCAGGAGATCCGCCGACTCGTCGAGCGGCATGCCGCGGTGCACGCCGCCGATGCCGCCCGTCGAGAAGACGCTCACGCCGCCGAGCGAGGCGAGCGCTATCGATGCGGCCACCGTCGTCGCGCCGTCGACCTTGCTCGCCACCGCAATCGGGATGTCACGCGCCGAAATCTTGCGCGCTCCCTCGCGCTTCAGGAAACGCTCGAGCTCTTCCGGCTCCAGGCCGACCGTCGGCACGCCGCGAACCACGGCGGTGATCGCCGGCACGGCGCCATGCGCGCGAACGGCGGCTTCCATCCGCGTCGCCGCGTCACGATTGGCCGGGATCGGCAATCCCTGGGCAAGGACGGAGCTCTCGAGGGCGACGACGGGGCGTCGCTCGGCCAATGCGCGAGCGACTTCGGGTACCAGGCGAACTGACTTCCGGAGGGAGGGCGGCACCGAAGAGAAGAGTATGTCCTTTTCCTCCGGCGGGAAAGACTCTTTCGCGATCGGATTACGGAATCGGTGACCTGGAGCGCGCGGCCACTCCAGTAACGCAGATCACCCGACGGGACGCGCGGTCAGGATCAACCTGTCCGGTGCCGATCCGAAGTACTGGATCGGCCAGCACGTCGTCAGCGTGAGGGTCGCCGTCCGCGCCTGGAAGAGAACCGGCCGGTCCTTGTCCACCACGCGCCGCCCGACGACGACCCACTGCACCGTACGCGATCCCGATTCGGTGATCACCGTGTCGCCGACCGACAGCTGGCCGAGCCGGCGGAAGTGTCGGTCGCGGTGCGCCGAGACGATCGCGTTGCCCGCCTGCCCGGGCAGAGGACTTCCCGGGTAGTGGCCAGGGCCGCCGTTCATCGCGTCATCGTCGATCCCCTCGAGCACGATCTCGTCGAGGCCGATCTTCGGGATCCGCAGGCGCGCGACCGGCGCTCCGTGCGTGATGGCGACCTCGCGCGGCCGCAGCGCCGACGCGGCGACTTCATCGTAGACAGCCCGCGCCTGCATCGCTTCCCACTCCCGCCGGGCACGATCCTGCGCCGCGGCGCCGCTCACGTAGCGGCTGCCGGCGAACGTCGTCAGCAGTCCGCCGGCAAGGATGAAGGCGAAGCCGAGCCGCCTTCGGAGCATTCGCTACCGGCGGTCGAGGCGCTGCGCCTTCGCCCGCGGGCGTCGCACCAGGTAGAGGCCGATCAACAGGCCCATGAGACCGGACGCGAGCAGGAACGGAACCGGGCTCGCCGTGTCCGGGGCCACCAGGCCGCCGGAGGTCTCGGTCGTCGCCGTCACCGTCTGCACGGCGAACGCGGTGTCCGTCGCCGGCACCACGACGCCGGCCGCCGAATCGACCCAGGTCTTCATGTTCGCGATCTGGGCGCGAGTGACGCTGTCAGCCGCCGCCTTCTGCTCGGCGGCCACCACGGCCTGGATCGAATCCTTCACCGGATTCGGAGGCGCGATGAAGGTGGTGAATTGCGCGGCGGCCGAAGCCGGCGCCAGCGCGATGAAAGCCAGGGTGAGGATCCAACGATTCGACACGGGGCTGCTCCACTGCGGTGATGCCCTGTCGAAGGGCATGGCGCGTGCCGAAAATGGGGCCCCGGCCGCTGGACTTACGTCACCGTGGCCCTCTTGCCGGCGAATTGCTTCCACTCACCCGTGGCGAGGCCGTCGTCGATGACCGAAACGGCCTGCTCGAGCTCGCTGTCATCCGTGTAGAAATGCGGCGCCAGCCGGATACCGGCGCCTGGCCGGTAGTCCACGACCACACCCCGGGCCAGGAGCAGCTGGGCGATCTCGTACGCGTGGGGCACGTCGAAGGCCACCGTGCCTCCCCGCCGCCCGGGTTCACGAGGCGCCATCACCTTGTATCCCCGGGCGTCCGCGAGATCGATCAGGCGCTGGGTCTGACGCATGCTCTTCTCCCGGATCCGCTCGATGCCGGCGCGGCGAACTATGCGCGGGCCTTCGATGGCGGCGAACAGCGACGGAATGGAGGGCGTGCCGTTCAGCCAGCGCCAGCCTCCATCCGCGTAGGCCATCGGCGTTTCGAACGCGAACGGATGCTCGTGGGCCTGCCAGCCGGTGAACGCGGGCTCGAGCCGCGACGCGAGCTCGGGGGCAACGTACAGGAAGCAGCCGCCCGGTCCGCCGCACAGCCACTTGAGCACCCCGCCGGCGTAGAAATCCACCCCCAGGGCCTTCACGTCCACCGGGATCACCCCGACGGCGTGAAAGCCGTCGAGAGAGACCAGCGCTCCCGCCTCGCGAGCGCGCCGGCAGACGGCCTCCACGTCCACGATGGACGCCGACTTGAAGAGCACGTGCGAGATGGCCACCAGCCGCGTGCGCTCGTCGATCGCCGCCAGCAGCTCGTCGAGGTCGACGCCGAGACCATCGCGGGTCGGAACGACGACGATCTCGGCGCCCAGCCTCCGCGCGAGCCCCTCGTACACGTAGCGCACGGAGGGAAAGTCGAGCGCGGTCATCACGATGCGGTTCCGCGGCGCCGTGTACTCGAGCGCGGTGATCACCGCCGTCTGCGTGATGGTGACGTTGGGGAGCATCGCCACCTCGCCGGCGGCCGCGCCGATCAGCGGCGCGATCTCGTTGCCCACCGTGATCGGCATCTCCCACCATCCCGCGGCCCACGCCTTCACCCCAAGCTCTGCCCACTGGTCCACGTACTCGGCCAGGCGATCGGGCACGCCGCGCGGCATCGCGCCGAGCGAATTCGAGACGAGGTAGTTCGTCCGCGACAGGATCGGGAATTCGGCCCGGAACGAGAGGAGCGGATCGGTCATGGCACGACCGCCGTGCGCCGCCCGCGCGAGATGGCGTACACCACGAGCGCCAGCGCGGTCGCGACACCCAGCGCAACCCATTCGGGGGCGGTCAGGCCGGTCATGAGCCAGACGATGGCGATGAGCGCGAGCGCGGGAACGACACCGCCGAGGGGCGCCACGAAGGGCGTACCGCCGCTGCGGACGTCGCGCCGGCGCAGCTGGAACACGGCCAGCGCGCAGGCGGCGTACACGACGAGAATCGAGCCGTTCGCGACGATGGCCAGCCGCTCGAAGGTCCCGGTGACCGCGATCGCCACGCTGATGACCAGCTGCACGGCGATGGCGACATGGGGCGTGCGGAAGCGCCCGTGCACCGACGCGAGCGCCGCCGGCAGGAATCCGTCGCGCCCGAAGGCATAGAGCATCCGCGGCACGGCCAGCGTCATGCCGCTCACGTACCCGAACATCGAAACCGTCGAGCCGACGAGGATCAGCGTCCGGCCCCACGCGCCGAGCAGCGCGCCGCCGGCGTCGGCAACCGGCGTCTTCGACGTGCCCAGCGCCGGACCGAGCGCCGACTGCGTCACGAGCTGCACCGAGAGATAGACGATCACGACGCCCACCATCGCGATCGCGATGGCGCGCGGCATCGTCCGGGCCGGGTCCTTCACTTCTCCGCTCGGAACCAGCGCCGACTCGATGCCGAGGAACGCGAACATGAGGAAGATCGACCCGCGCGCGAGGTCGCCGGCCTTCGGCGCCGCCCCGATCGACAGGCGCTCCGCGTCGAGCGAGGCGAGGCCGACGAGAATCAGCAGCGCGAGCGGCGCGAGCTTGGCCACGGTCATCAGGACGTTGAAGCGCGTCGCGTTGGCCACGCCCAGCACGTTGAGGCCGGAGAACAGCGCGAGCACGACGACGATGACCGTGTTCCGCATGCCGGGGGATGCCAGCGCGGGGACCAGCGCCCCCACCGCGTCCCCGAAGAACACCGCGACCGCCGACAGCGCCGACGTCATGCCTGCCCACAGCAGCACGCCGCTCACGAAGCCGACCAGGGGCCCGAACGCCGTCTCGACGTAGGCGTACAATCCACCGGTCAGCGACACGCGGCTGCCCGCTTCGGCGAAGCAGACCACGATCAGCCCCATCATCACCGCGCACACGACGTAGGCGATCGGCGAGGCGGCTCCCAGCGACGCGTAGACGCCGGCGGGAAGCCGGAAGATTCCTCCCCCGATCGTCACGTTGACGATCGACGCCGCGAGTGCCCACATCCCCACCGCGCGGAGCAGCCGGGAGTCGGAAGCGCTGGCCTGTGACGTACGGCGCTCGTCTACAGTCGAAATGTCGGACCTGTCCGGGTTCGAGGTGCCGGGAAGCTCGATTGGGCGACTCGTGGACGCAACCCGGGCCCGGCCAACCCCTCGGATGAGGGTTCGGGATTCGTGGCTCGCCTTTTCCATAGGGCCGTAACAACCGAACGGAGAAACCCATGAGAATGCGCCAGGTTCTGTACGCTGTTGCAGCGATCGCGTCCCTCTCGGCCGGGGCTCGCGCCCAGCAGGTCTCCTCTCCGAATGCCCCCGCTGCTCCGGCGCTCTCGGACACGGCCGTCGTGGAAGCCACTGCTCCGGCCTCCCTGATCGACAGGCCCAGTGACGCCGTCCGTCGGCCAGCCATGACGCCGGCCGCTCCGCTTCCATCGAGCGGACAGAACCTCGGTGAAGCGAAAGCCGAGATGGCCGTCGGCGGAGCTGCGATCGTCGTCGGCGCCCTGATCGGCGGTGACGGCGGATCGGTGCTGATGTTCGGTGGCGCGATCGTGGGGCTGTACGGCTTGTGGAACTACCTGAAATAGGCGGATGAGCATCCGTCACACGCCCGCCGCCGCGCCGCCGCGTTCGCGACGCATCGCGCTGGTGCTCGGCGGCGGCGGCATGAAGGGATTCGCTCACATCGGGGTCCTTCAGGCGCTCAACGACCGCGGGATCGTCCCTTCGATCTTCGCCGGCACGAGCATCGGCGCCCTGCTGGCGGCGGCGTTCGCCGGTGGTGTCACCGCCGAGGAAATGGCGAGGAGGGCGATCGCCATGCGGCGCCGGGATCTCTTCCGCCTCGATCACATCGGAATGATCAAGGAACGGATGAACGCGCCTTCCATCTATCTCGAGGGGCCCCTGCGCGGGCTCGTCGAGTCGGTGGTGCCGCGCGGCACCTTCGCCGAGCTGGGCGCCTCGCTCTTCGTGAATACCGTGGACCTCGAGCGCGGGACGCAGGTGATCTTCGGGACGCCCGGGCTCCAGGAGGCGAACATCCAGGACGCGGTCTACGCGTCATGCGCGCTGCCGGGCTTCTTCCCGCCCGGCAAGGTGGGAGAGCGATACTGCGTGGACGGCGGCGTCATCGACAACCTGCCGGTTCAGATCGCGTCCCTGTGGGCCGACCTGATCATCGCCGTTGACGTGGGCAGCACCGAGATGCGAATGCTGAAGGACGTCCAGTCGCGCGGGTTCGCCAACATCTACATGCGCTCGGCGTCCACCATGATGCACGCGCTCCAGCAGTATCCGCTCGAGAGCTGGCGTGGGGCGCCGATGATCCTCATCCGCCCGCGCTGTCAGGACGACTGGCTCAGCTTCGCCAACACCGAGAGCTCGATCACCGAGGGGCGTCGCGCCGCCGAGGCCGCGCTCGAGGGGTTCGAGGCCTACCTCGAGCAGGAGGGCGGCATCTATCCCCGCCGGCACGTGCAGCTCGAGGTCGCGCGCGACCGGTGCATCGGCTGCGGCCTGTGCGCCGCGCTTGCCCCGGGAGTCATGGGCCTCGACTCGACGGGCAAGGCGTTCGCGCGCACCAAGGTCGTCGAGTGGTCCCCGGCCGATGGAGACTTCGTCGGCGCCTGTCCGACCAACGCGATCATCGCCCGCACCATCCGGCCGGCGGCGCTGCCCGCCCCCGCGTCCGAACAGCTGGCGAGCTAGGCCCGGCCCGCCTCCGCGAGCCGCTCGGCGAGCTGCTCGTAGGTGTCCACGGCCGCTTCCAGCTCGTCGACGTCCACGAACTCGTCGTCGCGGTGCGCGACGTGGATGGAACCGGGCCCGAAGAGGAATGGCCTTCCCCAGTTCGTGAGCTCCGGGATGTCGGTGGCGAACGCCGCGACCGAGGTGGGAAAGCCGTCGAGGACTCCGAGCTTCATGGGCGGCACCATGATGCTCCACTCGATCCCGGCCCGACCGGATGCCCATGCCTCGAGGATCGGCATCACCGTCTCGACGGGCGTCACGAGCCGTATCATCAGCCGTGCTTCCGCCGACGGCGCGATGACGTTGTCGGCGACGCCGCCCATGATCTTCCCGATGTTCACCGTCGTGTCGCCGAGCAGATCGTCGGTGGGCAGCACCAGCTCGTCGAGCTCGGCGAGAAGCTTCACGAGATCGGTGGTCGCCGAATGGCCGAGGTGGGGATAGGCCGAATGCGCCGCCTGGCCTTTCGTGCGGACGATCAGGCGAACCGCTCCCTTGGTTCCCTTCGCCAGCGTGCTCTCGGTCGGCTCGCCATTGATGAGATAGCGGCTGCCCGTCGGGTGCGTACGTACCCAGGCGTCGGCCGCGTGCGCGCCGTCGTGGCTGACCTCTTCACCGACCACGAACAGCAGTCCGATCGCCCTGCCCCGCGCGCGCAGTCGCTCGGCGGCGACGATCATCGCCGCGGCGATCCCCTTCGCGTCGCAGGCTCCCCGGCCATGGATGCGCCGCCCTTCACGCCGGGGCGGGATCATCGGCGGCACGGTATCGATGTGCGTGGACAACGTGACGGCGCACGGCCCGTCCATCGAGCTCGCGTACAGGGAGTCCCTCCCCGCCGACACCGGTAACCGGGTGACCTTCCACCCCACCCCGCGCAACGTGTCGTCGAGCCATGCGATGGCTTCGCCTTCGCGCCCGCTCGTGGAGTCGATTCGCATCAGCGCCTCGGTGAGCGCGCCCACGTCGCGGAGCAGTTCGTCGGAAGTCATGGCTCAAAAATGAACCAGGGGCCAAGGCCGATGATCGGCCCGGCCCCTGGTTCCGGATCCCGCGTTCCCTACTGACCGCTCGGCAGTGAGCTGCCGGTGACCGCGCGGTACGAGTTCAGGCGCCCGGCGCCGAATCGCGACGCATCGCTCTTGGCGTCGGCCGTCGAGAGGATGCGCGAGCGCAGCGATGAGCCGCGCAGGCCCGTCACCGAAGCGACGATCGCCGCGGTGCCGGTCACCTGCGGCGCCGCCATGGACGTGCCCTGCATCCAGCTGTATCCACCGCCCTTGTAGGCGCTGTAGATGCAGCCTTCCGACGTCGTGTTCGAGTAGCAGTTGCCGCCCGGGGCGGCGATGTCGAGGCCCGGACCGTAGTTCGAGTACGAGGCCAGCCCATCCTGCCAGTTCGTGGCCGACACCGAGATCGAATTCGGGTCGCAGGCCGGGCACGACACGGTTCCCGTTCCGTCGTTGCCCGCCGACGCGATCACGAGGACGCCCTTGTTCGTGGCGTAGGCGATCGCGTCCTTCTCGGCCTGCGACTCGCTCGAGCCGCCCAGGCTCAGGTTCATCGCGACCATGCCCGGATAGTCCGCCGCCGCGTAGATGGCGTTGACGATCGCGGAGGTCGGGCAGCCGCGACGGCCGCAGACCTTCTGGACCAGCACCTTCACGTGCGGCGCCGCGCCCGACACGCCCGCGACGCCGACGGTGTTGCCGGCCATCGTTCCCGTGGTGTGCGATCCGTGGCCTTCGTCGTCCGTCGGATCGTTGTCGTTGTTGTACCAGTCCTTGCCCGCGATGAGGCGGGAGACGCCACCGGTGATGAACTCGGGGTGGGTGAGGTCGACGCCGGTGTCGATGCTGCCGACCACCACGTCCGCCCCGCCGGCCGCGTAGTTCTCGACGTTGTCCTCGTCGGCGTCGAGGATCGACGCGTAGCTGGCCGGCAGCGGCTTTCCTTTGTTCGCGCCGCTCGTGTACTTCATGTTCAGCCCACCGGGATTGTAGAACGCCCACAGGCGCGAATCGATCGTCGTGGGCTGGCGCAGGTAATTCGGCTCGGCGTAGACGACCCGCTGGTCCCGTCGGATCATCATCGCGGCCGAGCGTTCGCCGCCCGCCGCGCCACGCAGCACGTAGTTGCGGCCGCGAAGCGCCTGGGTGACCTGCAGCCCGTTGTCGCGGGCGACGAGCGTGGGATCGGCGTCATCGGCCATGCGCACGATGATTTCACCATCCATGATCTGCTCGACGGCCTGCGAGGTCGATGCAGCCGATCCGGAGAGCTCCGGAGCGAGGGGGGCGCTGTCGGCGCAGGCGCTGACCAGAGCCAGGGTGGCCGCCGCGGCGGCCAGGAGCGGAGTGCGATTCATCAGTCTCCTTCGTGGGTGAAGAGAAGCTGTGCTGCCGTCCCTCCGGCGAGACGGCACAGGTGTGGACACCGGCCTTTTCAGGACCGTCACACTGGCAAACATATGTATCACTGCGCGAGTATCCGCCAGAGCCAGTTTTCTGCCGGCCTCGGCCGCTTCGCCCGGAAAACCCCTCACAAGTAGATTCTGAGCCAGCCTGGCGTTGGAGCCGCGTGCCCCGCCAGTGGCTCCCTTCGTGACCGTGGCCGGCCGCGGGCCGGCACGAGACCAACGCCCGATGAAAAACACGAATACCTTCGGCAGCCGCGCGACCCTGAACGTGGGCGGCGCGAAATACACCATTTACCGCCTCGACGCGCTGAAGTCGGTCAGCGGCTCGACCGCCGACCGCCTCCCGTTCTCGCTCAAGATCCTTCTCGAGAACCTGCTCCGGAACGAGGACGACGCGTTCGTGAAGCGGTCGGACATCGAGGCGATGGCCCGCTGGGACGTGAAGGGCAAGGTCGAGAAGGAGATCGCCTTCCGCACCGCGCGCGTGCTGCTCCAGGACTTCACCGGCGTCCCCGCCGTCGTCGATCTCGCCGCGATGCGCGACGCGATCGCCCGTCTTGGCGGCGACCCGCAGCGCATCAACCCCCTCCAGCCCGTCGACCTCGTCATCGACCACTCCGTCCAGGTCGACGAGTACGGGTCACAGGCGGCATTCCTGATCAACACGGAGAAGGAGTTCGAGCGCAACGTCGAGCGGTACGTGTTTCTCCGCTGGGGCCAGACGGCGTTCCGGAACTTCCGGGTCGTCCCGCCGGGCACCGGCATCTGCCACCAGGTGAACCTGGAGTATCTCGGCAAGACTGTGTTCGTGAACGAGGAGAATGGCGAGAAGGTGGCCTATCCCGACTCGCTCGTCGGCACCGACTCCCACACGACCATGATCAACGGCCTGGGAGTGCTCGGATGGGGCGTGGGCGGCATCGAGGCCGAGGCGGCCATGCTCGGCCAGCCGGTGTCCATGCTGATTCCCGAGGTCGTCGGCTTCCGCCTGCACGGAAAGCTGCCGCCCGGCGCCACGGCCACCGATCTCGTGCTCACCTGCACCGAGATGCTCCGGAAGAAGAAGGTCGTCGGCAAGTTCGTGGAGTTCTACGGCCCGGGTCTCAGCTCGCTGCCGCTCGCGGACCGCGCCACGATCGCCAACATGGCGCCCGAGTATGGCGCGACCATGGGATTCTTCCCCGTCGACGAGGAGACGCTCAAGTACCTGCGCATGAGCGGGCGCTCGAACGAGCAGGTCGCGCTCGTCGAAGCCTACTGCCGCGAGCAGGGCCTGTTCCGCACCGACGCGACCCCGGATCCCGTCTTCACCGACACGCTGGAGCTCGACCTCACGACCGTCGTTCCGAGCCTTGCCGGCCCGAAGCGGCCGCAGGACCGCGTTCCGCTCACCAGCGTCAAGCAGAACTACCTCGACTCGCTCAAGGCCGACCTCGACAAGTCGGGCACCTTGGCGGCGGTCGCGCAGGTGAAGAAGGCGACCGAAGTCTCGGCCACGCCGGAGCTGTCGAAGTCCGCCGTGGCCATCGCGCCCGACGACGAAGTCACCCATGAGCACGGCGGCGTGAAGGTCGAGTACGACGGCAACACGTTCACGCTTCGCCATGGCGCGGTCGTGATCGCGGCCATCACGAGCTGCACGAACACCTCCAATCCCTCGGTGATGCTCGCCGCCGGCATGCTGGCCCGCAACGCCGTGCGAAAGGGCCTCACGGTCAAGCCGTGGGTGAAGACGTCGCTCGCCCCGGGCTCGAAGGTCGTGACCGACTACCTGCGGCAGGCCGGCGTCCAGGAGTCGCTCGACAAGCTCGGATTCCAGCTCGTCGGATACGGCTGCACGACCTGCATCGGCAACTCGGGTCCCCT
>CAMLHT010000010.1 GCA_946479895.1 uncultured Gemmatimonadota bacterium | reverse complement strand
GACGATGCCGATCGCCACGCCGGCCGCCGCCAGCCGCAGCCCCTGGCCGAGCACGAGCCCCAGCACCTGGCCGCGCGTCGCGCCGAGCGCCATGCGCACCCCCAGCTCGCGCGTCCGCTGCGCCACGGCGTAGGAGATCACGCCGTAGATCCCCACCGCGGCAAGGAGCAGTGCCAGCGCGGCGAACGTTCCGAGCACCTGCCCCTGCAGCCGCTGCCGCCAGAGCGATTGCTCCACCGCCTGCTCGAGCGTCTGCACTTGATACGCGGGAACGTCGGGGTCGAGCTCCTTCAGCACCGCGCGCACGGCGGGCGCGAGCGACATCGGATCGGGGAGTGAGGTGCGCAACACGAGCGTCTGCATCCCCGATGGCGTGGCGAGCTGGGGGAAATAGATGGCTGGTCCCATCGGCTGTGGGAGGCGGTAGTGCCTGAACGTCTTCGCCACGCCGATGATGGTGATCCAGGGGTCCTTCGAGTCGGCACCGCCAAAGCGGATGCGCTTGCCGATCGGATCGGTGCCGGCGAACTCCCGCCGCGCGAGCTCCTCGTTGATCACGCCGATGCGCGGCGGCCAATCACGGTCGGCGGCCGTGAACCCACGCCCGCGTACGATCGGCACGCCGATCGCCGGCAGGTAGCCGGGGCTGATGTTCTGGTAGTGGGCGACGAGCTCCTTCCCCGGCGCGGCGGCGGGGCGCCCCTCGATCGACATCTCCGCCTGCACGTTCCACCCGCTGAACGGGATCCCGTTCGCCGAGCCGACGGCCTGGACTCCCGGGATCGCCGCGAGCCGTGCGTAGAGCCGCTCGTAGAACGCACGCTGCTTCTCGTGGTTGTCGTACTTCGCGTCGGGGAGCGAGATGCGCGCCGTGAGAACGCCGTGCTGATCGAAGCCGAGGTCGGTGCCGATGAGCGCGCCGTAGCTGCGGAGAAGGAGCGTCGCACCGACGAGCAGCACGACGGAGAGCGCCACCTCGGCGATGACGAGCGAGTTGCGGAGCCGGCTCCCGCGACGCCCGCCCGCCTCGCCGCGCCCGCCCTCGCGGAGCTCGCCGTTGAGGTCGACGCGTGTCGCGCGCAGCGCCGGGACGAGCCCGAAGATCACGCCCGTGAGCGCCGACACCAGCACGGCAAAGAGCAGCACGCGGCCGTCCATGCCGAGCGAGATGTAGGACGGCACATCCCCATTGGGGAACGCGAGCCTGAGCAGTCTCACGCCGGACCTGGCGAGGACGGCGCCGACCGCGCCGCCGCCGAGCGCGAGAACCATGCTCTCGGCGAGCACCTGACGCACGATGCGCCGTCGCCCCGCTCCCAGCGCGACCCGCACCGCGATCTCCCGCTGGCGCGCCGCGCCGCGGGCGAGCATCAGGTTGGCCACGTTCGCGCACGCGATGAGGAGCACGCACCCCACGGCCCCGAGGAAGATGAGCAGCGGCTTGCGGAGGTCCCCCACGAGGTCATCGCGCAGGGCGATCGCCTGGGCGTCCCACCCGAAGTTCTCCCGCGGGTACGCGCGCTGCAGCCGCCGCGAGATGACGTCCAGGTCCGCCTGCGCCTGGGCGAGCGTGACGCCGGGCCTGAGCCGCCCGAGCGCGCCGGCGTAGCCGCGGTTATCACGCCCGGTGCGCCAGGCGTCGTTGGGGAACGGCACCCACACCTGCCCACGATCGGGGAAGTTGAAGCGCGGCGGCATCACGCCGATCACCGTGTGGGGGAGGCCATCGACTTCGATCGTACTCCCGACGATTCCACGGTCACCGGCGTAGCGGCGCTGCCAGAGGCCGTAGCCGAGGAGAATCACGCGGTCGTTCCCCGGGAGCTCCTCACTCGGTGCGAACGTTCGCCCGAGGAGCGGTCGCACGCCGAGCAGCGGGAAGAGGTTCGCCGACACCCCGGCGCCCTCCACACGCTCCGCCTCGCCCTGGCCGGAGAGGGTATGGGTCGTCCACGTCCAGATGCCGAGCTGCGAGAAGGTGCGATTCTCGTCGCGCCACGACAGATAGTCGTCGTACGAGATGTTCTGGCCGGTGGCGCCCTTCGCCTGGAGCCGCCCGTAGACCGCGACGAGCCGGTCGGCGTTCGGGTAGGGGAGCGGACGAATCAGGATCCCGTCGACCGCGCTGAAGATCGTGGTCGTCACGCAGACGCCGAGCGCCACGCAGACGATGGCCGTGAGGGTGAAGCCGGGGCTCTTCCGGAGCGCCCGCGCCGCGAACCTGACGTCGCGCATCATGTCGTCCACTCCTTCGCGGCGCTCGTGCCTGCGCAGGCGCCGCTCGTCGATCGTCACGCATGCGTCGCGGACGGCGCGCATGTCGCCGAAGATCCGTTCGGCCTCGGCGCGCGCGGCGGCCGGCGGCATGCCGCGCGCGACCAGCTCGCGGACGCGCATCTCGAGATGGAACGCGAGCTCGTCGTCCACGTCGGCGCGGACATCGGGGCGCAGCAGGCGGAGGTAGCGCCGCCAGGCCGGTGCACCGGTCATGGGCGCGCGCGCCTCACGCCGGCTGCTCGGTGGCGCGGAGCACCTTGGCCACCGCGTCCACGAACCGCTCCCACGTCACGGCCTCCGCGCGGAGCTGCGAGCGCCCGAGCGTCGTGAGGCGGTAGAACTTCGCGCGCCGGTTGTGCTCGGAGAGCTGCCACTCCGCCTCCACCCACCCGCGCTCCTCGAGGCGGTGCAGGGCCGGGTAGAGCGAGCCCTCGCCCACCTGAAGCACCTGGCCGGTGAGCTGCTCGATCCACCGCGCGATCGCGTAGCCGTGCGCGGGCCCCCAGCTCAGCGTCTTGAGGATGAGCAGATCCAGCGTTCCCTGCAGCAGATCGATCGGTGTCTTCGGCATGTGTCTCCCATCGATATTCGATGTATAGGGTGTGGGTTGATACATCGAATGTCAATGGGAAGGGAGGGCCCCGGCCGGCACGCCGGCATAGATGCCCTTCGGCACGTGCGTGAGCATCAGCACGCGTGGTCCGGCGCCCGTATCCTCCGGAGCCATGAAGCCCATCACGGTCCGCAGCATACCCCACGGGCCGCTGCCGTTTCGGCGTTTCTTCGGCACGACTTCTGCACTGGGTCCTCCACTCCATGATGTGATGCGCCGGCCATCGGCGCACCGAGTAGGCAGCAGCGAAGGAGTGAGTCATGGCCAAGCAGGACCGCGACACACAGGACCGGGATCAGCAGTCGCCCACCGAAGCCCCGAAGAAGGATCCGGACGAGTGGGTCACGGGCGACGAGAGCATGACCGACGCCCAAGCGTCGTACCTGAGGACGCTCGCTCAGGAAGCGGGTGAGCCCCTCGACGAGAACCTGACCAAGGCCGAAGCCTCCAAGCGGATCGACGAGCTCCAGGAGCGCACCGGCCGCGGACGCGATCACTGATCGCGCACCAAACGGCGACGGTCCGTTTCGGACCTGAGGCCGGATGAGGCCCCGGGCAGCACGCCCGGGGCCTCATTGCTACCCTACCAGCTAGCGCGGCTCGGTCCGGCGCTGCTCCCGCCGGTACGCCGCGGGCGTCGTCCCCACGACAGTCCGGAACACCCGCGTGAAGTGACTCTGATCGGTGAACCCGGCCGCGATCGCGATCTCGGCCAGCGATGCCTCACCCCCCCGCAATCGCGCGCAAGCTTCACTCACACGCAGGCGGCGGTGATACGCCCCGAGTGATTCCCCGAACGCCTTCCGGAATGCGCGCGCCAGTCGCACGGGGGTGACGCCGAGGTCGGCGGCGATGGCCTGGACGCTGAGCGGGCGTGAGAGCTCCGCGTGCACGCGCTCGCGGGCCCGCTCGAGCCAGCGGGGACGACCGTCGGAGCGGGGCGCGGCGCGCACGAGCTCGCCCACGATCTCCAGCGCGATCCCTTCCACGACGAGCGCCGAGGCCGGGTCGTCGAGCCGGAACTCGCGGTAGAGACGCTGCGCCAGCGCGGCGAGCGGCCCGGAGCGGCGAAAGAGGCTCTCGTCAGGCAGCGCGCGCTCCTCGTGCAGCGCATCGATCAGCGCCGGGGCGATCTCCACATGGAAGAGGCGCGCCCCCTCGTCCCCGACCCGCCCGAAGTGCACCGCGCGCGCCGGGTGGAACACGAACGACCGCGGCGCGAACGTGACCGGCCGCCGGCCGAGATGCTCCAGGTATCCCCCCGACACCAGGAAGCCGAAGTACGGCAGCGCGTGCAGGTGCGGCGGCGCCGACAGGCCGCCGGGGTAGTGCGTCTCGAACAGCATGAAGCCGGGAATCCGCCGCTCCACGCGGTTCTCGCCGAGGAAGCGCCCCCGCTCGAGGTGCGTCGGCGTCGCGCCGACCGTCGTCGCGTCGTTCATCACCTTTGGTACGTTGGGCACCCGTCGCGTGGTCGCGGGAGGAGTCTTCGTGCAAGACGCCGCGTTCGCGGCATCGTATGCTGCCGATCCCGGACTCGGCCGCGCTCCCTGCGAGTAGTGGCACGCCGGGAATGACACATCACGTTATCACGGGACATCTGAGATGACCAGACACAGCATCACCGGGGGAGCCGGCCTGGACTCGGACCTGGAAACGTTCAAGGGCGAACTGCGGGAGGCGGCGAAGCTCGTTCTCCGCTTGCACGAACGACTCGATGAGGCACGAGTCACCCCGGCGAAGAGTCGCGCGCAGATCGCGTCGCTGTTCGACGAGCCGCTTCCGCAGGAGCCGCAGCCGATGGCGGACATCCTGCGGCAGGTGGAGGAGGACATCTACGCGAACTCCACGCTGAACATCTCGCCGCGCTTCTTCGGCTACATCAACGCCAGCGGCACCCAGGCAGCGGTGATCGGCGACCTCCTCGCGTCGGCGGTGAACCAGCTCTGCGCCAAGTGGCACTTCTCCCCGGCTGCGTCGGAGGTGGAGCGGCGGGTGATCCGGTGGATGGCGGAGTTCATCGGGTTCCCGGCGGATGCCGGTGGCGCGCTGCTGAGCGGCGGGTCGGCCGGCAACATGGTGGGGCTGGCGGCGGCCCGCACTCGGATGGCGCCGTTCGACGCCGCCGCCCAGGGAATGCGCGGCGGTCCGCCGCTGACGGTCTACGCATCGCGGGAGGGGCACGCGTCGATCGAGAAGAGCATGGCCCTCCTCGGCATGGGGCACGAGCAGCTGCGCAAGATCGCCGTCCGGGACGACTTCACCATCGACCTGGAGGCGCTCGAAGCGCGGGTGGCCGCCGACCGGCGAGCTGGCTTCGTTCCCATCTGCGTGGTGGGGAACGCCGGCACCACGAACACGGGGGCGGTGGATCCGCTGGATGCGCTGGCGGAGTTCTGCCGGTCCGAGAACCTGTGGTTCCACGTCGATGCGGCCTACGGCGGACCCGCGGCCCGGACGGAGGCCGCCGGGCGGTTCTTCCGCGGATTGGAGCGGGCCGATTCCGTCGTCGTCAACCCGCACAAGTGGATGTACGCGCCGGTGGAGGCCTCGTGCATTCTCGTCCGCGACCCGAGCGCGCTCCGGGACACCTTCCACGTCACGGCGGACTACCTGCGGGAAGATCGCGCCGCGCCTGACGACGCGCCGATCGACTTCAAGGACTACAGCCCTCAACTGTCCCGCAGCTTCCGGGCGCTGAAGGTGTGGATGACGTTCAAGGCCTACGGCGCGCGGAAGCTCCGCGCGGCCGTCGAGCACAACATCGAGACCATGCGCTACCTGGCGGACCGGATCGATCGCTCGCCGGACTTCGTCAGGCTCGCCCCCGTGCCGCTCTCGGTGGTGTGCTTCCAGTACCGGACGCCGGACGCGTCGGTCCACGGCGATGACGCCTACCTGAACGCGCTGAACACCCGGCTCTGTGAAGCGTTGGAGCGAGACGGCCGGGTGTTCCTGTGGGGGACGACGATCAACGGCAAGAAGGCGCTCCGGGCGTGCACCGTGAACCATCGCGTGCGCCGGGAGGACGTGGACTTCCTGCTGGAGGTGATCCGGGAGGTCGGCTGCTCGTTGAGCGGTCACGCACGCTCCGCCTAGGCTCTCTGTGACAGGGGGTGGAGGAGACGTTTGAGGATTCGGCAGGTCATGCGGCTCGATCACGTCTCGAATGTTCGCCTTCGCGACCGCCTGGGCACGTACGAGGAGGTCGTCGAGCTTCCGGTGCACGAAGTCGGCGAAGCGCCGAAGATCTCTTCGTCGACGTCCAGGCTCGCCGTGGCGCGGACGAGGCGCTGGAATCTCGCCACGCCCATGAGGCGGGGCGGCGCGTTGGTGCGTGTCGCCGTTATCTCTTCGCTCCGATGTCCTTCCCCGTGGGGGCCACGAGGTGCGCCTGGGCATCGCCGGCCTTCACACCCTGGCCCTTGGTGTCGTTCGCCCCCTGGTCCTTGCGATAATAGTAGAGCGGCTTGCCGTCGTACGTGACCTGCTTCGTCCCGTCGGGACGCGTGACGTCGCCGATCAGCGCGACCTTCACCGTCGTGTCTCCCGTCGCGACGATCGCCTTCCCGGTGACGGGGTCGAACGCCGTCGCGCACTCGCCCTCGCACTTCGCTACCGCCGCGCCATCCGGAGTCTCGAGGAAGTAGACGGCCCTTCCGTTGGCGTCCGTGAGATACACGCCCTCGCCGGGCTTGGTCGCGACCGTGAGCGCGAGCTGACCACTTGGTGTTGTCGTGACCGCAACGGCTCCTGCCGACGACTCGGATGCGATCGCCCCGGCGCTCGCCGTGGTGTGGGCTCCCGAGTGCTTCTTGGAGCAGGCAGCCGCGAGCACGAGGACGAGGATCGAAAGACATGGCGGCCTTTTCCGGGATCCAAACATGCGCGTTCTCCACGTCATGAGATGCCCGAGAACGGTGGCACCGCGCGTGAAGCGCGTACAGTCGGGGAAACCGGAAGCGCGCGTCAGACAACTGCGACGCCGCGCGACCGTCCAGCCTCCCGCGCTCGGCGCGGTCCCACTACGTGGTGGCGTAATGGAACGCCGGCAATGCTTCGAGCGCGTCCTTGGTGGCACCTGGGAGGAGGAACCGGTCGCCTTTCAGCTCGAGATGGTCCATCGGAATCGCCACATCGGCGTGAGACTCGCGGCCGCGAACAGCGCGATGGGCGCGGTGCTGTGTGACGTTACCGAGAATCGAGGGTGCCGGCTCCGAGTCAGATTCCCTCCCGGTCGCGCATCCAGCGGTGAAGGTGGCCGTGCCGACGCATTTGCCTGGCGCACGCTTCCCAGTTGTCTGACGGCGCGCCGATCTCGGAGCGTCCAGAATTGACACGGGCAGTCTGACTCTGTCTTGCTCGTCGCTTCGCGAACGTGCACGGCGTGAAGGTGACTTGCGGCGAAGGCGGCAGCCATGTACGGCGCTCGAATGCGCGGGGCGCGGCGAGCAGCCGCGATCTGTGTAGCGGAGGAGCGGCGGCCCAGCACATCGGGAGGAAGTAATGGCTCACACTCAAGAGCTGAACGTCGTGGAGAAGGAGCGCGATCTGCTGATTCAGTGCGTCGCGGACGCGTACGAGGCGCTCCGGGTGCTGGGGGGGGTGGACGAGAACGGCCCAGCCCTGGTGTGGCTGGCCGACCAACTCCTGCAAGCGCACCGGCGGAGTGAGAAGACCAGCTAAGCGGTGACGTGGTCGTAGCTGAGATCCCGGGGCTGTTGCGCTTCCTCGTGCATCGAGGTGCGAAGGATCCCGTCACGGGCCTGCGCGCGTTCCGCGGACCGCCGAGGGCGTCTCGCCCCGGCTGGCGCCGGCGCAGGTGTGGGCCACCGTCGTTCTCTTCGGGGGTGTTCATCTGCTGCTCGGTGCGCCCTACCTCTTGCTCCTCGACCAGAAGATCAGGCACGGACCCACGTACGAGCGGGTGACTGCGAGAGAGGAGGACCCGCTCGTGGGCGGGAATAGGGCGGAATCCCCACCTTCGACGCCGCGTCCACGCCCAAGACGCTCCGGATCATGCTGGTCGTGGCTGGCATCGGGCTCCCGCTGGCATTGGCTCCTTCGTTGTGATCTATCGCGTCTTCCGCGGAACGGTGAGGCTCGACGCGAAGCGCTACTGACCATGCTGTCTGGCGTGCGCTTCACATTTGTCTGACAGCGCGCGGCGAGCGCAGCGTCCACCATTTGCGGAACGACCCGCGACGCGACCGCGCCCGCCGCCGCCGGGCGCGGGAGTGGGGAGCTGAGACCGGGCGTCGCAAGGGGTCTTCGCCTTCTGGAGAGCTGGAAAGGAGGTAGCCGTGAGAACGCATTACAGCGCACGTCTCGCAGGAACACGCCTCGCCGTGGTCACGCTCGTCGGGCTACTCGCTCTGGACGCACGCCGTGTTGCTGCGCAGGACACCACTGCCGGGCTGGTGCAGGACACCAGCGCCGGAGCGGTGACAGACACGACGCCCATGACGCTCGTCGTCGCCGTGTTCCCCGGCCCGAGCGGGGCGGCGCAGGCCATGGGTGACATGAAGACCGCGCACAGGACCGACCATTTCCAGTCGTATGCCGTAGTCTCCAAGGACTCGAAGGGGAAGGTCAACGTTCAACAGAAGCAGGGGAAGAAGGGTGCGGCCGCGAACAGCACGAGCACCAAGGCGATCGACGGCGCCATCGCCCTCTTGGGTCACCCGGCGCAGACTGCACTGACCCCGAGCGACAGCTCTACGGGGAAGAAGGCCGGCATCTCTGCAGCAGATGCGGAGAAGATCGGGGCCATACTCGCGCCAGGCAGCTCGGCCATCGTCTTCGTTGTGGCGGATGAATATCTGGACGACATGGACTCGGCGATGCAGCAGGCGCACGCGAAGCAGGTGCTCGACGCCAAGCTGCAGCCCCAGCGGTGAGCAGAGGAGAGATGACGACATGACCAAGAAAGCGAAGATGCGCGTTGTGCCAAAGCGGGACGACGCCAGCGTAGCGTCAGGTATGCTCGCGCACCTGAGCGATCTCCACGACTTCATGATCGCCGACCCCGACCCGGACATCCGTGGATGGAAGGTCGTTCTCCCGGACAACCGGAGGGTGGGGAAGGTCGACGACCTGATCGTCGACACCACGGACATGGTCGTGAAGTATCTCGAGGTGAAAGTCGATGCAGAGGTGCTCGCCTCCGACGAGGACACATGGGTGCTGGTCCCGATCGGAGCGGCCCGGATCGACGAGAAGGACGACGTGGTCGTGGTCGACCGGCTGCCGGCGGCCGGTCTGGCTGGCGCGCCGCGATTCGAGCGGGGAGCGCCGACGCCGGAGCAGGAGGAGGCCCTTCGCGACTACTACGAGCCGGCCACGCGCGCCGCTGGCCAGCGTCAGGGTGGCCTCTTCGATCAGCAACGATTCTGGGGGAAGCGCCGCAAGGGGCGTGAGCAGGCGCCCTATCTCACGCGTACGCGCGGCGTGCCCGAAGGCGCAGGGACGAGCGCAGGTGACGTGGTCATCGAGGAGGTGATCGTGGACGGGGTCGTGGTGGAGAAACACGTCACGCCGGTCGATGAGCCGGGTGAGCGTCGCGCCAGGAGCGCGGACCGCGACGCCGAACGCGGCCGTGGCGGTGAGGCGCGGTGACACCCAAGCACGGCGGGAACTCCCCACGGGAGAGAGGTTCTTCGTCGCTCATTCCAGAGACGGAGCAGACAATGGGCAGCCACTCGAGCTCCCCAGAGCACGACCAGCGAGATGCGGGCCGGGAAGACGCGAGCGCTCGGCGCAGCCGGGGCAAGCGCCAGAAGGGCGCACAGACGCACGCGGAGGGACAGCACGGCTCGCGGACGCACGCTCGATCCATCGAGCAGCTCCAGCAGGGGGAGCACGAGGAGCGCAAACGCGAGCAGGCAGCGTACATTGGGAAGCGCCGGCTCGTGGAAGACCGCCAGCAGCACGACGAGGGGGAGAAGAACAGCGAGCGGACACGGCTCTTCGTCGAGCACAAGCCCGGTCGTGACGCGGGACCGAGCGACAACGAAGAGCTCGCGCGTCATCGAGCCGAGCAGTCAATGTCCATATCAACGGCATCCGCCACGACGGCGCGTGGGACGAGCGCTCGCTGCTAATGGCGTTGATGGGCGCCGTCTACGCCGTCGCGCGGCGGTGATCGTCAGCGCGGGCGGACACATGCACGACGAGCGGAGTTCTGAGGTCGAACGCCATCCGGAACGTGGGCTCGGAGTCGCTCTCGCATCCGGGAGCGCGGCGACCGTTGCCGATGCGGCGCAGGCGCTGGAGGACGGGAGGGCGGCTCGCGCGATCTCGCGCTTGACGGGTGGAGAGCGGACGAAGCTCTTCACTCTGCTCGAGCCCAGGTACGGAGCGGATCTGATCGAGGAGCTACCCGAGGCCCAGTCGGGCGACATCCTGAGTCGCCTCCCGGCTTCCAGCGCCGCGGCGATCGTGGACGCGTTGCCAAGCGATGAGCAGGCCGACTTGCTTGGCCGGCTCGGGCCGGACCGTGCCAACGGAGTCCTCCAGGCCATGCGCCCCGACCGAGCAGCCGGGGCGCGCCAGCTGCTGGAGTACGGGCGAGATACGGCCGGCGGGCTGATGGTGACGGAATACCTCGCCTATCCAGAATCGGCCGCGCCGGACGAGGTGCTTCGCGACATCCGGCAGCACGCCACAGTGTATCGTCGCTACGACGTGCAGGACCTGTACGTGGTCTCGCGCGATGACCGGCTGCGGGGAGCCGTGCAGACACGCGACCTCCTCTTCGCCGAGCCTGGCCAGCGCATTGGGGAATTGGCCAGCCCCGAGCCGCTGCGGCTCCGGGTGGAGACGCCGCTCGATGAGCTCGAGCGCATGTTCGAGCGGCACCAGCTGGACAGTGCGCCGGTCGTCGATGCAGCGGGGACGCTGGTCGGGATCGTCCGGCGGCAGGACGTCGAGCAGGCGGCCAAGGAGAGTGCGTCGCGCGACCTGCTCAAGATCGCGGGGATCCTGGGTGGTGAGGAGCTCCGGACGCTGCCGCTCACGGGACGTCTCACTCGGCGCGTCGTCTGGCTGACCATCAACCTGCTTCTGGATCTCGTCGCCGTGAGTGTGATCGCGGTGTACCAGAACACCATAGCCTCTGTCGTCGCGCTCGCCGTGTTTCTCCCGATCATCTCCGACATGGGAGGCAACGCCGGCGGTCAGTCCACCGCGGTCAGCATTCGGGAATTGACCATGGGGCTGCTGCGGCCGAGCGACGTCTTCCGAGTGATCCGCGCGGAGGTGGTTCTGGGCCTCGTCGCCGGCGTCGTCGTCGGGGCGCTCACGGCCGCCGCCGCGTACTTCTGGCGTGGCAGCGTGATGCTCGGTGCGGTGGTCGGCGTCGGGCTGGCGGTGAATCTGCTAGTCGCCGCGTGTCTCGGAGGCATCATGCCGCTACTGCTGCGACGTCTGCGGTTGGATCCGGCGGTCGCTTCCGGGCCGATCCTGACCACCGCCACTGACACGATCGGCTTCTTCGTGACGCTCACGCTGGCCACGGTTGCGCTGCCGTATCTGCGTTGATGCACGGCCGCACGAGGGAGGACCGCCGCGCGGTCGCCTGAAGCGCTCAGCCGGTGGGCGATTCCGCGCGCGTGGCCGTTGTCGCGGGGGCGGTGACGACTCGCGTCGCGCCGGCGCCGCTCGCGCGGCGCTGCCGAGCTTCGGATCGCCCATCCATGGCCGTCCTACGCAGAGCCCCGAGACGAAGGCTACTCGACCGTCCACATCTCGGAGGAGGCGCACGCAGTTGCCCTCGATCGACGGTGAGCTCGTTCTTGACGTTGGTGACGCCAGGGGCGTTGCAGGCTGCGCGCTCCGCCTCCTCTTGAAAGCGTCCACTGCGGCGCCGGCGATCTCGGGATCCGCTCGCTCCGATTGAGCCGCGCCGCGCTGACGCAGGCCGTGTTCAACCTCGTGCAGATGCGTTCGTTCATCAGAGGCAGATTGCGCTCCCTCGGCCTTCAACTGGGGCTACGTGGCCAAGTGCGACGGTGAAGGCGCGATGCTCGACATGATCGACCAGGTGGTTGCGGACGAGTTCGCGATGAGTGCCGCGGTGCGGTCGGACTACGACCCGTGATCGGTCACGGCGGACCGCTCCCGAGCTAGAATCCCCGCCTCGAGCGCAAACCGCACGTAGTCCGTGCGATGCTCGAGCCCGAGCTTCCCCTGGACGCGACGCTTGTACGCGTCGACGGTCTTGGTGCTGATCCGGAGCTGCCGCGCGATCTCGGCCCCGCTGTACCCCTGAGCCACCATCCGAAGGATGGTCTGCTCGCGCTCGCTGAGTGTTTGGAACCGGCTGCGCGCCGTATCGGCTGCGTGTGGCGGGACCACGGCACCGGCCAGCAGCCGCGCGGCCGCCGGCCGCACGTAGATCTCCCCGGCGGCCACGACGCGGATCGCCTCGACGAGGTCGCGCGAGGCCGCCTCCTTGGTGAGATAGCCGCGCGCCCCCGCCTCGAGCAGCCGCAAGAGATGCTCCTGCTCCGCGTGCACGGTCAGGATGAGCACTCGCACGTTGGGAAGAGAGGCCAGAAGCTCGCGCAGTGCTGCGATCCCATCGCCTCCCGGCATGTCGAGATCGAGTACGACGACGTCCGGAACGACGCGCTGCGCGAGCGCGAGGGCCCCAGCGCCGCTCTCGGCCTCGCCGACGACGACGATGTCGGTGGCCGCGCGAAGCAGGAGGCGCAGGCCTTCGCGAACCATGGTATGATCATCGGCGAGAATGACCCGGATCGAGTCGTTGCTCATCGCCACGCCGCGCCGCGCGTAGGGTCGCTCGGCGAGTCTGGCGCCGAGCTGCGCCAGGCGATCAAGTGGGCTCTCACGCGTCCTGGACCCCGACGTGCTCACGATCGGTCCATCGGGCGCCTGGCATGACCGGGCGCTCATGCGACGCGTCCGCATCGCCGCGATGTGCATGCATGCCGGGGCCTCTGCCTTCTCATGCCTCCCCCCGGGCGGATGGTAGGGTGAACCAGAACGTGCTGCCGTGCCCGGGCACGCTTTCCACATTCAATCGACCTCGATGTGCCTCCACCAGGCCTTTTGCGATCGCGAGCCCGAGCCCCGTTCCGCCCCGCCCTCCGCTCGGTGCGTGCCAGAACCAATCGAAGATGTGGGGCTGGTCGTCCTTCGGGATCCCCGGGCCGGTATCGGTCACCGTGAAGCGGACGTCGACTCGGCCGCCGAGAGAACTCGCGTCGGGCGCTTCTTCGGGAACCACACGCGCCGACAGCACCACGCGCCCGCCCATAGGCGTGAACTTCATCGCGTTACTGAGCAGGTTCGACAGCACCTGCACCAGGCGACTCGCGTCAGCGTCAACGCGAGGAAGACCGATGCCACTCTCCACGACGAACTCCAGCGCCCGTTCCTCGGCAGCCGGCGCGAACAACACCTGCGCCGCGCCGACCACATCGGAAACCGTGGTCGGCCGTCGATCGAGCATGAGACGACCGGCGTCGAGGCTCGCCCGGTCGAGCAGGTCCTGGACGATGTGCCGCATCCACGCGGCCGAGCGCTGGACGATCTGCGCCATGCTGCGGACCCCGCTCAGGGGTTGCGGCTCCGGGTCGAGGAGCGCCGCGGCACATATCTCGATCGTGCTCAGCGAATTACCCAGGTCGTGCGACACGATGCTCACCGCGCGGTCGCGTGCCGCGGCGGCGCGCTGTGCCTGCCGATGGAGACGAGCCCGCTCCAGCGCGAGCGTGATGCGGTCAGCGAGCAACGACGCGAACTCGTCGTCGGCCGCGGTGTCGCGCCGTCCGGCCGTGATGGCCAGCGCGACGAGCCCGCGCATCCGACCGCCGAGGCGGAGCGGGACGACAGCGCCTGATTCCACTCCCACCACGTCGAAGAGAAGCGGCGTGACGCCTTCCAAGTCGCCCGCATTCGTGGCGCGGGCGGTCTGCAACTCGTCGGAGAGTCGATCGACGCCCACCGCTTGCGCGCCAAGCAGCTCGCGCACCTGTACTCTCAGCTCGAATTCGCGACTACGGTTGACGTGAGCGACCCCGATAATCGTCGGCACATCACCATCGCCGACCAGATAGACTACGAAGCAGTCGGCCGCGTCGGGGACGAGGATGGAAGCGAGTCCAGGAATCACCCTCTCGGGCTCGTTGGACTCGGCGAGCACCCTACCAACCTCAGCGAGGAGGCGCCATCGCTGCGCGGCCGTCGCCGACTCGCGCAGGGCCGCATCGCGCTCGCACACGAGGTGCTGGCGCTCACGCGCGTAACGAAGTGTTCGGACCAGTGAGCGGCCATCCGGCGGCGGCTTGAGCACGTAGTCCTGTGCGCCGGCACGCAACGCCTCCAACGCCATCACCTGGTCCGCCGTGCCCGAAAGCACGATCACCGGCACGCCGGGCGCGGCGGCACGCACTCGGCGGAGTGCTTCGAGCCCGTGCGCATCCGGAAGCGAGAGGTCGAGAATGACCACGTCCGGTGTCGCTTCTCGGAGTACCACGAGCGCGGCGGCCACGCTGCTGGCGTGTACAAGACGCACCGGCGCCGTAGGCGTCGCACGCGACGCAGAGGCGAGGCGCTCGATGATCACTTCGGCGTCACTCGGACTGTCCTCTACGAGAAGTGCGACGAGTGGATCGACACGAGGATCGAGCAACTGAACCACTCCCTGCATCGCGTTGGGCACCGACTCCTTGCACTGCCTTACGGTTCGGACATGCCGCGGCGCCACACGCATCAAGACGACGGGCCCGCATGGCGCGCGCCAGGTTTGCGAACTCTAATGATGGCGCTGACGGTGGACGCGCTACTGTTCCCGACGTCGGGCGAGTACCGTGGCGTCCGCCAAGGAGAGCGACATGGGGAGAATTCCCTGTCTCGCCCGAGGAGCCCGCGAAGAAACCCGTTACTCGAACGCCGGCGGCGCAGCCGAGGGGACGGCACGGGTCGTGGCGGAACGTTCGTCGTTGGCGGCGTTCAAGGTATGCCTCGGCGAGGCCGACGGCGTCCTCATCGCGACGCCCGAGTACAACGACGGGATACCGGGAGTGCTCACGAACGCGATCGACTGGGGCTCACGGCTGCCCGGTCTCGCGCCCCCCGAGTTCCTGGGGCGTGGGCTCACTTGAAGTTCGACGTGGACATCCGGCTCACGGACGAGAACACGAGCCGCCTACTGAGTGCGCTGCTCGAGCGCTTCGGCCCCATTTGTCTGACACCGACTTCGCGATTGTCCGGCGGATGCGGCGCAACGGCCGCTCGTAACGTCAACCGGAGACTCTACGCCGTGCAGTCGGTGCCGTTCAATGCGAGAGGGAGGAGATCGATGCGAGTCACAATCATAGACGTGGACAGCTTGGTCCGGAACTGGTGGGTCTTCTTGCTCCGCGGACTGGCGGGCATCTTCTTCGGCCTCGTCACCTTCTTCGCGCCGGGCATCTCGCTCGCCGTGCTCGTGCTCGTCTTCGGCGCGTACGCCTTCGCCGATGGCCTCCTCGCCATCGTGACCGCCATTCGGCGGCACGGCGCGGGCGACCGCTGGTGGATGCTCCTCATCGAGGGACTGATGGGTGTGGCCGTGGGGCTGGCGACGCTCTTCTGGCCCGGGATTACCGCGATCACACTGCTGTACCTGATCGCCGCCTGGGCGCTGGTGACCGGCGCGTTCGAGATCGTCGCGGCCATCCGACTGCGGAAGGCAATCACGGGCGAATGGCTGCTGGTGCTGAGTGGGGTGGCCTCGCTCATTTTCGGCGTGCTGCTCGTACTCTTTCCGGCCGCGGGCGCGCTCGCGGTCGTTCTCTGGATCGGCGCCTACGCCCTCGTATTCGGCGCGCTCCTCGTCGCGCTGGCAATCCGACTGCGCTCGTGGGGGAGGACGCACGCCCCGCAAACGGCGCTGGGCGCCGCCTGACGGCCGCCGTGACCCCGAGGCGCTTCCGACCGCCGAGCATGCCCTGCGTGCCGTTGGGCACGTCGGAAGGCTTTTGGAGCGACCGCGCGCCGGGCTTCCTTCGTCGGTACATGGCGCATCACCTTCTACGTGCACGCGCTCGCGAGCCCGCGCGAGGCAGAGCGCTCCCGGCCAGATGACCGGGAGCGCTGCCGCATCTACTTGCTCGTGGACTCGGTGGCGGCCTTCAATTCGCCGCCCTTCGCCGAGCCTCGCTTCGGCCGGCGGACGGCCCGCACCACCTTGCTCCTGCCCCCTCCTCCGCAGAAGAACCGATCGCCACCGGCCTCGACCCCCGACACGCTCACGCCCGGCGGCATCTCGAGCACTTCCAGGAGCTCCCCCGTTCGGGGATCGACGCGCCGCAGATCGCTCGCATCGCCTTCCCTGGTGCCGTGCCAGAGCTCTCCATCGATCCAGGTGACGCCGGTGACGAAGCGGTTGGATTGGATGGTGCGCAGCACCGCCCCCGTGTCGGGATCGATCTGATGGATCTTCCGCTCGCGGTACTCTCCCACCCAGAGCGTCCCCTCGGCCCACGCCAGCCCCGAGTCGCCGCCGCCGCTGGGCGCCGGGATGGAGGCGAGCACGCGCCCGGTCTTCGGATCGATCTTCTGGATGCGCGCCTCGGCGATCTGAAAGAGGTGCTCACCATCGAACGCCGTCCCCGCGTGCGCGGCGACGTCGAGCGAGCGCAGTGGCTCCCCGCTCACGGGATCGAAGGCGTTCAGCTTGTCTCCGGAGGCGAACCAGACGCGCTCCCCATCGTACGTGACCCCGTGGACGCCCTCGACATCCGGGAAGGGGCCGTACTCTCGAATGATCTCGGCAGTCGATCGTTTCATGCGTCCATTCTAGTCATCCGGCAGCGGAGCGGGGAGTAACAAAGTCGTCGTGAATCCCGGCACGGGGGGCGTCACCCAACGCCGGGCACGACCGCGGCCGAACGACTGCACCTTCCCCGCCGCCGCGAGCGCGTCGAGCGAGCGCTGCACGGTGCGCTGGCTCGCCCCGAGCGCGAGCGCCAGGGCGGAGCTGGACCACGACTCGCCGTCGGCGAGGAGGGCGAGCACCTCCCCGTGCTCCTCCTCGACGGGGCGCGCGAGCACGACGACCTCGCGCGCGCCGCGCGGGACGAGCGCGAACCCGCTCTTCGTCGCGCTCACGCCGGCCAGCGTCCCGAGCATCCGGCGAAGCCGTCCGACCTCCACGCGCAACCGCGCGCGATGCGAGTCGTCGACGAACTTCGCGCCGAAGCACCGCGCGAGGAGCGTGTCCCTGGGCACGTCTCCGGGCCACGCCTCGCCGAGCGCGCGCGCGAGCGCGAACAACACCGGACGCCTCGCGAGCGACACCACCGTGCGCGCGCCGCGCACGGCGTGACGGCACGCGTCGACGACGAGCGCGCTCGATGCGAACAGCGCTTCGACCTCCTCGAGCAGGAGTGGCCGCTCCTCGCCACGCGCGATCCGGCGCGCCGCGGGGGTGTCGAGAACGAGCGCCGCGCTCTCGACCTCCGCCGTGAGGGCTGGAATTCCCGCCGCGCGCGCGGCGCGCTCGGCGCGGGCGAGCGCCGCACGCGCGGCATCCGTTCGGATCCGTCGCATGGCGATCCCGGCGACGACCAGCTCGTGCACGGCCCTCGATGCGGGGGGGAAGGGCGTGGGGTCCAACCCGGCGAGCGCACGCTCGGCCTCGTCGATGCGCCCGATCAGAAGGAGGCGCCGCCCCTCGAGGTGCCGCGCATACGCGGCGTTCACCCGGTCGCCGTGCGCCTCGAGCGTCGCGCGCGCCGCGTCGAGCACCCTCGCGGGCCACCCCAGGTCGCGCGAGGCGAACGCGATCTCCGCCTCGGCGACGATGCACCGCGCGCGGGCCACGCTCTCCCTCGCCCCGAAGGCGCGCGCCGCGCGCCGCACGAGTGCCCGCGCGCGAGCGAGATCGCCGAGCTGCGCCATCGCGATCCCCCGGAGCGCGAGCGCGGGCGCATCGTCGCGCAGGGCGACGCGGTTCAGCGCGCCGAGGGGATCCCCCGCGGCGAGCGCGCGCGCCGCGGCCGTGATCAGCGAGTCCATCAGAATCGCGCCATACTTGTCACTCACACCTCTCCGAAGCCCGGTCCTAATCTACCTCGCGGCCGACAACCGGCACGTCGTATCGAGATCCGGTACGAGCGACGACGGACACCAGAGGGAGATGAGAACGATGACGAGACACACGACCGGGACACGTGAGGAGTGGCTGGCGGCGCGGCTCGAGCTGCTCGAGGCGGAGAAGGAGCTGACGCGGCGCAGCGACGAGCTGGCGCGGCGGCGGCAGGAGCTGCCGTGGGTCCGGGTGGAGAAGGAATACCGGTTCGACACCGACGAGGGGAGCGCCTCGCTGGCGGAGCTGTTCCGGGGGAGATCGCAGCTCCTCGTCTACCACTTCATGTTCGGGCCGGACTACACCGCCGGTTGCCCGTCGTGCTCGGCGATCGCGGACGGGTTCGACGGCTTCGTCGTCCACCTGGCGAACCACGATGTCACGCTCGCGGCGGTGTCGCGCGCGCCGCTCGCGAAGCTGCAGGCGTACAAGCAGCGGATGGGATGGAGGTTCCCCTGGGCGTCGTCGCTCGGCAGCGACTTCAACGCCGACTTCAACGTCGGGTTCACCGAACAGCAGCAGCGCGCGGGGCTCGTCGAGTACAACTACCGGCGCAGCGGCCACGCGATGACCGAGGCACAGGCCCCCGAGCCCGTCGTCCGGCTCGCCGCCACGTGCGGCACGGACGCGCCCGCGTACACGCGTGAGATGCCGGGGATGAGCACGTTCGTGCTCGAGGATGGCGTCGTCTACCACGCCTATTCCACCTATGCGCGCGGGCTGGACGGGCTGTGGGGGATGTACCAGTGGCTCGACCGCGCGCCCCTGGGACGCAACGAGAAGGGCATCTGGTGGCGCCGCCACGACGAGTACGACGGGCGCCGGGCCAGGGCGTGAGCGTCGCCGGCGCGAGCGGCTGGTCGACGTCGATGGCAGGGATGTGGATGCCGGGACGGCCGTGGCTCGACGCCGCGGCCTCCTTCGTCGGCATGTGGGTCGCGATGATGGCGGCGATGATGCTGCCATCGCTCGCGCCAGTGCTGTGGCGCTACCGGCGGGGCATCGCCAGCGCCGGCGCGAGGCACCCGGGTTGGCTGACGGCGGTGGTTGGCGCGGCGTACTTCGGCGTGTGGGGCGTGCTCGGAGCCGCAATCTTTCCGCTGGGCGTCGCGCTGTCGGCGGTCGAGATGCGGTTCCCGGCGCTGGCGCGCGCGGCTCCGATCGTGGCCGGAGTGGTCGTCGTCATCGCCGGCGCGCTCCAGTTCACCGCGTGGAAGGCGCACCACCTCGCCTGCTGGCGGGATGCTCCGGGGCGCGGGCGCACTCTGTCCGCGACTGCAGGCGCGGCCTGGCGATACGGCCTGCGCCTCGGCGTCCAGTGCGGCTACTGTAGCGCAGGACCGACGGCGGCGCTCCTCGTGCTCGGCCTCATGAACCTGCGTGTAATGGCTCTCGTGGCGGGAGCCATCACCGCCGAGCGCCTCGCGCCGGGCGCCGAGCGCATCGCGCGAGCCATCGGGATCGTCGGCGTCGGAGCAGGGGTGTTGCTGATCGTGCGGGCGGCCGGAGCCGGGTGACACACTCCGCGCCGTTACGCGCCTACTGCGGAGCCACCCGGACTGCTACGGCGGCTGCGCCGCCGGCCCGGGTGCCGTGGATGGCCGACGGCGTGCATCTTCCACCTCTCGTCAGCCGAGTGCGCGGCCCACGTACGCACTCGTAAGTTCGACATGACGTGAGGAGATCCGGCGTGGCGCAAATCCGATACTTCGTCGTGGATGCCTTTACCTCACACGTCTTTCACGGCAACCCGGCCGGCGTGTGTCCGCTCGAGCGATGGTTGCCCGATGACCTGCTCCAGGCCATCGCCGCCGAGAACAACCTGCCCGAGACGGCGTTCTTCGTGCCGGATGGTGCGGGGTATCACCTCCGCTGGTTCACCCCGACCCAGGAGGTTCCGCTCTGCGGACACGCGACCCTCGCGACCGCCTTCGTGATCCTCGGGCGCCTGCGCCCCGAGCTCGGAACCGTGCACTTCCAGACCCGCAGTGGCCCACTGGCGGTCCGCCGCGGCGAAGACGAGTGGCTCGAGCTGGACCTGCCGCGATACACGCCGGTGCGGGTGGAACGACCACCGGAAGCTCTCGAAGCCGGCTTGGAGATCGACGCGACCGAGGTTTTCCGGATCGAGGAGGATCCGAACTACTACGTGATCGTCGCCGACGAAGCGATGGTCGCGGGCGCGCGCCCGCGACTCGACGTGCTCGCCGGTCTGCACCCCTATGGTGTCGCGGTCAGTGGGCCCGGCCACGACGCGGACTTCGTGTCGCGCTACTTCGCCCCGAGCTATGGAATTCCCGAAGATCCGGTGACGGGATCCATTCACGCGGCGTTGACCCCGTACTGGGCTGCCCGATTGAAGCGCTCGAGGCTGCGCGCCGCGCAGTTGTCCCGGCGCGGCGGGGAGCTGCGCTGCGAGCTGACGGCTGCGCGGGTCCGCGTGGCGGGGCGGGCGGCGGCCTATCTCGAGGGAACCATCGCGGTTCCGTCATGAACCTCACCTGAATTCCGCGAAGCTGAGTGAACATTCGACGCGTGCGCCTGCTCGCCCTCCTGATGGGACTGGCCGCTCCCCTCGCCGCCCAGGACCCCACACCGCCGGCAGAGCAGAACCCATCACCCATGGTGGAGCACACGCGCGCGCACGGGCGGATCGCGCCGCGACAGCTTCCGGGAATCCGGCGCTCGTTCAATGGCCCGCTGGACAAGCCGGTGGAGCTCTTCATTCCCGAGGGTGCCAGGCACGCACGGACGCTCGATCTCGTGCTGTACTTCCACGGCTCGCCGTTCGTCCCGGAGTACGCGGTATCGAAGCTGGGGCACGATCACGTGGTCGCCGTGGTGAGTCTCGCCCCGGGGGCGAGCATCTACGATCGAACGTTCAGCGATCCAGCGGTCTACGACTCGCTCCTCGCACGACTCGGCCGAGAGGCCGACTCGGCGATGCACCGTCCGACCACGTTCCGCGCCGTCACGCTCGTGGGGTTCAGCGCCGGCTACGGCGCCGTCCGCGCGATCCTGCGCGACCCCCGCCACTTCGCGCAGGTGAACGCGGTCCTCCTGCTGGACGGCCTGCACACGGGCTACATCCCCGACGGCGTGCCGCTCGCCAAGGGTGGGACACTGGACGAGACACCGCTCGAGCCGTTCGTCCGCTTCGCCCGCGCGGCGATCGCGGGGGACAAGCGGTTTCTCATCACCCACTCCGAGATCTTCCCTGGCACCTTCGCCAGCACCACGGAGACCACCGACTACCTCGTGCGGACGCTCGGCCTGACGCTCGAGCCGGTGCTCCGCTGGGGGCCGCACGGGATGCAGCAGTTGAGCGAGGCACGGAAGGGGCGCTTCGCGATCCTCGGCTTCGCCGGCAACGCGGCGCCGGACCACATCGATCACGCCCAGGGGATGCCGGAGTTCCTCCGGATGCTGTCGAAGCTCTGAGCGGCGGTCCCCCGCATCGTCGCGCGGCGGTCGGCGTCTCGCCGCGCGGGACGCAGGGTCATGGACTCCCGCTCGTGCACTGCCGCGCCGGCGGGCCGAGCACGAGCAGCGCGTTCGCCACGGGACGTTCGCCCGTCTTGTCTGATGGATGGCTCGCCACCTGGCCGCCGACGGCGAGCACGCTGGATCCCCCGCCGTCGAGGTTGAGCGCGTCGCTCGCGCCGAGGGCTTTCATGAAGGCGGTGAGCTGCGCGAGCGACATCCCACCAGAAGCTTCGCTGCGGCCATCGACGACGACCAGCAGCACCGTGCCATCGGCGCGGACGCCGATGGCTGTGCGCGGGTGGCGGGTGACGGAGAACTTGGAGGTGGTATCGATCCGGTCGAGCACCGATGCCCCGTGTTGCAGGAGCATGGGGAAGCCGCCGATCAGCTCCTTCACGCGTGCCGGCGTCCCGCGGAAGTGGAGCGACCACCGCACGGAGTCGCCAGGCTGCAGCGACGGTTGCAATACGGCCCCCGCGTGCGTGCGCTCGGCGAGCACCACGCCGTCGGGCGGGATGCCCACGCCCTCGGCAGCGGTGTCCACGCGGACGATGACGCCGACGGCGGTGTCGCCGGCCAGCGCGGCGGCCCGCACCGTACGCACGATCACCTCCAGCACGCCCGTATCCACCGGAGTCCGCGCGCCGAAGTAGCCATCGTACAGGGCGACCGCCTCGCCGGCGGCGGGCGGGTTGACGCGCGGCAGCGGCGCCGGCTCCGCATCGCCGATGCGCAGCCAGCCATCCAGATGCGCGTCGGCGAAGAATGGGGTTCCGTCGCCGTCGATGCCGAAGGCGGGCTGCTCGCGCGGCCCGCCTTCCTTGGCGGGGGCGCGACGCGGGGTCTCGCTCTTCACCACCTGGCCGGCGCTCACCTGCGGCCCCTCGGACACGCCGGGCGGCTCGAAGCTGAAGAAATCCGCGTTCACCGCGGCGAGCACCGGCCGGCCATCCGCCACGGCGGTGCGGCGCGCGATGGCGCTCGGCCGCTCCCTGCCGATCACGTGGTCCAGCCCCTTCACCGTGTGGAGCTCGACCCCGCACGCGTGCGGGGCCACTTCCACCAGTTGGATCTGCCACGGCCCGGAGGGGATGTGCAGCGCCACGTGCGTGACGCCGGCCGCGAGATCTTCCACCCGCGTGGAATCCGGGGCGAAGATGCCGGTGAGGTGCGGGGAGGCGGAGACGGCGGGTACTGGTGCGGTCCGCGATGGGCGTGTCGCACAGCCGGCCGGCGAGATGGCGGCGAGCGACAGCGATGCGAGTGCTACGGCGCGGCGGGAGAGCGGGAGGGGAGAGTGTCTGGTCATTCAGTCTCGGGTTCGGCCGTGGGGAAAGCCTCACCAACGAAAAACCCCCGGCGTGAGCCGGGGGTCGTTCGTTGGGTTCGTTCACCTGTTCGCGGTGTTGTCCAGCGTTGGTGCGTTGCCGCCCGATGCGGCCGTCATGTCACCTCTCGCGCTGACGGTGTACACCCGTCCCGCCTCGAACGATTCCCCCGTGCTGCTGATGAGGTCCGTGCCCGATCCCGGGTCGCGCGCGAACAGGTCGTACGTGCCCGGCGGCAGCGCCACGAACTCGCCGGCGCCCTTGTACGCCACCGGGCCGCCCAGGGCGGTCTCCACGTCGGTGTCGCGGTCCTTCACGTACAGCGTCATCGGACTCGAGTTCCCGATCGCGTTCACGAACCGCACCAGCGCGACCGAGTAGTCGATCTCCGCAGGAAGGGGATCCTCCACGATGAACGCATCCACCGTCTTGGTGGTCGTATCGTAGATGCCGCTCTGATAGAACGAGTAGTACTTCCCATCCTCGAGCGCCGCGGCGAGGCTCGAGATCGCGAGATGATTGTCGGTCGCGCCGGAGATCTTGCCGGACAGCGTGTACTGCCCCGGCGCGATCCCGGCGTAGTTGCCGCCGGCACCCACATCGCCGTACGCCGTCCCGAGCGAGTTCTCCGCGCTGTCGGTGGAGCTGATGGCCGTCATCTTCGTGTCGTTGGCGTAGAAGTTCACCTCGGGCGCGCCAACGGCATCGTTGAAGAACATGACGCTCGCCCCCGGAGGAGCACCCGTGATGTCCTGAACGGCGTTCTTCTCGCACGACGCGAGGACGGCTGCGCAGAGCAGCACCGCTATGGATCTGGTGTTCATGTCATCATTCGGGTTGAGTGATCCACATCTCGACGGTGTGGTAGTCCGCGTTGAGTCCGCCGATCGCTTGCAGCCCCGCCTGGTTCCAGACGTACTCCGAGTTGTACCGCGGCCGCATGCGCTGCACGACCTTGCCGTTGTTGTCGGCGAAGAGGTCCGATCCCGACGGAGGCGTGAAGCCCCGGAACACCTCGGTGCCGCTCACCGGATCCATGTCGGTGTAATGGTAGCGGCGCAGGTCCATCCAGATCTCGTTGTGCCCCCAGCCCCACTCGGCGATGTACTTCTGGGACATGATGTGCGACAACGTCAGCCCGTCCGGCGTCGCCGGAACGATCGCCGTGTCGGCGAGGAAGGCCGCCTTCTCGGCTTCGGTGATCTGCGTCGGCGTCTGGCCGTCGTCCTGGTTCCTGGCGTTCACGAAGTCGATGTGCGACGAGATGCCGTTGATGTACGCCGAGAGGGCGGTGGCCTTGTCTCCCTTTCGGTAGGCGGCTTCCGCCTTGATGAACTGCAGCTGCGAGTAGGTCATCACCGGCATCTTCGTCTTGTCGGAGAAGATGTACCGGCTGGGTTGACCGGCGCCCGCGGTGCCGGGATAGCCGTAGAAGTTGTTGGGGATCTGGGCCGCGCTGAGCCCGCTGAAGCCTTTCTTGAGCGGATCCAGACCGCGGTACTGGCCATCCGGAGACGGCGAGAGCATGCGGCTCATCCGCGGGTCGACCACTCCGCTGAACTCCGTCCCGTCCATCAGGTGGACGATGAACTCCGTCTGCCTGTACCTGGTGATGTTGTCCCGGCTGGGGCCCAGGAAGTTCTTGTCATCGTTGGCGCTCGCGGCCGGGTACGGGAAGAGCGCATCGTCGGCGTTGCTCGTGAACGACTTGTCGACGAGGGCGATCACGCTGTCGGGGTTGTACGATGCCTTGTTCGTGAAGTGGCTGAGGTTCAGCGCCAGCATGCCGTACGCCAGCTTCAGCCACTTCGTGCGATCCCCGTTGTAGATGTGGTCTCCCTGCGCGAGATACCCCTGGTCGACCGCTCCATCGGTGCGCTGCAGCAGCACGATCGCGGCGTTCAGGAGGCTGTCGACCTCCTGGTACGCATACTCCTGGCTGTCGTAATCGAAGGTCGTCCGCGTCTGGTCGAACGCCTCCTTGATGATGATCTGGCCGTGCATGTCGGTGAGTGCCTGCCACCCCCACGCCTTGAGGACCAGCCCCACCCCGAGGAGATCCCAGCGCTGTTCCTGCTCGGCAAGGGTGTTCATGTCCACCAGGTTCTGCCCGAGCGACCAGTAGACGTCGCGCCACTGCTCCGCCCCGGCGTCGCTCGACGCGTCGTACCCCATCCGGTCCCAGGTATACGGGTTGCTGCTGGCGCTGAAACGGTAGACCCATTCCTGCGCGTACCGTCCGACGTAGCGGCCGTCGTACTGGGGCGCCGTGGCCATCCAGTGCAGCATCGGCGCCAGGTACAGGTACGCCGACACCGTCTGTGGAGCGTTCGGGTTGGTGTTGACGTCCAGGAAGTCCTTGCACGACGTCGTCAGGCACATCAGCGCCGCGAGTAGTACCGCGCCTGTTCTTTTCATCGGCGTCTCATGGATCGGTGTGGATCGGACACTGTCACGGTGAGAAGGAGCGCGAAATCTCGAGAGGCAGCCCGGCATCAGAAGCCCACCTTGAGGCCGAAGTCGATGCCGCGCGGGATGGGGAAGTTGCCGAAGTCGATGCCGACCCCGCCCGATCCTCCCACCGCCGCGTCGTTGCCGTTCACGACCGGGTCCAGCCCCGTGTAGTTGGTGATGAGGAACAGGTCCGTGCCCTGGACGTACACGCTGGCGTTCTTCAGGAGCGTCGGCGGCAGCTCGTAGGACACCCGCACGTTCCGCAGCCTGAGCCAGTTGATGTTCTTCTCGATGAACAGCTCCTCGCTGATGTCCGTGTAGTAGTTCGGCTGCGTGGCGGGAGTGACGACGATGGTGTTGACCGTCGGGTGGTCGGTGTTCTCCAACCCATCGCGCAGCACGCCGTCGATCACCCGCGGCCGGTCGCGGTCCAGCGTGCGCATCGAGAGCCCCTTCGTGGTGAGGTAGTGCTCGGTGGCGTTGAAGATGTCTCCCCCCTTCCGGATGTCGAGCAGGAAGTCGAGGGTGAGCCGCTTGTAGCGGAAGGTGTTCGTGAGGCCGACGGTGAAGTCGGGCTGGCGATCGTAGCCGGCATCGATGTAGTCACTCGACCGGAGCGGCAGGCCGGTGGCCGGATCGATCAGCACCTTGCCGTCCTTGTTCCGGAGATAGAACCGGCCGGTCAGCGCCATGGTGGACATGCCCGGCGCGACGCCGGCGCGCACGAACCCGTACATCCAGGTATCGGAGACGTAGCTCTCGGGCAGCCCTTCCCGAAGGCTCAGCACCTTGCCTCTCGACCGGTCGAAGTTCGCGAGGACATCCCACGAGAAGTCGGGACGCCGGATGGGGGTCCCCCGGAGGCTGATCTCCAGCCCGTTGTTCCTCGTGGTGGCTCCATTGAGGTTGAACAGGATGAAGCCGGTGGCGTAGCTGCCGCGGATGTTGTTGACGATCTGGTCGGTGGTCTTCTTCTGGTAGACCGTCACATCGAGGCCGAGCCGGTCGTCGAGGAAGCTCATCTCGGTGCCGACCTCCCACGACTTGGCGAACTCCGGCCGCAGGTTCACGTTCGGGCCCCAGAAGTCGTAGCCGAAGCCCCCGAACGACGTGGTCTTCCTCACCAGCGAGGGGCGATAGGCGTAGGGCCTCGCGTCCTTACCCACCTCGGCGTACGCCGCCCTGAGCTTCCCCGTCATGAAC